>CANOBT010000016.1 GCA_947564305.1 uncultured Lachnospiraceae bacterium | reverse complement strand
TCTCATATTCCATCTCTCCTTTTTCCTGTATGTCACATGTACATCTTACAACACTTTATAAAAGAGCGGTAATTATAAAATGTCGCAGAACCCTGGAATTACTAAAGACGCATTATAGAATTCTAAAAACATCCAGCGCCATAAGTTTCTGTGAAAAAGAAAATGCTACAGAAACATATGTAAGCTAAAAAGATGTAAAGGCTTGATGAAATTGTCAAGGCTTTACATCTTTTTTATTTTATAAATTTCAGGTGAAGAAACGCATATAATTCCGACGCTTGAACAAAGATTGAAACATTAATGTTGTACCACGCCCAGAATCTCCTGCATCATCCGCTCAATCACCGGCCCCATATGTTTTTCAAGCAGAGGAATGAGTTTCGCGTCATGGTTGCACCTTACCCGGGTATCTTTGCCAAAGATCATCGTCTGTTCCTCACCGGGCCGGCTGGCTGGCCAATGCGGTATTCCTGCATGATTTGGATCGCCATTCTTTGCAAAAGCGATCACGCTGTCAAAAATCTGCGATTCTATTTTTTCCGTGATTCCCTCCTGCTGTGTAACAGGGACCAGTTCAGTATTGTGAAATACATAGGGAATATCCGCGCAATGCCAGGGTACATTTCCGCCATTGACAGGCAGATCCAGATCAAACAAATAGGAATATGTGCATGCATTCTGCCCGCTGCGCTGACGGATATACTTCTGTGTAGGCACACGGAACAAAAAGTCCAGCGTCAATATATCCACCGGGTTGTGCTCCGGATAGGCTGACGTATAAAGCGGGAGAAGTTCTGCCGCCGCTTCTTCTCCTAGTTCCCGCTTTACAATCTCAGTCCCTTCTTCGTATGTCAATTTATGTTTGTCATACTTTGACGCCATAAACGCAAAGAATTCTCCATACACGGTCCCTACCAGCATCGGAATATGCGCCGTCTCTTCCCGTACCCCGTACTCCTCCGAATTTCCTCTGTAAAATGCATTTGGATGCGGCGCGCAGCCCAGATATTTCCCTGCCGCCGCAAACTCAGGCTTTATGCGTCTGTAAGCTTCAGCCAGCCTGTCATAGGGGACTGCTTCCAGTTCTTTCACATTTCCATCTATGCCTAGTTCCGCCATTAAGGCAATGGCAAGCTCTTCTCCATCCCCTTTGCTGTTCGCCATAGCCGGTCCCAGGTTCCCGCTCATGTTGATTCCTTTTGCGAACAATCCGTCTGCTGCCGGAGTCTGTAACAGCGCATTAATTTTTTCTCCGCCTCCGGATTGGCCGAAAAGCGTCACATTGTCCGGGTCACCGCCAAAATTCACAATATTTTCGTGAATCCATTTCAGAGCAGCTATCATATCATCGTTCCCGGCATTTCCTGAATTCGCATATTCCTCTCCATATGCAGACAAATCAAAATATCCCAGAATATTCAGCCTGTGATTGACAGAGACCACCACTACCTGCCCGATGCGGCACATATTCTCTCCCTCATAAGCAATATGTTCAATTGCGGAACCGGCCTCAAAACCACCTCCATGCAGCCAGACCAGGACCGGTCGTTTTCCGCAGTCACAGGCCGGTGTCCAGATATTTAGATTCTGGCAATCCTCATTCATAACCCAGTAACGGTGCGGTACATTTAATTCTCCATTTGGTTTCGGCAGTTCTAAGAGCGGACACACATAACCATAACTGGTAGCCTCCATTACTCCTTCCCATGGTTCAACAGGTTCCGGTGCATGGAAGCGCTTTGCTTTTGCATAAGGGATTCCCTTAAAAATACGAATGCCGTCGTACTCATACCCTCTGACTTTTCCTTGCTTCGTCTCGACAACCGCTATATCCGGCGCGCATTTAAAATTGTGTGACATGTCTTTCTTCCTCCTTTAAAATGTCAGCCATATTTCTTCACACAGAGAGTCCTGAAATCACTCCAACCATACAGGCGGAAAAGGCTTTTCATTATTTTTGTGATGCATCTCTCATCTCTTGATAAGATTTAGAATTCATGACAAGATTCCGCTGCCAATTTCTTTGCCAGGTTCAAACGCGATTCAGCACTTTCATAACTTGCCATTTATCCTTCTCCTTCTCTCCGATTCATGTGTTTTCACTATCAGAATGTCTGCAAAATACATCAAGCAATTCTTATCTCTGTCCTACATTACGAACCTATAAGTCCCTGCTTTCACTACTTTTCTTTGTCCGTCCGGAAGGCGTAGTTCAGCTTCTGCCCCAAACGGCACAGTAATCTCCATGGATATTGTACTATCTTCCTCATATTTCCATTTGGACCAGTATGTTCCAACCGCAGCGTTTAACTCACATTCTAAAAACCCAAGCCGTTCATCCGGATGCGGCTCGATCACAGCTTTCCTAAACCCTGGCTCTTTCTCACGTATCCCGCCAAGATACTTATACATCCAAGCCACGATACTCCCATAACTATAATGGTTTAGGCTGTTCATCCCGTCCGGATTCATACGCCCGTCCGGCAATACTGAATCCCACCGTTCCCAGATTGTCGTAGCCCCCATATTCACACTATAGAGCCAGCTCGGATAGTCCTCATTCAAAAGTAGATCCACTGCCTGTCTGTGATGCCCGGTCTCAGTAAGCGCAGGACAGAGGATGGAAGTTCCTACAAATCCGGTATTCAGATGATTGGCATTGCAAGTCACCCTTTCCGAAAGCATATTTCCCTCCGCCTGCTTTTTCCCATCGGTAAGGCCAAACATTACAGAGATAGCTGCCCCAGTCTGTGTCCGGCAAAGGCAAAGTCCATTCTCATCAAAATACTTCTCCCTGACTGCCTCCCGAATCTCAGCGGCAAGCCTGGCATACTCTTTGGCATCCTCAGAATATCCCAAAATTTCTGCCGATCTGGCTACAATATCTGCATCATGATAATAATAGGCGCTTGCAATATACAAGGGGTCAGTAGCGCCAAACGGCCCTGGCTCTTCATTGTCCAATGCCAGCCAGTCCGCAAAATGAAAACCGCCTTTTACAAGATGCGGGCCTCCTTCTTTTTCTTCTAGCCGTCTCTGGTAATCTACCCATGATTTCATACCCGGATACATCTCAGCAAGCAGCGTCTTACTGCCATAATGCAGATATACATTCCATGGTATGATCACTCCTGCGTCAGCCCAAGGACAGCATCCGCCTTCCGCAATCTCTCCCTGTTTAATGCTCGGCACTACATTGGGAACCGCCCCATCCGTCAAACTCTGTTCGGCACGCATATCCCACAAATACTTCCGGTAAAACGCCGGTACATACATATTATAGCAGGCAGCCTCTGAAAATACCTGAGCATCTCCAGTCCATCCCAATCTTTCATCACGCTGCGGACAATCCGTAGGTACATCCAGAAAATTATCCTTCTGTCCCCAAAGCGCATTGGAATACAGTTGGTTCACTTTCCCATTCCCTGTTGTAATGTTCCCGATCTGGTCAAAATCACTCCGCAAATGGTATGCCATAAAATGGTAGCCTTCACAATCTACAGGCAAAGCCTCCCAGTCACTGTCCGTTGCCCTGATCTCTGCCAACATATATCGAAACCCATAAAAAGTAAAATGCGGCCTCACATGCGCCGGTTTTCCATTGGAAATATAAGTAAACTCCGTTTTTGCCAGTCTCAGATTATCATGATAAAAGCATCCTTCCTGAAGAATTTCACAAGCAGTCAGACGAACCTGCATCCCCTTTGCTAATGCGCAGTCAAATTCCACCCAACCAGTCAGATTCTGTCCAAAATCTAAAATTGTCTCCTGTTTCGGTGAAACAATGACTTCTCTTAGCACAAAGCTTTCTTTTTTGACTATCGGAAGACTATACCGTTCCGTAAGTCCCCCGCATTTTTCCGGAACTTCCAGTACAGCAGGCCAAACAATTTCCGATTCCTCCAACCCTGCATCATAAACCTCACCGTCATATATACCACTAAATGTAACGGGAGAAATTCTGCTAGACCAATCGCTGTCAGTAGCAGCCGCAAGAACGCCATTCACATACAGCTCTCCGATTGCATACAATTTATCGCCGTACATATCCGCAATTCCACCATCGAATCCAATACGGCTCTTAAACCATCCTTCTCCAAGCCAGATTTCCAGTTTATTTTCACCGCTGACCACATATTCCGTCACATCATAGGTGTTTGTCTGTACATGAAGATCATAAGAGTGATAGCCAGGCGCAAGATATTCCTTTCCCACCTTTTTTCCATTGATGTAACACTCATAAACCCCAAGACCGCAAAGATAAAGCCGTGCTTCTCCCTTAGTACACACAGAAAATTTTCTTTCCAGAATGTAACCTGCGTGAGGCTTTTCATCCACATACCTGCTGCCAGGAGTAATCCATTTTCCGATCCATGGTTCCTCCTGTTTACCGGTCTCAAAAAAACTGCTTCCCTCTGCCGTCTGTCCATTATCAGCCGTCACGGCTACCGTAAAATCATAGCGGCATCTGGGTTCTAATTCCATGTGAACCGGATAATCCAAACTGTCCGCATTCGCAACCTCACCGCTGTCATAAACCGTCTCCGCACTTTTCTTTACAATAATTCTTACACTCTTATTTTCTTTACTTTCTCCTGCATCCTCCACTTTCCACGAAAAAGAAAGAGGCGCATAACTGTACCCCAAAGGCTCTGAAATATGGTTTGTACGCAATTCTGTAATTTTCATGGCTTTCCTCCATCTTAATCTTCCAACAACCGCATCAGCACTTTCGCGTAAAGAGTATGTCCTTCTATAGAAGGATGGTTTATCCCATTTGCAAGCAATGCCTCCAACGGCCATCCATTCTCCTGATAGGCTTCCCACACACGATAAACATCAGCCAGACAAACCTGTTCCGCTTCTGCCAATTCCCGGATAACCTCCACCCTTTCCTTGAGCGAAGACCGGGGATTCCCAAATCCTTCCATGGGAATCTCCATATTGGGAGTCAACAGAACGATATCTGCTTTTATTTCATTCTTTACCGCTTTTACTACTTCCGTAATCACCTTCCTATAATCCTGAGTGCTCCCACATTCCGGCCCCCAGTTTAACGAGCCATTAAAAATGAACAGATCCGGCTGATAACGGATGACATCTCTATATAATCTTTTCTGCATACCGTACACAGTATCTCCCGCAATACCTGCATTGATCGTGCTTACCGATGTTTGCTCATATTTTTCAATCAGCATACAGCGAAACTGCTCCAGGTAACATACTCTTGCGTCTGTCACTTCTATGGCAAAATCATCCGGCACATTTCCTTGTTCCAGTCTGGCAAAAAGTTCTCCCGGATTTCCATTATATTCAAAATGTCCGGCTGTCACACTGTCTCCCAATGCTACAACAACCGGATTTTTACGCTCAAGCCCGTCACCTGACGCTCCATATGGGCTAAACATCCCCAAAGCCCCACGATTCATTTTCATCACTTTTTTAAAGCGTTCCGGTGTCCGGCCATTTCCTATGGTAATAGTCTCCGCCAGAGAAAGCGCCGCTTTGGCGCATTCTGGCGGTGTACTAAATTGTGTCCTCATTTTATCCTCTCCAATTCCAATGTTAATGTACCAAATGGGTCCGCCTCCACTGCAGCGGTCTCCGGATTGTGCTGATGAAGCAGAAAGGTCTTTGCCATTGGAACCCATGCGGCTGCAGAATAAGATTTATCCTTCCTCCACGGCTCAAACAAATCCCTTCCCAGAGCAAAACCATGATCCCCATACTGGAATATATGTAACTCATACGGTACATCAGCGTCCTGCAGCGCACAGGCCATTCGCAGGGTATTGGTGCATTTCACAAGGCCGTCATTTTGAGCTGCGGCAAGGAAGATTGGGGGACAATCCTTTGTCACTTTATATGTTGGACTGCCGGATTTTAAAGTTTCCTCATCATTATCCGCTCTTCCAAAATAAGCAATATCCATATTGATGGTGGAACCTTCATCCGTTCCTTCTGCATTTCGCATTTCCTTTTGGATCACAAAATCCGTAACCGGATAAACCAACATGGCGCAAAGCGGTTTAAAACATTGTGCCGGGATACCAAATTCTTTCTCTAAAATTCCATTATTCCATTCTGTGGCAATTGTTCCGCATAGATGTCCGCCTGCGGAAAAACCCAGAATTGAAATCTGATCCACATCCACATTCCACTCATCAGCGTGTTCCCGGATGGTCATAACCGCTCTGCCGTAGTCAAGGAGCATAGCCGGATAGACGGTTGCTCCTTCCGCCGCTCGTTCGGTGATGCTGTATTCTAATACAAATGCCTGATAACCGTCCATCGCAAACGCCATGGCCACCGCATCGCCCTCGCTGCCATGTCTGCTGCAGGTTGCGTAAGCGCCGCCGGGACACACGAGCACCGCCGGACGCGGGCGCTCTGCAGGAAGAAATGGATTCTTTTGCGTCACAAAAACAGTCAGCTCCACATCTTCCCTGCCTCTCCAGAGTTTCAACGTCTCAATTAACATAGTTCTTTCCTCTTTTCTGCTTTAAGTTTCCGCTATTTTATGATTTCGGAATTTCAACGGTAAACACAAAAGGAATCGCCGGAATTCCTGCCTGATTGTACAGATTCACAATATAAAACTGTTCCTTAGCGAACGCAATCTGAACCGCCCCGGAAATTTTCTCAGACGGAATAATCACAACCTCTTCTCCCACCAGTTCCGCATGATACTTTGCTTCTTCTCCATTCACGAGAAGCTTTAGTGCCTGAATCTCATTTCCACGCAAAACAAGTCCGCCCTCTGCATGTTCAAACGAGAGAATCAGCCGTCCGTTCTCCACTCGGAGCGAATCAGCTTTTGGCGCGTCGCACATAATTTTCTGACCGTACACATGACCACGGGCCAAAAGAGCAAGCCGTTCACCAACAACTTTTTTATCCTTTGAATGAATCTCCAATCTTTCTCCTGTATCAGAAATAGAACAAATATATACCTGCGGCATCGTTTCCGCAGCATATTCCTGCCCTTCACGGATCAAAGCATAGTTCTCGCCCACAGCGGAAAGCCACTTTTCAAATCCGGGCAGTTGGACTACCAAAAATGGAAGCTCTTCTTCCCATAACTTACGCCAGTCATCGATCAAACCGGTAAGCATCTGTCCATACAGACCGGCATAATGACCATCATCACTCTCACCCTGATACCACAATACACCCCGTACACTAAAAGGAGCAACTTTCTTAACCATGTTTTCATACAGCACCCCTGGGATATTATGTGGCTGATATTCTTCCAAAATCTCCTCTGGAAATGGCTGGTCAACACCAAGTTTTGCAAAAAAAGCCATCAATTCTTCTTCTGAACGTGTCTTCGGCAAAACAAACTCGCCAAACGGATCGGCAAACGGATTTCCCCTTCCATTCTGGGGAATCCCGCACTGCCTTTCTATGTATTCTTTCCAGTCAACTCCAGACGCAAAAGCTTCGTACTCTTCCATCCAGCCGGGGCCATTCCTGCGTACTGTATCCAGGTTCATCCACGCGGCACTGCGGGTACCGCCCCAGTTACAGCCGACAATTCCTGCCGGAACATCCAGTTCCTTCTCCAGTATACACTGAAAATAATAGCCTGCCGCGCTGAAATACTCAATGTCTTCCTTACTGGCTTTACGCCACATTCCCATACGGCTGTAGTCAAAACGTTCCGCCTGGCCCTCAAAAGCAATCTCCGGGACATCGTAGAACCGAATCCGTTTATTACTGCATGTTTCCTTTACTTGCTGCAAATGTTTCTCATAACGCATATGGAATTCCATATTGGACTGGCCGCCGGCAAGCCAGATTTCTCCAATTGCGACATCTGAAAATACAAGTTTTTCGTTTCCATCCGAAACAACGAGTATTTCCTCTTCTGACGCGCACAGGGACGGCAATGTGATTTCCCACCGGCCATTTTCACCGGTGATTGCCTTTCCCTGTTTTCCCTGGATAACCGCCGTAATTTCTGTTCCTGCATCTGCTTCTCCCCAGACATGGACCGGTTTCTCCCTTTGGAGCATCATTCCGCTCTGAAAAATACGCGCTGCTTTTATCATCTTTTTCGACCTCCTCACTGACTTAAACGTTCATGTATAAAGTTCCTTTCCTGATACGCTCCCCAAAACTACCCCTTGACACCGCCAAGTGTAATACCTTTTACAAAATATTTCTGGAAAAACGGATAGGCAATCAAAATCGGAATAATTCCTATTACGGCAATTGCCATACGTGCTGTAGTAGATGGCATGGAGGTCACCGCGGTTACCGACGCTCCTGAATTAGATGCTAAAAAGTTAATATTTTCATTGATGGTATTCAACACTACCTGAATCGAATACCACTTGCTACCATTTCTCTGACTCAGGTAATACAGACCATTCTGCCAGTCATTCCAATAAGCAATACCCGTCATCAGCCCTATGGTTGCCAGGATTGGTTTACTAAGCGGAAAACAAATCCTGAAAAAGATTGTGAACTCACTGGCTCCGTCAATACGCGCCGCCTCTAAAAGGCTTGCCGGAATACTGGATTTAAAATAATTCTTTACCAGAATGATATTAAATGCATTCATCATAAGATTCGGAAAAAGCAAAGCAAAAAAGGTGTCTCTGATATGAAAAATGCCTGAATAAACATAATATGTAGCTACAAGCCCTCCATTGAACAACATTGTAAATACTACCAGAAAACTGATAATACCGCTGCCTGGAATCTCATCATGGCTCAGACCATACGCAAACAATGATGTGAGCAGAATACTAAGCACAGTACCTACGACTGTCACAACAATTGTAACCAGATACGCCCGTCCAATCGTCTGCCATGAATTTGCTATGTAAAGATACGCATCCAGACTCCATTCCTTCGGGAAAAAACTAAAACCATTCGCCGTCGCCCATGTATTATCTGTCAGAGAAGATACGATCAGCAGGATAAAAGGCAACACAGCCAACAAAGAAAAAACAATCATGAACGCATGTCCTAATATCTGAACTTTCTTTTCTTCTTTCATCTTTTTCCCTCCTTTAAAACAATGCGCTGTTTTTATCATACCTTGCAACAATCTTATTAGTTACCACAACAAGCACTAAACCAACTATAGACTGAATGAAACTGGCCGCACTGGACATACCAAAATCGTTGTTCTTCATCAAAGCATTATATACATACACATCTAACGTCTGTGTAACACTGTAAAGCGCTCCCGAATTTCTTGGCAGCTGATAAAACAGCCCAAAATCTGAACGGAAAATCATACCTACATTCAAAATCATCATCGTGATGACCGCCGGACTTACAAGCGGCAGTGTGATATGCCTGATCTGCTGCCATTTTGTTGCGCCATCAAGCCTTGCCGCCTCAAAATAATCCTGGCTAAGTCCAACAATCGCCGCATAATAAACAATCATGCTGTAACCTATGCTTTTCCATATATTGGCAAATACCAAAATAAAAGGCCAGTACTTCTTTTCATTATACCAGGAAATTGGATCCTGTCCCATTCCCTGAAGAACCGAGTTGAACATACCTGACTCCGATGACAGGAAAGCATAAAGCAGGTAGCTTACTACAACCCAGCTCATCAGATACGGAAGAAGCACAGCGCTTTGATAAATTTTCTTACTCTTTTTGCTGGTAATTTCATTCAGCAAAATTGCCATAGCAAGACCGAGAATTGTTCCCAAAATAATATTAAAGATATTATATCCCAATGTATTGCGGATAATGATCCAGGCATCTTTGGACGCAAATAAAAACTTAAAATTAGAAAGTCCCGCCCATGGGCTTCCAAAAATCCCTTTTGCAAAATTTAGCTTTTTAAACGCAATAACCGTACCAAACATCGGCATATAGTTATTGATGATCAGATAAATGATTCCCGGAAGCATCATTACATAAAAGGGAATGATTCTTTTCCAGTTTTTCTTTCTTTTGACTTTTATGTTTTTATCCATACCCTGCTCCTTTTCTATGATCGGCAGGCGGCTGCTTACTGCGCCGCCTTAAATTCCTCATACTGTGACTGCACTTCCTCCAGAACATCATCAATACCTGCTCCTTTCAACGCATTGATGAATTCCGGAAGTTCCTTAGCCGGATCTATCGCACCCGTATTGATGATTGGTGTGTGCTGGGCAATAACTGCATTTACAGCAGAATACTGTGTACTGACTGCCTCAAATTTGGGTACAAATCCAATAGCCGGGGATACACGTTCAACAGAATCACTATAAGCCTGGCTTTCTTCATTGACCGTTGTTTCCCCTGGAGCCTGAATATACCATGACAACCGGTTTCCAAAAACACCCATCTCCATAAAATACGGTGCGTCCTCTTTTACCTGGACGACTGTACCATGCTCATCCTCTTCCACGATATCGTAGGAAACGCCTTCGATACCATACATCAACAGATTCGACAATTCCGGAGTCGTATACAGCATATTCAGAAACTGCATGGTCTTTTCCGGATTTTCACAGGTTGTTGGAATACTCCAGAGAACCGATTGAAATTCACTGGTCGCGGAATAAGCCGGATTCAGATCAATACGTACAGCCTCTCCGCCAATCTGCTTGAAATATTCTGCTTCTAAGGTCGGACTTCCATTCGCGAATGTGCCAAGTGCTGTCCCTGCTTTCATCTGCGCACCCGCAGTTTCAGTTGTAGTAGAGGCATCTGGGGAATAATATCCCTTTTTCGCCCATTCATACATCCGTTCCGCATATTCCGCATACTCATCAGATTCGAAAAAGTTGACCATTTCACCTGTCGTATTGAAGTCCGCGTCAAAGAGAAGGCCAATACCGCCGCTCATATTATCCAACGTAACGTCATGGAGTGTAGCAAATGGCACGTCTGCCATATTATAAGCGCCGCCCATTATATAGAAGCTATCCCCTTCTCCCTCTTTAACAGTGGCAAAAATATCCTCCAATTCCTCTACTGTGTAATATTTATCCTTTTCAATACTGATATTGTATTTATCCAAAACAGCCTTGTTGGCAATAAAAGATTTTCTGTTTCCCCGAAGATAAGCAAGTGGAACCGCATACTGTTTATTATCATACATGCCGCCTTTCATCTGCACATCGCAGACCTCAACGATATCCTGTCCATTCTGTTCAAGCAGTTCATCTAATTCAATAATACTTCCCGACTCTACCAATGATGCAATCCCTGTGTACAGACTGACATTCAAATCCAGTTTCTCCCCGGATGAAATAGCCAGACTGGTTTCTGTTCCCAGATCAAACGCGCCCACCGGCTCAAGCGTTACAGTTACACCAATCTCAGGTTCTGTGAGCTCATTGACAGCCGCCTCCACATCCTCCAGACCCGCCGGTGTATCTCCCACAATCGGCAGCTGCATCACAACATTGTATACTTCCTCTCCGTCTGTCGTTTCCTTTGAGCCTCCTTCAGACCCGGAAGAATTTCCGCCGCAGCCTGCCAGCATAGATGCCAGCATCACACTTACCATCAGTACAGATACCATTTTCTTCTTCATATTTCTTACCTCCATGTTGATTTCTGATGATATTATTCTAGCAATTTTATTTTTGTGAGAACATCCGAAATATAAACTTGGACTTACAAAAAATAAACTTTCAGATGTATGAATGAATAAATGCCGCAACCAAAAAAACAGTACAATATATAGATGTCTCTGCATCCTATATTGTACTGTTCCATCTGTATACAGCAACCCATTCCATGCTATTTTCTTTCACAATGCTCTGAAACAAGAGATTCTATGATAACCGGTTTAGTCACTCCTCCGGCTGGATATCTTCTATAAACTGTTTTGGAGAACAGCCATGATATTTTTTAAAAGCTGCTGAAAAATGCGGATAATTTGGATACCCTACTTTGAGGGCCACCGTATTCGCATTCAGTCCGCCCCCTTTAAGCAGTTTTGCAGCCAGTTCCATCTTTTCAGAAATAATATATTGGCTGATGCTTGTATTCTTTTCTTTTTTAAATATACGGTTCAAATAGATTGGACTCAAATGGCAAAACTCTGCCACTTCGTTTACACCAATCTCTCCATTTTCTAAATTTTGCAGAATATATTCGCTGCACTCCCTGACAATCTGCTCCGGGCTCTTCTTTTCCCCCTGCTCATCCACGGCTGAATTTTTCTTTTCCTGTATCCACTGCTGTCCATATTGTTCCATACGCGCCTTTTCTTTCGCTGTTTTTCTATACTGAACAACCTTTTTTACTGTCTGCGCAACGATTTCATTCGGCGTAGGCATCAATACATAATCCTGGCACCCCAGACGTAATGCCTCCTGCGCATAGATAAAGTTGGCGTGGCAAGTCAGAAAAATACAGTCACAGTCCATCCCTTGTTCCCGTACCCATCGCAGGAGCTGTATTCCACTATCGCCCGGCATTTCGATATCGCAAAGGAGGATATCCATCTTGTACGCCTGAAGCTGGTCTTTTGCTTCATTTGCGTCAAATGCCAGATAAACCTCTGAAATTCCAAGGTTCATCCAGTCTATTTCTCTTTTCATCGTCCGGGCAGTAAGTACTTCATCGTTAATAATCAATAGCCGCATCTTCAACCTCCAGATTATAAGGGAATGAAATTGTAAATACCGTTCCTTCTCCCATTTCTGATTCCACCTGAATGCAAGCCTTTTCTCCATAAAAAGCTTTCAGGCGGCAGTCAGAATTCTTGAGCCCCACATGTACCCTGCCTTCCTCACCTTCTGTTTCCCGAAACTGACCGCTATTGATATTTTCCACTTCTTCCGCAGACATCCCTTTCCCATCATCACTAACCAAAAATGTCACTACACCGTCCACATATTCCGCAGACAGCATAATATGCATAGGCTTACCTTTTATGTATGCATGCTTAATGATGTTTTCAACAAAATTATGGATCAAAAGTGGAGGCACACGAACCATAAATACATCCGGATCAATCTGAAAAATACAATCAATCTCATCCGGATACCGTATTTGCGATGTTTTTATATACCCCTGGATTAGATCGAATTCTTTCTGAAACAATTCCAGTTCTTTTCCACTTCGGAAAAGATATCGAAAATATCCTGTCAAATACATGATCACTTCCCGGATATCTTCCGTATTTTTTTCTGCTACAAGATTATAAATAAGATTGAACATATTTAGGAGAAAATGAGGCCGGATCTGCAGCTGTAGATTTTTAAGTTCCAACTGACTTTTGGCCAGCTCCTTTTCCATATTTTCCAGCTTCAGACTATGAATATTATCCGCCATATGGTTAAAGGAGGCATATGCTTCTGCAAATTCAGTGATATTTCCCATCTGCGTAATACGGTATGCTTCATTTCCCTTCTCCAATTCCTGATGCGCTTTGTTCAGCTTCTGAAGTGTTTTTACCGTCATCTGCCGAATAGAAATATAAACAACCGGCAGCAAAATAAGAAACAAAATCGATATAGCCAACTGTCCCCAGTCCCATACAGTAAAATTCCGCTGTACTTCCTCACTGTCTATTTGAATACAAAACTTTACGGCTCCTCGTTTACTTGCCGAAATGGCAAATATCGCATCCGTTCCTTCCACTACTGTGTCTGATGAACAAAAAAAGACTTTCTCACTGTCGTAAGCCGCAGATTTCATAACTTCTTTGACCAAAGGCTCTGCCTCTATGCATGCACCATAATATAAATTTCCATTTCCGGCAATGCGCATCAGATATTCCTTCCCGTTGATTTTTTCCAATGTCCATCGGCGTGTCTCAGGAATGGTCTTTTCGAGATAATGTTCCAAATTTTTTCGTTCCAGGTCAGATGTACCAACCAGAAAAGTATCTTTGTCATCAGGAAAACAGATAAAATAGCCGGAACACCCTTTTGTGACACTAATATTTGACAACAGTTTCCTGTGTACAGCAACTTTGGCTGATATATATTGATCTTCATTCTCTGCATTCTGCATTTCCACAAAATCAGGATCACTCATACAACTCGTATAAATATAATAATCCACCTGCTGCATCCGGGCATCCAGTGCATTCATAAAAACATCCGCAGTTCCTTGCAGGGATTGCTGCATTTGCTGTCTGACATCATACACCATACGATTAGATGCTAACAATAACACGATGTTTACTGGTATCAGGGCTGCTGCCAGAATCATCAGCATACGTACAGGCAATGATTGGAATAATTTTTTTATTTTTATCTCCCTCCCACACAGATATGTTAATCAAAGTAACCATTTTCGATGGAATTCTCTGTATTCTTAATATTAACCCACTTCGAGCGATCCTGTCAATTTTTTCTTCTCTGTCAAAGCATTGCTTCTATCTGAATAAATTGATATTAAAAACTGCATGTTTATAGATTCAAAAAAGTTTTCTGTATTGATATCACTGTCACTTCGATATATAATAAAATTATAGAAACAAATTCTCAAAATACTCACAGAATAGGAATGCCGCAAGCTCTGCCACTGGCAGACTTTCTGCATATGGTATTAAAAATGTCCTACTACATCACACATAAAGAGTTCCAGTATCATATGAAATCTTACTATGAACGAACAGGAAATAAAATGCAATTTCCGGAAATGTGTAACTATATTTTCAAAAAAGGCTTTGCGCACGATACCTTGCCGTTTCCGAAACTGGACGATGATTATGAAAATATGACTGACGAAAAATTTGACAAAGTCGTAGATTCCATCCCCTTTTCCATATCCTCCTATCTGGATATGTCTGTTTCCTCTCAGGTACAGGAAGCCAGAATGATTCCAGAAAAACGGGATATCTTTGTGATCCGGCATCCCAGGTATACAAGAGAGCTATGCCATGTCCATAACTATTTTGAGATTAATTTTGTAATAAAAGGGGTTGCAAGCTTTATTTTTGAAAATGAGATACGGACGATGCAGAAAGGTGAAATCTGCATTATCGCTCCCTCTTCCAGACATGATCTGCAAATTGCAGATGATGCCATTGTATTTACGATTTGTATACGTCAGAGTACCTTTAATACGACATTTTTTTCCTTAATGTCTGGAAATGACCTGCTGTCTCACTTTTTTCGGACTACCCTGCGTGGAAATGCGCATTCAAATTACCTGCTGTTTTTCACCAAAGAACATTTGCTTTTGAAGCGCCTGGTCCGACGTATGATGATCGAGACCAATCGGCACGATACCTACGGCAATGTGTGCTGCATCAATTATGCCAATGTATTTTTTGCCACCATACTACGCAATTACAGCGAAACGATCCAGTTCTATAACTACCAGATGAGCACTGATTTTTCCCTTGTACTGCAATATATCCAGCATAATTATCCGACACTGACCTTATCTTCTCTGGCAGAACTGTTTCATTACAGCAAATCCCATTTATGTGCACAGATTAAAGAAAACACGGGATATACTTTCACGGAACTTGTTACGTCTCTGCGGATGTCAGAGGCTGTCCACTATCTTGTCAACACAGAATTAAAAATCAGTGAAATTGCAGAACAAGTCGGCTACAATTCCACTGATCATTTTTCCAGAGTATTTCGTTCTATTTATAAAATCTCACCACGAGAATACCGCAGGCAGAATCAGAATACTGATATCGAACTAGTACCTTTCGCGACTTGAATCATTCCCCTTTTGACGTTGCCGTCATTTTTGCTTTCATTTCCGCAATTTCCGGGAAATATTTTTTCAACGGATAAAATACCATGATGATAATGATTGCGACAGACACAAATCCCGGCACCAGAAAACGGGTAATATTCGTTCCTTCAATAGCCATGGCTGTCTGATCAAAGGGGCCTTTCTGAGCGTCAAATCCGCAGATAGCCAGAATTGCAAGCAGACCGGAATTGACAACCGTATTGCCGCATTTCTGCGCAAACCCTTTTACCGATGAAATTACACCGTTCAGTTGTTTGCCCTCTTTCAGCAGTATAAAGTCAATGGTGTCATTGACAAGGACATTTACCAGAGCATTTACCATGGATCCTACCGCGCATGCTACAAATGTCATGACACAGCAATACCAGAAATTCATCCGTCCGGTAAAGAACAAAATCGCGTAACAGATTACAGTCAACACCTGAGAAACAATCAATGCCTGATATCCTGTCTTAAATTTCTTCAGGAAAATTGGCATCAGCACTACCATGGAAATTAAACCGCCTGCAGTATTGAATCCCATATAGGTGGTGATAGTTCCGCCGATTGTAGCTCCAATCGCCGCTTCGTCCATCACCGCCAAATCTATTCTCTGGGGAGCCAAAATATATTGTGCGTAATATACAGATGCCGCAAACATAAATCCATAGGAAATAGATGCCAAGCACCAACAGAGCATAACCGGCCACACTTCTTTATGCCGAAAAACATAAACCAACTGCTTGAGACCGCTTTCTCCCTTTTCTTTGGGCACTACATAACGCTCTTCTGAATGTTTATATAATCCCCAGAAAGAAACAACCGCAAATACAGCATAGAAGCACATCAGCCTACGATAGCTTCCGAAAATCCCTACCAATTGAGTCGAAAATGTAGATGCAATAGTAAAAAACACCGCACAGACCGCCGCGCCTTTGGCCAGTACATCATTTCGTTCCCCGTCATCCAGTGTCATAGCCGGCAGAATTGCCATCTGAGGCATTGTGTATGCTGTCACACACATACCATAAACCATATAGGTAATACATACATATACACATTTTGCCATCGGACTCCCTTGAATAAAACCTGGATTGCTAAACAGCAGGAACATATCTACAAGCAGGAAGATTGGTGTAAACAAAAACCATGTACGATAACGTCCCCATCTTGGATTGCAGGAATCGCAGATTACTCCCATCAACGGGTCATTGATGGCATCCCACAAAGAACAGATCAGGAGGATCACGGCTAACTGCGCCGCCGTAATTCCAATCTCCTCCTGCACATACAAAGAAAAATACGTAGCGAGGGTAGCTGCGATCGCCATTGCAGTGCCATTCACCGAAGTAGCATGGAACCAGACAAAAGGCTTACTGAGACCTTTTTTCCTATCCGTCTCTGTCATTGATTGATTACTCATGTTTTCTCTCCTTCTTTGCAAATAAATTTTGAAAGTCTCTGCTCTCAATTTGTAATCTCATTTTATCAGACGGATTTTTCAAAGAACATGTATTAGATTCTTTTAAATACGACATATATTCTCTACACTACAGTCAATGCGATTAATTTCTAAGAAAAGAACCAAAAATATATTGAATAGGAACACAATTCTTTATACTCTCCTATTTATGAATATATGTTTTATAATTCTAGTAATAATGCATGTTCACACAATACAGAAAGAATTATCCTTCCATTCTCACATTTCTCTACAATCCCTACATGATCCGAAACTCCATCTCCATCCCAATCAAAGAAAATAATCGTTCCCGCCGAAGGGTTGTGGGTACTATCTTTCCATTTTCCATTGCTCCGAAACCATTCCACCCCTGCCGGACAGGACGCAAATTTCGGAACTGCTCCGCTTGCAATCAACCCGCACTGATCTGCACACCAACTGACAAAGCAGGCGCACCATTCCTCTCTGCTGGGAAATCCATACCACGACCAGAACTTCTGTCCCCCTACATTTCCCACCATCTTGGCAGATTTTACTGCCATCTGCCTCGATGCCTTTATTGCATAGTCCGCCTGCTTTTTCTGTATTGCGGCAGAACCCGCCGCTCTTTTCGATGCTGCCGCATAGCCTGCAGCTTTTTGTGGTAAAGTGATATGCCCTATCGTTTTTTGCTGCATCAAAGTATGGACTGCTTCTTTTTTATTTATGGAAAGAGCGGAGGCACCTGTATTACTGGAAATGGTTTTCACTCCCCTTCCACTCCCCGGATGGAACACTTCTCTCCTGTTCTGCCTGGTTTTGATTCCTCCCATATCTGTAGATTTCTCCTGATATATTTGAGTTCTCCCCTGAACAACCTTTCTTTTCTCCTGAGCCGCTATTGTCTTGGCAGGTTCTACCTTTGGTTTTCCAATTCTTTTGTGACGCGTTCCTGTTCATATAGCCGATCCTCGTACTCCGGGGGCAGGGATATGATTTTTTCATCGCTTTCTCGCTGGATATCCCAGGTCCTGTCCTCAAGCCGCCTGATTTTTTCGTCTTTCCGCGCCATCTCCGACAGATGCTCCTGCCAGATACTGTTACACTCCAATACATTTGTTGGTATTATCAAAACAAAAATACCAACAAAAAAGGAGAACTACTTTTATCAAGCAATCCCCCATATGTCCATTCTCACAACCCTTTATTTTTCAATGGTTGTCGCAATCAACAAGTAAATTTCCTCTTCCATCACGATCTAATTAAATGAACTGTGAATAGTAACAATTAGGGCACACAGCCCCATAAACAGCCACTAAAGACATTCTAAGTTCAAAATCCCTCGACTCTCCTCTGTCTGCGAAGTTGATACCTTTTCTCTCCTGCAGACCATTCCGCCTGCTCTGCTTCTGACTCTATGATAAGCCCCGGCACCTCAACCGGATTTCCATTTTCATCAATTGCTACCATGACAAGATATGCCCGGTTAATGCTTTTACGCCTTCCGGTATAATCCTCCACATAAGTATCCACCCGTACTTCCATAGAAGTGTGCCCTACATATGTGAGTTTACCGACCAGAACAACCATATCGTTCTGGTAAGCTCCTGCTTTAAAATTCAAATTGTCAATGGACGCCGTTGTCACACTTTTCCCCGAATGCCTTCTGCTTACGATTCCGGCCATTTCATCAATCCACTGCATCAGATAACCGCCGAACAATCTGCCCTGCGGGTTAATATGCTGAGAGCGTATAATATATACCTGTTCTGTCTTGGAATCCTGAACCTTTTTCATGATATTTGTCTTTATAGATTCTCTTTGCTCCATAATGTTCCTTCCCTGTTGTCAGTTTTACTAGTCTTTATTTTTCCAGTATAGCACAATTCCACAAGGATTGTAACCTACTTTGCCTCTCCTTCCGGCTGTTAAAAACATACCCGGCGGATTTTTAAAGACCTGCTGAATGACAATATACAGGACTCTCTGAAGGAAATGGATACCATTTAGTACTTATACAATTCTACATAGAGGCAAGATGGCATATCTCCAAGCTTCAAGGACATCTTTTCATCCCCGTTCAAAATACGCCCTGATTTCCATTCTCCTTTTTCAATCGCTCCTTCCTCTAGCCTTAAATAATCGACTTTCAGATTCTCTCCTTCCTTTGGCGCAAATGTCAGCGTACTCATCATCCCCATAATCAGGAATTGATTAGCCGCAAGCTCATAAACTGCCCCTGCTGCCAATGGCTTTTCAGGCATCTTCGGAGAATAAGCCACCTCAAGGTCATATTCTTCAAACTGGAACCACGTTCCAAAATCGGTATCTGCTTTCTTCACGTAGCTCTGTAGGTGTTCTGTGCCGCGATACTTGAGATAAAGCGGCTTCATCTGTTCCACCAACTTATAAGTCGCTCCCAGATACTCCCGGCTCCCGGCAATATCGAATGCCGACGGGTCAATATTTAATGCCGCCATGACCTCCATCGGAGGTTTTTCAATCTCTTCCGGAGACAGTGCCAGATCTTCAATCCCAAAGGGGGAATAGCAGATTGCGTTCCGCTTCATAAATGCATACAGACAATAGGAGGCAGTCACCGAGTCCTTACGCACTTCCGGCACAAACAATGGATTACCTTCATATCCATATTCATCCAAAACCTGTGCCACATAAGGCACGTAGATATCCGGTCCCAGAGTAAACAGAGACGGTGCTGCTATCTTCCAGATCTTATGGACGTCCTTCACAGGCCCGCCTGACGGATAAGAACCCGGATACCAAGGATATTGCTTCAGCCACGCATTAGCGTAACAGGGAAGAGGATATTCTTTTTGTCCCGCAGCCGTAATCTTTTCCACCGCTTTGGCAAAATAGTATGCCATAAAATATTCTTCTGCGTCTTTCCCAAATGCTTCTTTCCATGTGCCTCCCACTCCATACTCTTCGGAGAGCTCTGCCGGGAGTTCTTTTACAAATGCTTCCCTCGCCGTTTTGCTATAGTCACAACCGGTTCCCAGAAGGCCAATTTCATTTTCCACCTGCATGATGATGACCGTAGACTCTTTCTCGTCAATCTCCCGGATATGAGCCATAATCTTTGCGAATGCTGCCGCATCCTTCTCCACTGCCGCTTCACAGAGCGGGGAAATGGTGTTAAGCTTTTCTCCGTTTACTTTTTCTGCCCGGAAATATTTTTTCGTATCCCTTTTCATCCAGGCCGGAACATACATAGACTCACCATTCTTCCACAGTCCGAACCACAGGAAGATTAGTTTCATCTCATTCTCCTTTGCCTGTTCTACCACCCCATCCAGCAGGTAGAAATCATACTCGCCTTCAACTGGCTCAATCGTTTCCCAATATAACGGTACGATCACAGAGTTCATATTCAAGCCTTTCAGCTTTGGCCAGACTTCTTTCTCCATAAACTGGAGATTACTGGAACCGGAATTATGGATTTCCCCGCTTAACGCCAAAAACGGCTCTCCTTTTACATACAGCGTTGGAATACCTCTGTCATTTTCAATTCTTGGGATATCTGTCATTTCTTCTTTCCTCCTATTTGTATGTTTTTTGATTTCTATAAATATTATAATCTGCACCTCTCCATCCCACAATCCTAATATCATTATATTTATATAATAATATTAATATTTATTTCTTGACACAGAATAAATCGTAAATTAAGATAAATATAGAATTCCGTAAGGAGGCCTCCATGATTTATTCTTTCAGTTATCCCGGAACACTTCATCAATCATTGCCAGTCTCTCCTCATCTGCTCGGCATCAATCACTGGCAGGAGCCCATACTACGCCCAAAGGGTTTCCCCTTCTACCAGTGGTTTTACTGCGTAAAAGGCTCTGGAGAACTGATTATCAATCAGCAAAAATCTATTTTAAGCACGGGACAGGGAGCTTTGATCTATCCAAGAGTCCCCCACTCCTACCACGGGATTACATCCGACTGGACCGTACATTTCATCGGTTTTTCCGGCCCCAACTGTCCGGAGCTTTTGAAGACTCTCCAGATGCACGAATCGGATGTATATCATTTTTCAGATGAAACCATCTTCCCGAAATATATTGAAAGATTTTATACCCTGCAAAAACAAAAAGGAAAAAATAGATATACGGAATTGTCCAAAGAATGTTATAGTTTTTTACTCGACCTGTCCTTCTGCGTTCAGCATATCAATGCCTCGGTTCCAGCGCAGGAAAATGTACTGATTCAAAAGATGATTGACTATATGGAAGAAAATTATGAGAATCCTATCTCATTAGATAATCTGGCCGGATATATTGGGCTTTCCAAAGAATATATGTGCACACTATTCAAGCAGTCCATGCAGCAGACCATCATGCACTATCTTCTCACTGTCCGAATCAGCCGGGCACGCATTTTCCTGATTCAGTATCCGGAAAAAAAGGTTCTGGAAATCGCACAGATGTGCGGATTTGAGAGTCCTAGCTATTTTGGAAAGGTGTTTAAAAAAGAAGTTGGAGTAACTCCTGAAAATTACAGAAACAGGATCTGCTAATAGAAAACATATATCCAGACAAATTCAATCCTTTTTTGAAAATAGGGTTGGCACTTTAAAGTTATCACTGAGTACCAACCTCTATTTTTATTTTTTCACTTATGTTTCAAATTTTCGCGATATTGTTTCGGAGTCATACCGACCCACTTTTTAAAAGCCTGCCCATAATGGCTCTGGGACACAAATCCAAAAGAATTGGCAACCACATCTAAGGACATTTCCGTATAGAGCAGCTGCTTTTTTGAGGCTTCTATTTTCTCGCGGATGATGTAATCCGTAAGTTTGATTCCCTCTTCCCGCAGAAACAAATGTGACAGATAGCCCGGTGTGATCCCAAGCTGTGCGGCAATCTCTTTGACAGACAGCTTTGCATGAAGCTGGCTTACGACCATTCCTTTGCAGCGGGTAACCAGTGGATTCTGTACAGCCTTAAAAGACAGCTCCTGCACCGCCCTACAGTATTCCATCTCTGCCTGTCTTCCAAACACCCATAATTCTGCAATATCCTTCATCTCTTCCGTATGCTGAATAAAAGCATCTGACATCGAAAACGCGATTTCCGGCAAAAGCCCGCCTGCAATCGCAGAACGGCATGCAAGCGTAATTACTACGATATTGATATTTTTTGCCTGACGCACAGGGTCATGGGAAAGTGTTCCATATTTTCCTACAAAGGACTCTTCAAAGCTGCGGACCAGTGCGTCAGGGTCCCCCCTTTTTATAGCGTCCTGCTCCCGGACTTCCTGGCTGTAAGGATTGTGAACCGCATCACTTTCCCGAAGGTCATAAAACACTTTATGAAGCTTCTCCTGCATAGAATTTAAGAGCTCCTGACTGCAAAAATTCTTCTGAAGAAGTTCCTCTTTCAAAATCGCCCTTCCAGTAATCGTCTCATAAAGCATAATCACCATTTCACAAAATGTATCTAAAGAAACTCGGAATACCTTGTATGAATTCATCACACAGAACCTTCCTCATTATTAAAAAATACTGGTAACTGTTACTTACTACCCTTCCATTTTCCTTCCGCCAAATCAGCCACTGCCTGATCATAATGTTTATCCAGGTCAAAGAGGAACAGACAAACAGCTCCAATCGCACAGGTAATCAGCGGAACCCAGATACAGGAAACATTAATGGACATTATCGCGGATGCACTGGTCGGGTCCGTATTAAATCCACCGGCTCCCAGTATCCATCCTAATGCAGCAGTTCCAATTCCTGAGCCAATCTTCATACAGAAGGAGGAAGCCGCAACTCCTGCATCCACTTTCAGCACACTGATATAGTATACCAATAAAAATGCAGAAATAGAAGAATAAACCAAATTACCTGAATAATCACCCAGGCCATAAGCAATACGTTCTAAAATGGAAAGTTTTACATTTGAATCCTGTGTTTTCGCTTTATTCGTATCCATGGAATAACACTCCTTTGCTTTTTTATTTTGCATTTACAGCAGACGCCAGTCTATACTCCCTGGCTTTCATCATCCCTTTGCCGGGAACCATCCCATATCCACACTTTTGCCCAGGTCCCAGCAGTCCCAGCCTTTCCATTGAGGTTCATTTACCGTGTCCAGCAGCAGCTTATAATTCCAATAAAAATATCCGGTTCCCTTCTGCCATGCCGCCAACTGTGCATCCGCAAGCTGCGTGTAGATTTGTTTCTTTGCTTCTTCTGTCAATCCCTGCTCATTTTCAGAGAAATCCATACCGTTCAATACCGTCTGTCCGCCCTTCGTATCTGTCCCTACCGCACAGGAATTAAACAGACACCATTCTCCGCAGACTACCGGAACATACTCCTGTACCTCTGCGATATCCTTTGCAAAATGCTCCTGAATGTGTTTCACATATCCTTCCACAGTCTGCTCGCATCCAAGCGCTTCCGCAACCATCAGATACTGATGGGTATCCAGCATGATATTTTGGAATTTTGGCTGACTGACAAAGTCCTTCCACACTTTCAGTTGAAAACCATCGTGGAATACAACATACGCATCCGCTTTCACATTCGGACGAATCCGGTCATATGCCTGTTCATAAAAGTCCCGCAGAAATTCCAGCGTATTCGGCACGCTACCTTCTGCCATCTCCTTGTCTACAGCCGGATAACGTTTTGGAACATCCATCGTATTCCACATTTCTTCAGTGATCGGTTCATTGATCGGCGTAATTCCGAACAAACCCTCACGCTGCCCGTAACGCTTTGCCAATTTTTCCAACAGGTCTAAAACAAAGGTAACCTCCTCAGAAGTCTGGCTCCACTTGCAGACACCGCAGATACCGCCGTTATCAAACCCATTCTGGCTCAACGGCGCCGTATGCAGGTCAATCAGAATCTTGAGACCATATTTTTCCGCCCATCCAAAAGCTTTATCCAGTTCTTCAATACACCCGATGAACGGCGGACGGTCGCCATAGATAAAATAGGGAACAGGGATACGCACCGTATTCAGCCCCATACGGCGGATGGAAGCAAAATCACGCTCCGAAATATACTCGCTGCGGTGAACCTTGATACGTGCTTCATAAACTTCCGAAGAGAGCTGTGTCGGAAGATAGTACTCATCCTCAGCAGTCGTACCGTCGAAAAGAGCCGGGCTCATCCATTTCTCCAATACCAGCCAGTTTCCTAAATTTACACCTTTCACATACATAAGATCATCCCTTTCTGTTCTGAATTATTGTGTTTTTATCATACAGAAAAACAGCGCCGGTTTATATCACAAAAACCGGCGCTGTATCAAATTTCAGCTATTTCTTTTATTTTCTTATAATTTCAACAAATTTTCTATTTGATTTCTGTGCATCCTGCACAATTTCTTATTCATCAATATTCCTTCCCTATTCATCCATAATCTTTTCCAAATCAACCTGTCCTGCCATAGCCGCGCCGCCTACGTCATTTGGATGCAGCCCGTCACCAATATGGTACTCTTCTTTCATATATCCAGAACAAAACTCATCCCGGACG
This sequence comes from uncultured Lachnospiraceae bacterium, assembly GCA_947564305.1. The sequence continues at coordinate 33,392 of CANOBT010000016.1, read as the reverse complement.
GCGGCGTCATAGTCAAAATATCCGTCATATCCAATCCCTTCCCGAATCTGTTCATTGGTTTTGACACGGATTTCTTCAAATGCAGGCAGCCATTCTTTCGGATATTCCGCAAATCCACATGGAGTAATCGTTGCACCATAGATCCTGGCATGATGCTTATGAGCTATTTCAATATACTGCTGATAACCTTTTACCAGTTCCTCCGGTGTCACCTTCTCGTCCTGATGGCCAAACTGAATTGGATGCATAATATCGTTGATTCCTTCCAATACCAGAACAATATTCGTCTGTTCTTCTCCGAATACATCCTCTTCAAAGCGTTTTATACCTGCAGTACCAAAACAGCTTCCTTCGCCGGGAATGAAATCTACATAGGTTGCGTCATGTAAGACCCGATTGCCGCCAATCCCTCTGTTCAATAAAGTCACCTGTCCAGGGTAGGCATTATAGAAACGTTTATAAAGTGCATTTGTCACATAAGACATATGGGTTATGGAATCCCCAAATGCGGCAACCGTTTTCACACTATCATCTGTCAGCACCTGTAGACCGGTAAAACCGTAGAATGCCATTCCTTGATTGGCATCTTCTCTGACAATCTGGTACACTTCCTCCATAGGATATCCGTGAAATGCTTCCCCGGTCACATAATCTCCGTTTTCACTGAGAATGACATCCGGACCGCTTTTGGACCAAAAGATACAAATGCTTCCAATCTCCTGCCTATCCTTTATATAAGCAGAAACCGCGATTCTTTCTCCTGCCGCAACAAAATACTCCAACTCATCACTCCAGCACTCTTCTCCCGGCTTCAATTCTATCACCGTATTTCCATTCCGGGATATCATAGTCGTATCCTGTACCTGTCCTTCCCTGACTATACCTACGGAAACGTGTGTAAGTGTCAGAGGTTTTGATGAATACCGATTTGAAAAACGCACACGTATTTTATTTCCATTCAGATTATTGTCAAAAGTAACTCGCTGTGTCTGGTCTTCCACAGTTGCTAATGGAATCCCATAATTGATTGGCAGATAACTAAATGCACTGGTCCATTTCATATCCGAATCCTCCTCTTCTTAATTTGATTATATTATTCAGAACAGCCGACGTGTCTAAGGTCGATTGTTCTGAATCGTTGCTTACAGGTATTTGAACGGTTCTTTCGCGTCTACAAATGTAACAGGGATATCCGGGAAACGTTCTGCCAACCAGGGAGCCAGATATTTCATACCGGCTTCCTCACTGCGCTCATGTCCAAGTGTCAGCATGGCACGGTTAAATCCCATCTGATATGCATCATTGATATAAGCACATATCGTCCATTCTGTAATATCCCCCACTACCATTAAGTCAAGCTTATTACGTTCCATGACCTGCATCGGCATCTGCTCTACGCCAAAGCCAAGGCTTCCACCACACCTGTCACCTGATTTTCCGGATTCCCGGCTGCTATGATATCACAAGTTTGTTCAAACTTTATACCGCCACACATATCCAACAGAATTTTATCAATCACCTCTTGTACCGTACGTGTTCCCGTTGCTTCTGTAATTTCAGACATCTTGATTTCCTCCACTATAATTTTATGTATTTCTGGAATTTCTTTGTACTTGTCTTTAGAGTAAATCATTTTATCAATTTAAGTCAACTAGTTTATTTTATAATTTGAGATTTCTACATTTGTTAAAAATTTCTCATTCTATTTTCTTAAAGACATTTATGATTTACTTGAGTGGACTTATGAACATGAATTGATTGATAAAGTAGAGGAAAATATCAATATTGAGAACTGGCAGGAGAATATTAAGCAAATATTTCAATATCTAATAGAAAATAAAAGGTTTGTTATTAATACTTACAATTCTATTAGCAGACAGTATCTGTTAAATGTTTTGTTTAATCAATATAATGATCTGATCATGAAATTAATCGAGGAATCAGCGGTTAAATATGATGTAAAAGAAGCTGATAAATTGTTTATAGTACTGTTTATGCGAATAAATTATTATTAGTTTATATTAAAGTGAAAAATGTATTACTTTACCTATACGCGAAAAATCTGGCGCTATCAGCCATGATTTTTCGTTTTTTTACAGTGTTTAATCTCTTCTGTCAGTTTTTCCATCTGAGCCTCAACTTGTACATTTTCAGTCTTAAATATCTTATTCATAATCCCTCTCAGATTTTCGGAAACGCAATATCCAGAATAAACTTCCCCTCCTGGACTCTCATCAGCATCTCGCCATCATATTTTCTCACGATATAGCGCATACTTTTCACGCCAAATCCATGATAATTTTTATCTGTCTTCGTCGTTACCGGCAGTCCCTCTTTGAAGTCAGGTGTCTCACTGCATGTATTCTCCAGATGGAGCAGCACCATCTGTCCCCTCTGATGGATACGCAGGCTGATGATCCTTTGCTTTTCTTCCTCCTGGATTGTCCGTTCCAATGCATTATCCAATGCATTTCCAATCAGCGCATAGATATCTGTTGTATTCATAAAGGACAGCGCTTCTCCGTCCGCCATACAACTGAATACAATATGATGCTCGTCTGATAAAAGTGTTTTTTCCCTCAAAATATAATCCAATGCTTCACACCCTGTATGATAGGTAGCATCATATATGGAAATTGCTTTTCTCATCTCTTCAATATATTCTGACCGCTCCGCATCATTATTGAGCTTTTCAAGTTCCTTCATTTGATATTTCAGATCATGACATTTCACGTTAATGATATCGATAGCCTCTTTTGTGCTTTTCTGCTGTGCGTTTGCCATATGAAGAAGCTGCTCCATCATTTCATTGTCGCGGCTCAGCCTGTTTTCACGAAATACATAGTATTCAATCATGAGTACCAAAAAGCAGCATAGCATACTGTACATCGGACAGATAATATTTCCAAGAAGAGAAACCCCTTCCCGATTTGTATAAAATACGCTCAAAACGATTGCTGACAAAAGGAGCAGAAGCGCCATTTCCACCATTCGGATATCCTTTTCTTTAAACTCTTCTTTTTCTCTGTTCCTGCGGATCAGTAAAAAATAGACAGCCCCGGCTGTAAGAACATAAATCAAAAGCCGAAATATCAGATATTCTTTTACTGTCCCAATCCTGTCTGCCGTCCATCCTGTCAATGCCTGAATGATTCTGGCAATCGCAAATGCGATATGCTCTGTCGCATATCCTCCTGTTCCTACAAATAAAATTTCCAGCCAGGGCAGGTCATAGCAAAATGCAATTATCTGAAGAGTCAAAATAAACAGTCCCAAATAAAAACAAGCGTGAACAATTGAATAATTCCCCGGTATCTGTTTCAATAACATAAAATAGGTACTTGCCAGCGTAAAATATGCCGCCAATGCGCCGACGATCCGCAGCCCAAAAAAAGAACGTCGTGGCCGCCCGATCAGAAATGCAGCTTCTGCGATCAGCAGCTGCAGCGAAAAACGTATGCATGTTACATATGCTGTTGTTCCCATCAATATCCTCCGACATATTTCATAAAACTGTTCAGAAATTCCTTTCGCATCCTTCTTGATACCGGCAGTGTACCGTTTTCCAGTACAACACTGTCTTTTCCTACCTGTTCCACAAACTTCAGGTTCACCAAACACCCGGAAGTACATTCTGCAAATGGATGGTTCTCCAGCTTCGCTTTTACAGATAAAATCGTATTCCTCTCCCGGAATGTGCCTTTCCTTGTATAATAGACCAGATAATTTTTGTTCTTATCCTTTTCCAGATAATAGATGTCCGCAACAGCAATCCTGATCACACCCTCATCGCTGTTCAAAAGGATATTCTTTCCCTGTTCCCTCCGTGCAAAATTGACCGCCCTTTTAAATTTCTCCGCAAAATTAAAATAAGGCACAGGCTTCACCATGAAGTCAATTGCATTTACCTCATATCCGCGGATTGCATACTGTGCCATATTTGTAATAAAGATGATTGCTGCCATTTCATCAATCAGCCGGATTTCTTTTGCTGTTTCCATTCCATCCATACCCGGCATCTCTATATCCAGCAAGATCACATCATATCCGCCGTCGTACTCTTCAAGAAAATCCAGGCTGCTGTTATAAGAAGTTACCTGCATCTTCACTCCCTCTTTCTCCTGGAACTGATGCAGATAATCCAGGAGCCGTTTTCTGTCATTCTCATTATCATCCACTAATGCTACTCTCACAATCTTTTTCTCCCTCAAAAAATACCTGTTCTGAACAGTTTACAATGTTTCTATACCCAAAGGGCATCCCGTAATGCATGTCCCCTCGGGACGGTCGGACAGCTCTGCTGTCCGATAAGGTATAAATAGACATTCTCCGTTTTTATGATATCACAAATTCTGTTCCACTCTTTACAGATGGTATAATCGGTCTCTTTATTGGGATAATCGGTCATTGTGCAGGAATAATCTCGATACCTAAAACCTCTACGCCAGCCGGGGCGGCCGCATCATAAACGCTAAATCACCTCAAAAGCCTTCCACTTTCCTGTTTTTTCACGCCAGATAAAAAGGGCTGCCCGCACTACCCAATCGCACACCATTGCAAGAGCGATTCCAATGACGCCCATATTCAAAACAATTCCCAAAATGTAAGACAGGAACAGCCGTACCGCAATCGTAGAAATGACAGAAACATACATCGTAAATTTCACGTCACCTGCCGCACGAAGTCCATTACTGAGCGCGCCGGAAAAAGGGAATGCTGCCGCATTAAACACATTATGGATGATTACGAGCCAAAGGATCAGCTTTTTCGTTTCTAGTGACAGCGAATAAAAACGCAGGAACAACGGGGTCAGAAGGAAAATCAGAAGATTCCATGCCGTTGAGATGAAAAGCGTTATTCTTGTGAGTTTCCTGAAATAATATTCTGCACCCTCGATATTTCTGTTTCCCATACATTGTCCAATGACGGTAATAAAAACCGGTCCCATGGCAACACCTGCCAGAGCAGCCAGTGACCAAATGCTCTGCGCCACTCCGTTCGCGGCAATCTGATAGGTGCCAAACAATGCCACAATACTGCTCAGAGCCACCTTTACCAGTTGGAAGATACCGTTTTCCACACCATTTGGTACTGCAACATTCAGAATACTTCTCATCAATCCGCGGTTCCAGGAAAAGATCCACTGCCTCCTGTATACCACCTCATTCTTTTTCTGCAGGCAAAGAACCGTGATAACTGCCGCTGAAAAAACGCGGGCAATGAAAGACGGCCATGCGACCCCGGCTACCCCGGCATGCAGTACAAATACCCCGATCACATTTCCAATAACATTGATTGCATTGGACGCCACCGAGATATACATGGTCACATTTGTCTTTCCCAGGCTGCGGTAAACGGCTGCCCCTGCATTATATACGGCAAGCGCCGGATAAGAATAGGCTGAAATTTTCAAATAGATAATGCAGGCATCCATAACCGGCTTCTCCACTTTTCCAAACAGCAGGCGGAGCATCGCTTCATTCCCGATCAGCACCGCCGCTGCAATCAAAACAGAAAACAGGGTGGAGAACAGCAAAAGCTGGCTGGCGGACTCTCCCGCATGATCCCTTTCCTGCCTGCCGATATACTGACTGATCACAACAGCTCCTCCGGAAGCCAGCGCCGTGAACAGATAAATAAATATAGTATTAAACTGGTTGACCAACGAAACCCCGGAAACAGCCGCTTCGCCGGCATAACTGATTACCAGCGTATCCGCAATCCCGACAAGCATTACCAGAAGCTGTTCCAAAAACAGGGGGATGATCATTCTTTTCAATTCTTGATTGGTAAACAGCTCCTTCTCTCCCATCAGTTCTTTCCTTTTCATAACGTTTCCGTTCTTTCCTATTTTCGTATCACAACTGTTTTTACCCACTCTTCAACATCTCTTTCCTAAAAAATATAAGTGCAGTTATGAAGCAGTCTGCTCCTCCCCTGCACTTATATTATACCTATGGATTTGAATCAAATCCAATACTTATCGTTTATGCCTTATTCATGCTCAAAAAGCATTTTAGAAATTCGATAAATTTTGTTGCCGCAAGACTGAATGGCTGCGCTCGTTTCCACGCCAAAACACTCGTTGCCCAAAGTTCCGGATATAATGGCCGGTAAGTGATTTTTGCTGCATCCCAAAAAGGGACTGCCCCCTCGATGACCAACGAATATGCCAGACCTTCTTTTACCATAACCGCACCGTTGCTACTTAGATTACTGGTAAACAGAACATTTAAATCTTTGTAATAATCACCAAACCAACTTGCCAGTTCACTCCGCACCTGCATACGCCTTGGAAGGATCAGCGGCACTTCTGACAGATCGCCTGCCTGAATCAATTCTTTTTCTGCAAGCGGAGCATCCGGCGGCATCAAAACTACCCACCTTTCTTTCACGTCCATCCGGACAAAATCATATTTCCCCATGTCAATCGGTTCCAACAGCAGACCCAGGTCAAGAAGCCCTTTATCCATCTGTTCTTTCACCAGATCGGCAGTTGCTGTAAAAATATCAAAAGTGACACGGGGATATTTTTGGCGGAAACTTTTGAACAGCTCAGGGAGCAGCTGTACTGAGGCAATCTCTCCGAAGCCAATGGAAATCTTACCTTCCACCTGCTCCTCCTGTTCTACCAGTTCCTTTTCCGTCTTATCAACCAACTGCAAAATTTCCTCCGCGCGGCGCCGAAGCAGAATCCCCTCGTTGGTTAATACGATTTTCCGAGTACCTCTGTCAAACAGTTTTACACCGATTTCTTCCTCCATCTGCGCAAGCTGGCGGGAAAGGGTCGGCTGTGTAATATGCAAAACCTCTGCAGCTTTTGTAATGCTTTCTTCCCTGACTACAGTCAGAAAATAGCGAAGAACCCTGATTTCCATCTATAAGACTCCTTTCAGCTTTATCCATGCTTTATGGAGCTTATTATAACGTTTTTATGCCTTTTGAGCAATGCTGTATTCCTCTTCCTCCACCGGCTCCATCCATTCATTAGAACTGCCCTCTGCCGGAACTTCTACTGCCAGATGAGAAAACCAGCTATCAGGAGCCGCACCGTGCCAATGCTTTACTTCCGGCGGAATATTGATAACATCTCCCGGCTTCATTTCCTGTGCAGGTTTACCCCATTCCTGATAATAACCACGTCCGGCAGTACAAAGGAGAATCTGTCCGCCTTTGTGGTGGATATGCCAGTTGTTACGGCATCCTGGTTCAAAGGTTACATTCGCGATGCCGACACGCTCGGTCGTCAGCATTTTGAGGTAGCTCTGCCCTACAAAAAACTGTGCATAAGCATCATTTTTTTCACCTAATGGAAAGATTTGAGTAAATTCTTTTTCTGTCATTTTCGTTTCTCCCTTCGTTTTTTATATCATTACTTGAAAGTGTTTAGCTGGAAAAAATGTAAGTGCGGTTTGTGAAGCCATTCACTCCCCTTTCTGCACTTACATTATACTTACATATTTGGAATATATCAAATACTTAGATTTTATGTGTTACCCATGCTTAAAAGGCATTTTATCCTTTCGCCGCCTCATTCACACATCGCAGTGCATTCAATGAACGAGGATATCCGATATATGGCAGGCATTGGGATATTATTTTAATGAGGAACTCCTTATCATTGCCAATACGCATATTGCCTGCGGCATGGGAAATCAACTGCGGCTCACAGCCGCCCTGTGCGGCAAGAAAACAGAATGTAATCATTTCCCGCAATTTTAAATCAAGCCCGCTTCTTGTGTAATAATCTCCAAAACAGTTAGCTGCAAGCCAATAATTGATGTGGCGGCTCTCTTCCGGTCCTGATTTCCAGAAGTCCCGCATCCCCTCGCCAAAAATATCCACCTGAGCCTGTGTCCCTGCTTCGCGGCGATTTTCCATAGTCGTATTTGCCTGAGACTCCAGCGGCAATTGAATGCCCTCTTCAGTCAGTACTTCATTCGTAATCTTCAAAAACGGGAATACTCGCCCAATTCCTAAGTAGGCGACTGCCTGGTAAACCATCTCCTTTATCTCCACAGGCGTAACCCCAAAATGAAGTGCAGCCGGGAGCATGGCACGGAACTCATCCGTCCCCTGACACCCAAGCAGGGTGGCAAGGATTGCCATAAACCGGGTCCTGTCGTCCAAATCGTCCTGATTTACCACCTCATCAAAGGCAAAGTTATCAAAACGCTCGATAAACTCCGGATCGGTTTCCAAAAACTCAGACCGATAATCCGGAAACATTTTTTCATGATATGCTTTCGCTGCTTCTGTAATTGCCATAGTATGTCCTCTCCTTATACTACATTATTTTTTATGTGTTTTATTCTATCTGCTTACATTATAATCGCTCTGGCCATGTGAAGCAATTCCTCTTTTCAAGGATATACCATAAGTTTTTCTTATCAAAGTCATTTTTATCGTCTATTTTTTCAAAACCCATTGACACCACAGCGAAAGGAGATTACATTATAATAATGTCAAATTTTTCAATTCTCTAAAAGGAGTACGATACCAATGAAAGCAAAAGCATTTAAGGCGGCACTGCCCTTCACAATCCCTATTTGCATAGGCTTTCTTTTTTTGGGAATGTCCTATGGATTTCTCATGAGAAGCAAAGGCTTCTCCTTTGTTTATCCCCTGTTCATGAGCATGTTTATTTTTGCCGGTTCGATGGAATTTGTCACTGTGGAGTTGTTATTGTCCGCCTTCAATCCATTACATGCCTTTTTCCTGGCTCTGATGGTCAATGCCAGACACCTGTTTTATGGCATATCCATGTTGGAAAAATTTAAAAATACCGGTTGGAAAAAGGCCTATCTTATTTATGGAATGTGTGATGAATCGTTTACGATCAACTGTACCGTAACACCTCCCCCGGATGTTGACAAAGGATGGTTTATGTTCTTTGTGACGCTGCTCAATCAGATTTACTGGGTATCGGGCGCGACTCTGGGCGCCCTTTTGGGCTATATCATCCATTTTGATACAACAGGCATTGAGTTTGTTATGACAGCGCTCTTCATTGTGATGTTTATCAATCAGTGGGAGGAATCCAAAGAACACCGGCCTGCTCTCATAGGATTGGGCTGCTCGCTGCTCTGCCTGTTGCTCTTCGGAAGCCAGAATTTCATATTACCGGCTATGGCTCTCATCATTCTGTCCTTCTCTATCGGGAAAAAATGGAAAAGTAAGGAGGCAGTACAATGACAACTACACAAAGTATTCTTACGATTGCTGCGGTCGTACTGGGCACTATGGCGACAAGATTTCTTCCATTTTTCATTTTTCCGGAGGGAAAAACGCCCCCGGCTTATATTACATATTTGGGCACGGTCCTGCCATATGCAGTCATTGGACTTCTAGTCGTATACTGCCTGAAAGATGCCTTTGCCAGCGGATATTTTGCCATCCCGGAACTGATTGCGATTCTCTTTATCGTAGCATTGCATAAATGGAAGAAGAATACATTGCTGAGCATTGGAGCCGGAACCGTTCTGTACATGTTTCTGGTGCAGACATGGTTTCACTGATGTCTCACAAACTAAAAACTCAGATTCATTTTAATGTATATACAGGCGTAAGCACTTAGCTTATTGCTTGAAACAATTTGTATCAATATAAACAGGAGGTTTTTCAAATGGAAAAGAAACTATCAAGAGAAGAAGCATGGGAACTATTGACAGAATACACGAAGACTCCGGCGTTGCAGGCGCACGCTCTGGCGGTTGAGGCAACAATGTGCCACTTTGCTCGTCTGAATGGTGAAGATGATGAGGTGTGGGGCGTAGCCGGATTACTGCATGATCTGGATTATGAACAATTTCCCGAAGAACATTGTAAAAAGGCAGTAGAAATCATGAGGGAACATGGTGTTGACGAAGTCTATATCCGCGCCATGAGCTGTCATGGCTATGGGCTCTGCACAGACACAAAGCCGGAAAGCCAGATGGAAAAGGTTCTGTTCACCATCGACGAGCTGACGGGTCTGATCAATGCGGTTTGTCTGATGCGGCCCTCGAAAAGTGTGTTAGATCTGGAAGTAAAATCTGTGAAGAAAAAATTTAAAGATAAACGATTTGCCGCCGGTGTCAACCGGGATGTCATCCGCAGCGGCTGTGAGATGCTGGGAATGGAGCTTGACGAGGTCATTCAGGAAACCATCGCGGGTATGAAAGAAAAGGCTGAGGAGATTGGTTTAAAGGGGAATCTGTAGTATATATGGTTCCGTGGAAAAAGGGCGTGGTTTCAAGCCATGCCCTTTTTTGTTTTTTATATTTTCCTGCTTGTTGGTTTTAGTGTATTCAAATAATACAAAGTTCTATGTACGAGACAATTTATTTCACAGTCACCAACTCGTATTCCTTTGTTCCCAAACCAATCTTCTGCGCGTGTGCCAGACAGGTCTTATATTCGGAATTAGGAGTTGTATTCTCAAAGTGATCATGGTGGTCACAGAAATCCTGGCCTGCCATCTGGTCTGTCAATTGCGTGTTTGGCAGCGGAGTCTGCTTCAGACAGGCATCCACGCACGCCTGATCCAAAGCCAATGGGTCAAAGGATGCAAACATTCCAAGGTCCGGAAGAATCGGCACATCATTTCCTGAATGACAGTCACAGTTCGGAGATACATCGCATACGATAGAAATATGGAAGCACTCTCTGCCTGTAACAACCGCCTTCGTGTACTCTGCCATACGACAGTTCAGCTCTTTGACCGCCGCAGACTGTGCGAAATCAATAGCGTCAAAATTGCAGGCTCCGATACAGCGCCCACAGCCCACACAATTCTGTTCGTCAATAGCCATGACTTTTCTCTCCGCATCAAATACGAGTCCGTCATTCGCACATTCCCGCATACAGCGCTTACAGCCCCGGCATTTTTCCGAATCAATAACAGGCTTTCCATTGTGATGCTGGTCTTTCTTTCCGGCTCTGGAACCACAGCCCATGCCGATATTTTTTATGGCGCCTCCAAATCCAGTCATCTCATGGCCCTTGAAATGAGTAAGGGAAATAAATACATCCGCATCCATGATAGCATGGCCGATTTTTGCCTCTGTGATATATTCGCCGCCTTCTACCGGCACTGCAATGTCATCCGTACCTTTCAGCCCATCGCCTATAATGACCGGACATCCCACACTCAGCGGGGTAAATCCATTTTCCCAGGCGCAGTATAAATGTTCAATGGCATTCTTCCTGCTGCCTGGATAAAGAGTATTGCAATCTGTCAAAAACGGCTTGCCGCCGCGCTCTTTCACCAAATCCACGACTGCCTTCGCGTAATTGGGCCTGAGAAAGCTCATATTTCCCAATTCTCCAAAATGCATTTTAATCGCAACAAATTTTCCATCCATGTCAATCTGCTCAATCCCGGCAGTTTTCATAAGCCGCTTTAGCTTTTGAACCGGACTCTCGTCCACCTCGCATCGGAAATCAGTGAAATATACTTTAGATTTTTTTGTATCGCTCATTATGTTCCTCCTAATAAATATTCAACAGCTTCTGTTCCATCTGCCCTGTCTTCTGATATTATATGCCCCCGTCAAAGCAAAATCAACCGTCAAAAAGAAGATAAAATAGCTGTACCATTACACAACTATCCAATGAGGACTGCTTTCCCCTGAAATGCAAACCCATATTTCCTAATCTGTTCTCTCGGAAATCCTTTCGCGATAAGTTCTGCCTCATAATTCTTCTCTTCTATCTGCCGCAACGCGGCTTTTACCGTATCGGAAAGATCCTGTTCTTTTTGACTCTTTACCTTGAATTCTAACAGGATCGCATTTTCTCTTTTATCTCTTGGTTCCAACATCACATCATATCTTCCGAATCCGCTCTCGCGGTTGGAAGTCAGCACATATCTGTCCGCCAGCTCCACCATTAACCCAATTACAAAGCCATGATAAAAACGTTCCGGTTCCTCCCCGGATTCTTTTTTTCCTGTATCAAAATAACTGAATGTTGACAGAGCAACTTGATTCATATAAATATTCATTGCTTCTACATCATCCAACAGCAGCGCTTTTATAAAGTCATTGTAATGATCATCCTGCGAAAACCAGTCTCGGATCATATTTTTAAACATAATCTGTACTTCTTTATTGGTCAGTCCCAATTCATACCAGAAGCACCCATCCAACTCTGAAAACTCTGTCCTCGCCACTTTCAAATATCCACAGGCAAGCAGCAGGCTCCACAGTGCATTTTTCTTTGCGGATAACTGGTCATACACAATCTGCTCATCGATTTCCACACAAATCATTTCTCCACGCAGAAGTGACTCGAATTCCCGTTTTCTCTCTTTACTGCTTTCCTTAAGCAGATTCCCCACCAGTCTGTTGGAACTGGTATTCGCCCAGTACGGCGCCATTTTTTTCTTCGCCAGGAAATTAATAATCGACCATGGATTATAGATATCTGTCACATTTCCAAATGTAAAACCGTCATACCACGCTTTGACTTCCTGCTTTCTGTCTGACAGACCAAATTCGTCCAATGCAGTAAATACCTCGTCTTCCGTAAATCCGAATACCGTTTCATACTTATCGGAAGTCGTTGTCACCACTTCCAGGTTATTTAAGTCTGAAAAAATGGATTCTTTACTAACCCTTGTAATCCCAGTCAAAACCGCACGTTCTAAAAATGGATTTGTCTTAAATGCAGCATTAAATAAACTTCTGATAAATTCCGCCATTTTATCCCAATAACCGCTCACATAGGCTTCCTGCATCGGAGTATCATATTCATCCAGAAGAATAATCACTTTCTTTCCATAATACCGGCAAAGATATTTCGACAACTCATGTAACGCAAGAGCGGCTTGTGCCTCTCCCATGTCCGCGCAGACCGTTTTGAAAAAACTTTTTTCAGCAGAAGTCAATATTCCGCTTTCGAGCAGAAATTCATTATCCGAATACAAATTCGTAAGCAGGTGACAAATTTTCCACCTACAGTCCGCAAAGCAGGTGTCTTTGATATTTGCGAACGACAGGCTGATGACCGGGTATGTGCCCTGAATCTCCCTGTATGTTTCCTCCTGCCATATGGCAAGTCCCTCAAACAATTCTCCCCGGTTTGCGTACTTTATAGAAAAAAATTTCTCCGTCATATCCACCGTAAGAGTCTTGCCAAAACGGCGCGGGCGGGTGATCAGGGTAACAACATCTCTATTATCCCACCATTCTTTGATAAACATCGTCTTGTCAATATAAAAAACACGATTCGTCCGCAACTGTTCAAAATTCTGATATCCAATCCCAACCGGTGTTACCGTCATACGTCTGCCCCTTTCAAGGTTTTATAAAGTCAATTGTGGAAAAGCTGCCTGCCGATGGCTGTCCTTTTCCGTATAATCAATACAGTTCCCTTACTGACAGTATAACAACTTCGGGCTGTTGATTCAATGGCAATCTTTTTGGTACTCAGCTTAGTGTATGCTGTACGTGCATTCAGGAATCAGTGTATGTGTGTGCTCTCCTGCAAAAATCTACCATGAGACGAAAACAGTCTTTCCAGAATTGAAGACGGTAGCCGCAAACTTTTGATATAGTTTTGAAAACTATATATCGAAATATCAAATCATAAAACAATTGCTTTTTACCAGAAAGAGTAGTATTCTATATTACAAGTAAAGAATATGACATCCTAACCGGCAAAACTGCCGGAATATTATGCAAAGAAGGTTTTTTTGATATGAGTGAAGCATTCCATATTATCAGCGATGGTTCCTGCGACTTACCCACTGAATTAACACAGGAGAAAAATATTACAGTTGTTCCGTTTTATGTATCTTTCGATGATGAACACTATTTGAAAGAAAATGTAGAAATTGATATTCGGGACTTTTATCAACAGATGGTGGACAAAAAAGGCGTGTATCCCAAATCCTCCATGCCGTCTATTCAGGATTATGAAGATGCCTTTCTGCCATTTGCCGAAGCGGGAACTCCCGTCATCTGTATCTGCATTACTACAAAATTCAGTGGTTCCATGCAGTCCGCGCTCAATGCAAAGGAACTCGTTTTAGAGACCTTTCCGCATGCAGAGATTACAGTTATTGACGCCACCATCAATACGGTCCTTCAGGGACAGTACGTTCTGGAGGCTGTAAACTTAAGGGACAGCGGCGCAAGTTATCAGGATACAATCGCTCGGTTAGAAGAGATTAAGAGCACAGGAAGGATTTTCTTCACGGTAGGAAATATGGAATATTTAAAGCATGGAGGACGGATTGGAAAGGTGGCTGCCCTCGCGGGAAGCGTACTGGATGTGCGTCCTGTGATCACTCTGAAGCAAGGCGAAATCTTCCCTTCCGGTATCGGCAGGGGGCGGAAACGCTCGGCAGAGAAAGCCTTAAATCTTCTTCTCGACTATCTGCAGAAAAGCAATCTGGGAGTCGAGTGCTACAGCCTTGCGGTCGGATATGGCTATGACCGGGAAGAAGGGATTTCCTTCCGCGATCATGCATTGGTTACACTGCTTGATAAGGGGTATGATATCAAAGAAATACCCGTTTATCAGATTGGCGCCACGATTGGCGTACACACCGGACCCTATCCATTGGGCTTTGGGGTGATTGAAAAAGGGATTCATTAAATGGATTTGGAAGAACCGGCTGTAATGTCTTTTTAGCCGTGTTCTTCCAATGCAGACTGTCCCCGAATCCTTCCCGCATACACAGACCAGAAATAATTCAGCCGATAATCGGACAATACCTCATCCTTCACATAGATATCAGCATTGGTTCCGCGCAGTAATTCCTGTCCCGGACGGATTTCGGCAGGATGTTCATTTTCCAGAATGATTGCCCGCAGGCGGCTGCATCCGTCAAATGCTCTGTCTTCAATCAGAGAGATTTCTTCCGGTATCGTAATTACCTGAATCTCTTCATTTCCTGCATATACTTCGGCGTATAAAATTCCTGCTGTTTCACCAACCTCTTGTTCCTCTTTTCCGAACTTATCCGTCTCTTGCCGTTCTGTATCCCCTAATGTTTTCGCCTCGTCCATTCCTGTATCCGCCTGTCCTCCATCCGTATTTTCCCCCGCATCCGCCAGCATTTCCGGCTGTTTCGGCAATTCATACATGACCTGCGTGTCGTCCCCTATCATAGCTTTGATGTCGCGGATACATTGTATGGTATTCCTGATTTTCCCACTAGAATTAAGATGAAAATTCGTATCGTAAAACCACTCCGCATCCATCACACTGTCATTCGGATTTCCAATCACCGGAAAATCCAGTTTTTCCTGCAAGCCCTCATAATATACCGGGATATCCCCTGGTTCCACTGCCAACGCATTGACCGGGCAGAAACGATACCACACTTTTGCGCCTCTCTTTTCAAGCCGCGCAGCATAGGCATTGATATACTCTATAAACTCCTCCTGCCAGATATCTTCTGTAAAACGTACCGGAGTATTGAGGTCATATCCTTTTGGCATGATATTCTGTCCGCAGAGCTGAGTATCAATGTCCCCATAGGAATTAAATACATCTTTTCGATATACTCCTTCCGGCTCAGGAGCGGCTCCTTTCAGATAATAACGAAATTTATCTGCTGCAAAACCTGGCAATGCGCCTAACATCTGCGCCCAGTCCTCACGTTTGATTTTGAAAAGCAGGGAAAAGTCTCCGTCTGCCGCCTGCCACATGGCTTCTCCGTTAAAATAATCCGATAGGGTCTGCGCTTCCTGCTCCGGCGAGAGAATCACAATATCACCTTCCCTGACTGCATCTTCGGACAAATCCAGCATCACTTTTGTCCCAAGCCCTGCATACATTCCAAAATTTATCACCTCATACTCCGGAAATGTATCCTCTAGCATCGAACTGTCGTAGCCAAATGCAATGCCGCTTCCTCCCACCAAAATTATGCGCTTCCCTTCTGTTTCCTCCAGGCGTCTCTGTTTCGCCTTCAATTCGCCTAGAAATGTCTCCTCATACTGAGCAGGCAGACAGAAAGCACACACTATGAGAAATACAGGGACTACGAAAAGCAATATTCCGGTTATGATAAGAATTCTTTTTTTTGCTTTTTGTTCCAAATTTGTGCCTCCCTGATCTCAAATTTAAAATATTATAATCTCCATTCCGCCGCCAAGTCGGCGGCTTAAATAGTAATGAAAGCGTTCCGATTCTCCACCATGCTGAAGTGCGCCATTTATCGGTTGTCCTCTACTTTCTTTCACAGTAAGTATAACTGATTTTTTTCTATAATACAAACGTATTTTATCCTTAAAACCTTGCTACTATTTTACACAAATTCTACATTGCTTATTTGCGGCATTTCCGATATACTGAACACAAAGCAATGGACAGAAAGGAAACGTAAGACTCTATGCTGAAAATATGGTATTATGGCGGAACCGAATACATGACGGACGCGCCTTCTTATTTTGACAATGTATATGAGGATGAATGGATAGAAGATGATTTCGTGAAAGAAATGATTCAGGATGTCGATCGTTCCACCGTAATCAGCGCGCATATCATTGAGAGCCCTATTTTAGGGGCAATCACGCCAAAGGACTTATCCGGCGGTGTAAAGGTTTTAATTCTCATGCTGAAAGATGATTCTTTTGTCTACAATTTATCTAATTGCGGAAATAACTGTGCGAAATGGGTTTTAAAGATTGCGGAAAAAAAGGATTTGACTGTGTATCTGCAGCATATAATCCGTTTTGAGGGCGCATTTAAAATACAGATCATGAATACTGGAAAGATTGTCCATAATCCGACGGAATATGTAGATGGATTATTGGAGGCGGAGGCATTGCAGGATGAAGGGCAGCTATCATTTTAGAGTAAAAAGCAAAAAAATGTTATTCGAGTTTATCATTCGTAGAAATATTACGGTAATCAAAGGCGAAAGCGCTACAGGAAAAACAACACTCCTGCATATGATGTATGAATATTTAAGAGTGGGAAGAGAATCCGGATATTCTGTATCCACAGACAGTAATTATTATGTGTATCTGCGTCAGGAAGTAGGACGTACATGGCAGGATACCTTATATGGGTTACAAAATACCATTATTTTTATCGAGGAAAATAACAACTTTGTGTTTTCAAAAGAATTTGCGGAATTTGTAAAAACGTCTGGAAATTATTTTGTGTTGGTCAACCGCTCACCATTCCGGATGCTCCCATACAGTATACATGAAATATATGAAATTATAACTGACGGAAAATATGTAGATGTAAAGGAATCATATCATCAGTTAAAGGAACTGTACAGTAATTATCCGGTTGTTGAAAATAACCGAATGGAGGTTGTTGTTACAGAAGACAGCAACTCCGGATGTCAGTTTTTCTCCAGAATATTCAGGGAACGCAAGGTATTAAGCGCAAACGGAAACAGCAAGGTATTGGACAAGATTCAGGAAATCAATACAGAAGATATTCTAGCTATTGTAGATGGTGCCGCGTTTGGCTCAATGATTGAGAACTGCCTGGAATATTTCGCAACACGGGTGAACCAGAGAATCGCAATCTGGATGCCGGAATCTTTTGAGTATCTGATACTGAAATCAGGAGTGATCTCTTCTCCTGATTTAACAGATATACTGGATTCTACAGCGGATTATGTGGAAGCGAAAGACTATGAAAGTTGGGAGAGATATTTCACGCAGCTGTTGATTTTTCTGACCAATGGTAAAACATATAAATACTCTAAGAAAAACCTGGATGAATACTATATGCAAAATCGGAATGTACAGAAAATGACAGCCATTTTTCCGGAAGCTGTCAGAAAACATATTGATAGGGATTACTGAAATCCTACCCCTTGACAACTTTTCCGTATACTAACGTATAAAAGAGCTGTTGCACTAAAGATTAGAAAATCTCCGTGCAACAGCCATTTTTGCCGCATTTTATTTGATCAGTGCCTCACTGACCTTGACCAGATTCTCCCTGATCGCGATATGCTGCGGACATGCCTCCTCGCATTTTCCGCATTTAATACATTCGTCCGCCCGTTTCAATCCATGCCCTCCTACGAGCCACCCTTCCTGGTTCTTCGCCAGAGCAATGTCACTGTAGAGCGTCAGATAATTCATGGCCGTGAAGGAACCGGAAATGCCGATATTCATAGGACAGACCTTGGCGCAGTAATTACATGTCGTACAGGGAATCAATGGAATCCTCTGCAGCTCTTCCTGCGCCTGTTTCAGTGTCTCCTTCTGGCTTTCATTCAGGCCTGAAAATGTTTTCATATAGGAAAGGTTATCTTTCATCTGCTCCACATTGCTCATTCCAGACAGAACTGTAATCACACCTTCCAAGTCTGCCGCAAAGCGAACCGCCCAAGATGCCACAGAGCTTTCCGGCTCGGCTGCTTTCAGAATGTTCTGCACAGACTCCGGCGGCGTTGCCAACATACCACCCTTCACCGGTTCCATGATTACAACAGGCTTTTCATGCTTTCTTGCCACTTCATAACAGCGCCGGGACTGCACGGCTGGATTTTCCCAATCCGCATAGTTGATCTGCAGCTGAACAAATTCCATTTCCGGGTGCGCGTTTAAGATTTCTTCCAGTTCTTCCGGAGTGGAATGGAAGGAAAATCCCACATGCTTAATCAAGCCTGCGTTCTTTTTCTCCTGCACCCAGTTCCACATGTCATAGTCGTCAAAGTAATGTGACCGTCCTTCTCCCAGATTATGTAACAGGTAAAAATCAAAATATCCGGCTCCGGTCTGTGCCAATGATGTATCAAACTGCGCCTGTGCTTCTTCTTTTGTCTTGCAGTTAATCCATGCCGCATTCTTGGTAGCTAGCTGGTAGCTTTCTCTCGGATAACGCTCTACCAGTGCTTGGCGGATAGCGTCCTCGCTTCCGGCATAAGCCCAGGCCGTATCAAAATAGGTAAATCCTGCGTCCAGAAACAGGTCTACCATCTCCTTGACCTGCTCTACGTCGATTACGCCATCCTTCTGAGGCAGCCGCATCAAACCAAATCCTAACTTTCTAATCTCTTCACCTAAATATCCCATATCTGTTCTCTCCTTTTTTGTCTGTGATGTCTTGCCTGAAGCAGGCTTTCGCACTATAATGAAGTATAACAGTTTCGTGTTACTCGAAGCAAGACCTAATTTTTGCAAAACAGTCAATCTTCCTTCCGGCAGTTTATGTCGGTAAGGCAGGTGCTGTCCTGGACGTATGCGCAAAAATCCCACTGGAAGAGATGCGGCTTTTTCTGAAAAAATGGGATAAGAAGCGCCGGCTCTCCCTGAAAACCGCGGAAGAATTTGAACAGATGGAAGCGGATAATCCTGGAGGCCGGGAATTTTTTGTGGATATATGTTTGAATGACATACCTCTGACTTCCCGTATGTTCAGCAGTCTAAGATGGTATCCGATGCTGTTGGAAGAAGAATGGCAGAATGACAAAAACGCAGAAAAACTGATGGCAGCTTATGAATGTGACAGAGAATGCTGTTGGTATTTGAGCCGACTGGTCTATGACTGGCAGGGAGAGTCCATACAGGCTCCCCTTGAAATTTCGTTGTTTTTCCATACACGGCTTCACCCGGTTACCACAGAATATTTTACCACAAATCTCTCTTGTGACGGGGAGCAGATTAAAACAATCCACCCGGCCACCGGGCAGGAATATACACTGACGCTGCACGGATGTAAGCAGGAGAAGGTCAGCTTTACAGGCATGGGCGCACCGGGAATGCATTACCCTGAATATGGCCTGGCGCTTTCCTACAGCGTGCAGCCTGAGATCAGCCGTGAATTTCTGGATATCCGGGACTGTGCAGAAGGGAATCGGCCCAGGGTAGAAGAGGTTCCGGAAAACACTGACAGAATCGGTGGAAGTTCCTCTGTGGTTTTTATGACCGGAAAGGAGGCTGATCCGCATAAAAGGGCAGCATTTTCCTCATTATATTTTGAACCCGTTTCGGAGATTCGGTGGAGAGTAGTATTTCAGATAAAAGACAAGGAGGATATGGAAATTGGGTTTTCCATATAGTTTGCTTTAGATATAAATGATTTTCTCCTAGCTTGCATTAACAGTTATTATACAACCGTCAACTTGAGCATACCAGTTTTTCCCTTTGCGGTCAATGCTTGCCTTTTTATCTAATATTCTTAAGCGGCACCACTGTACAACATCTACACCAACAAGCAAAAGATTTCTGCTGATACGCTTCTCACCCATCTCTGTTGTATGGAGTCTGCCTATATTTTTAACCAGCTCATTCCCCATAAAATACACCTATAATCTACAAAGCATAATATACTCTTGATCATTTTCACCGACTATTTCAAAACCGACATGACAGTACATTTTCACTGCATAATTAGCTTTCTGCACCGCCAACGATACGTTCTTATATCCTTGCGTTCTCAGTAGTCCAAGCATTCTCTTCATCAGTTCCGTTCCAATGCCCTGTCCACGATATTCTTTATACAGTGAAATGGCAAGTGATGGCGTATCATTATCTATATGCCCGTAATCATCCATAATTCTCGTCCAGACTGCCCCTGCTATACGTCCGTTAATATCCGCTACAAGGCAGTTATCACTCTTTTGTGTGCCGAAACCATCCGTATACACTTTAAGTTCCGGCTGTTCAACGATATCCCTCGCAGGCGGCTGTACACCCTCTGGAATAAATATTGCTTCATATAGGAAATCCTTTAACAGCAGAACTTCATCTGTCCGCAGGCTTCGGATGACACAGTATACACTTTTATCATCTACCCCGCCAAAACACCCTGCAAATGGTTTCAATACAGTGACATGCTCTGTATGGATATCATCCATCATCCGATGTGTATATAACTCCATAAATCATCCCTCCTTCACATATCAGATAATTGATTCTACTATGTTATTTCCGTAATTACAATCAAAACTTAAAATATATAAACGAATTCCCCCCATCTGCCGCCGCCCTGATCAACCATGAAATTGCAATTGTATTTACCATGTAAAATCCAAGAAATGACGCTTTTACAGTTTCTTTTAATGTGGTCACTCTGAAAATGGTATCTGGCATCCGTTCCACGAGCCACAGGCAAATAAGGATCAGCGGCAGAAGCAATACATCTATTCTGTGGAACTGCATAAACTGTAAAGTCTGTAAGATTCCCATATCCGCAAAATGAAACAAAACCTGCTCTATAGCCTGTCCTGCCGCCCCTACGTTCTCGGCACGGAAGAAAATCCAGGCAAAGCATACAAAAGTAAATGTGGCAAATCGCGATATGATATTCCTGCCTTTGAGAGACTCACGTACTTCGTCCGACAAGGTATACCCAAAGGGCATCCCGTAATTCATATTCCTTCGGAATGGGCGGACTTCGTCCGACAAGGTATACCCTATAAAGCATAATCCGTGCAAAAGCCCCCATATTACATAATTCCAGGACAGTCCATGCCACAATCCGCTCAGCAAAAACACAATCATAATATTTCTGCAATGAATCAGCGTCCCTCTCCGGCTTCCTCCCAATGGAATATACACATAATCCGTAAACCATTTTGTCAGGCTGATATGCCATCTCTGCCAGAATTCCCGAATATTTTCTGCGCCATATGGATTCTTAAAATTCTCCATCAACCGAATTCCCATCATACGGGCCGTCCCCCGCGCAATATCCGTATAGCCAGAAAAATCACAGTATATCTGCACTGCAAAACATAAGGTTCCCATGACCACCCCCAGCCCTCCTGCATC
This sequence comes from uncultured Lachnospiraceae bacterium, assembly GCA_947564305.1. The sequence continues at coordinate 11,703 of CANOBT010000016.1, read as the reverse complement.
TTTTGGGGAGGCATAGATTCCATCTACAAACGCCGCCAAATAGTCCGCTGCCGCCAGTTTTTTGTAAAAGCCCTTAAGCAAAAGCCAACACCCGTCTGCAAAATCATTTCTGTCCCAGACCTGAATTGATTGTAATTGAGGCAGAAGATTTTCTGTACGTTCAATCGGCCCTGCAACCAATTGCGGAAAAAAGGATACAAACAATGCATAATGTCCAAAATGCCGTTCACATTGGACTCGTTCATGGTACACATCCAATACATAAGCCAATGTCTGGAACGTATAAAATGAGATTCCAACAACCAGAAATCCCTCCCGTTTCCATATCACCAGACACCCCAGACAGCAAGCAAAAGCCAAAAACAGCCACATTCTGATTCCTTTTGCATCCGCCCCTTTCTCACTGCGGATTTTCTCCATCTGCAATGCAGCAAGGTAAGATACTCCTGTGGTAAATAAAAGCAGCGCTCCAGACTTAAGGCTTCCATTCATATAAAACAGATAGCTTGCTCCCAAAAGAAGAACCCATCTTGTGTGTCCCGGTATCTTCCAATAAAGGAGCAGGACCACCGGAAAAAACAGGATAAATTCTAAAGATGTAAAATTCATTTATTTCTCCACCCTTTACTGTCTGCCAAAACCAATACGAAACTAACCAAAAGCATCAGCAGCACACCCGCCAGAATTTCCTGAAGCTGTACACCGCAGACAAGTGCATATAAGATTCCAGCTACAGTAAAAAACTCACATATCATACATACGATTCCTATCTTCATTTTGAAGCATCATCCTTTTCAAGTTGTCTCTTTAATTCTTCGATAACCCTCTGGGTCCTTATTTCCACGCCCTCGGTGGACAGATGATTATCCGTTCCATACAGATACACTCCTGAAACCAAAGAGTTCTCCAATTCCGTAATCACAGGTACAATCAGATTTTCCTGGAAATACTGATGGAGCCTTTCACGTTCTTCAGGGGTACTCTCCTCAGACAGTGCATACTTGTTTCGGGGCGAATACGTAAAATACACCTCTGCCCCTTTTTCCAAAAACGTCTCATACACGGCATTCAACGGCTCAATATACTGCTCCTTCGGAAACGCATTGACTGTATAATGTACCGGAAGCCCGTAGATTGGCTGTTCTTCCGTCGAATTTGGCCGATACAGGCAATAGTCCCCATATGCATTGTAGCTGCTTTCCTCTACCGGAACACCATCCTCATCATAATGAGAAGCTGAAATCCCATAGTTTTTCTGAGCCATTCCTTCCCGCCCGGTATTGTAAGCAGTAAATGCGGTAAATACCTGCTCAAACTCACGGATATCCAGTTGGGCAAATGCATCATAGTTCGACTCCATCATGGCAAATGTTGCATAATCGAGTGCCTTCTGTTCGCAAAATTGCCGATTGCTCGCATCAAATTCCGGCGCATGAAGTAAAATATCCCCTTCCTGCATACACTCCAAAATCAATTGCAATTGCGGGAGTGCCGGTGTGTAGGCAAACACCCCCATATTCACCACCTCATACTCCTCAAACGCCTCATCAATCACAGCACTGTCGTATCCAAAACGGGTGGAAGACCCGGAAAACAATACGATTTTTTTCTGTTCCTTTAACTGCAGCAGCCTGTCATATTTGTCCTGGAACGTATCAAAATAATTCCCACTATATACCGGCGGTTCCAAAGCATTGATATGCAGTGTTTCAAATTGGGTGCACCCTGTAAACGCGTAATCACTGATTTTAGAAATATCATCATAAAGATACATTTCCTGTAAGGATGCGTTTGTAAACGCCCCGTTCTCCACCTCGTAGATTCCCGCTGGCAAGACCACTCTGCTGCAATCTATGCCAGAAAATGCCCCTTCTGCAATTCGGCGCACCTTTCTTCCTTCCAGTCTTTCAGGAACACAGATGGTATCCTCCTGTCCGCGAAAGCCTGTAATCGCAGCAAACTCTCCCTGGATCTCATATTGAAAAAGGGAAACGTCTGTCCAGGGAACCCATTGTGCATAGAGCGTCATCCCCTCCTGATATTCCACTCTGCTGCCAAGTCCTATATGGATTCCGTTTCCGTCTTGCTCTGTATTCCATCCAATCAGCGTAAAGCCGTCCCGCTCAAATAAATCCGTTCCGATGGAAGTATTCGGCCTCAGATGGGAACGCTTGGCGGCAACCTGAACCACTTCCTGATTGCCGCTATTGACATCCTCATTATCACACCTCCTGCCGCCATTAGCATGATACTGAATTACCAAATCACTTTTTTGAATGACCGCCTGCACCGTCTCCGAATATCGGACGTCATACAAGGTTAGTGTAAGATTCTGGCCTTCTGTATTATATTTCACCGTATACCTTGTCGAACTATGCCTACGGTTCGAAGGACTTTCGATACGGGATGCCCGCCGGGTATCATTCGGAGTGTCTTCTTCCCCGCCTATACCATTCCCATATTTCACATGCTTCAGCTCATATCCGTCTTCCAACTGAAGCTCAAAAACTGCATCCTCCCCGCGCTTCACTGTCAGCGCACTTTCCGCCGCTGAAAATCCTTCCCCCTCTTCCAACACGATATGGCATAAGTCCTTTTCCTTTGGTATTCCCCCGCTGCATCCTGCCATCCAGAAGGTAATACATAAACCGCAGATACTAAAAACAATAGATTGTTTTCTACTCATTACCTTCTCCTCTCATTCCAGGATTGCCGCACATCCGATTACTAAAATCTCAATCCTGTTTCTTCTTAATCATATCAAAAAATGCAGCAGATGACACCCCACCCGCTGCATAATATTTATTTTCCTTTCTTCCGCTTTGCAATCTGCGCCTGCTCTTCCGGCAGATTCTTCTCCACCGTAAAGAGGAAAATGAGCACCGCACAAACCGCGTAAGCCACCGTCTCCACCCAAATATAACTGATGGAAATCGCATTCTGTACCGCCGCACTCTGCGCCGCCGTCCCCAGCGCCACATCCGCATCCTGCACGTATCCGCTGACATTTAGGATGGCGCTGAAAATCGAATTACAGATGGGAGTTCCTGCTACCATAATAGAACTATAAATGGACATTGTCAATCCATCGGTACGCATTCCATTCTTGAACTCGATATGGTCAATCACGTCCGCCAGCATTGCCAGGATGACATAAGCTGCCGGAGAAGAACCCAGGCATTTCAGAGCAACACCGACTGCGACCGGCACAATATTTCCGTTTCCAAAACCGGCGATTAATCCGCCTGCCACACCAATCACCATTCCAATAAATACGACCATCCTCTTGCTGAACTTATTACACAGAGGCACCACGACCACAACCGCCAGAGCCATCGGAATCGCACCCATAATACTTAAGAGTGACTGAGAAGCTCCCCATGCATCGGCAGAACCGAAAAAGGTATTGTCCAACACCCATTTGCAGAAGAAGGACATGGAGCCATTTTTGATGGCGCCGCTCCATTGGAATACCAGATAGAACAGAATGGCAATCCACCACATTTTCTCACTGGTAACGGCTTTCAACTGAGCGGACATAGAAACCGTTTCCGCCTGTTTTCCATCTGTCTCCTTGTCACCGGATGTCATAATTTCCTCGGTCACACGCTCTCTGGTAAACATAAACTGCAGATAGATGGTCAGCGCGGAGAATACCGCCACCGCCAGCATCACCATAAACCACAGCGCCTGATTATCTTTTAAAGCAAATGACACTAGAATCGGGAATACCATAGAGCCAAATCCCATCACGCCCAGGCCCGCCACATTGGTAAAAGATGCAAGGGCGCCTCGCTTCTGGCTGTCCCTGGTAGATACCGGCACCAGAGTGGAGTTTGCCGTATTATAAATCGGATATGCCACCGCATAGTACAGATTATAGGCAATGGCAACCCAGACCAGTTTTGCCGCCCCTTCAAAGGGAACAATAAACATCAGGACACTGGCCACTGACAAGGTCAGCGCGGAAAGCAAAATCCAAGGTCTTGCCTTTCCTGCCATCGTCTTTGTCCGCTCAATCAACTGTCCTACGATCAGGTTCGCCGCTACGATCAAAATCGTAGAGAATAACTGTAAGGTTGTCAGAAACGTCAAATCTAGCCGAAGTACATCCGTAAAATAATTTTGCAGAATGCTTGTAAAAATTCCTGAGGAAAGCAGTGCTCCGAAAGGACCGATAAAATAGCCCAACAGCATCTCCGGTGTCCTGACATCGGAAGTTGTAATCTTGGAACGGGTCAATGGGCTGCTCCAAAAATCATTTTTCTGACTGCTCATATTTCTTCATTCCTTTCTGAATACGATAGTATCTGAAATGATTCAGAACAGCCGCCAAATCCGTAACTGCTGTTCTGAATCATCCGAAACTGTTGTAAAAGTCTATTCAGTTCCGTGCTTTAAACTTCTATGCTTCCTTCACTACTTTAAAGAAGGAACTGATCATCACCAGTAATAATGCGATTACGCAGCATACCATAGCAACAATGGCATTATTCAGATCCGCCATATTTTCCGCATTGCTCTCAAAGGTCATAATAGATGCTGCACCTGCAATCCTGCTTCCGATAAACTGGATTGCCGCAATCGCCGTCAAAACTCCGCAAGCCACCGGAATCACATCCAGATAAGGCTTCTCACCCTGTTTCATGGATAACACAAGCATCAATGCTTCCAATATCACCGCAATCACAAGGCAGGCAGCTACCGTCGTGTTGACGCCCATATTTGCAAAATAATTTGTCTTACAGTTCTGCAGATAAAGGAACAGTGATACGGCAGTCACGATCATCGTCAAAACTGTCAGGATAAATCCGATACCAATCTTTCTTTTCTCGCCCATCTCATTTTCCCCTTTCCTACTGCTCTTTCTTCTTCATTCCAAGAACGTACATTGCAACACAAAGTACTGTCAGGATACCAAAGCCAACTCTCAGTCCCAATACCAGGTTGTCATACCATGTATTCACCTTCTCGATATGGGTGCTGGTGGACATACCGTCCATTGCATTAGAATTTGCCAATGCATAATTCTGGTACAGCATCACCTGTTTCAAATCCTGAAGCAAGGTCTCATCCTGGCTCACATTCTCCACGGTCCAGTAAGGCCATTTTGCAGCGACTGCCTCGATATTGTTATCGCCTGTATTACAGGTCATGGTCACACCGTTATGTACCGCTTCCTTCAATACCGTATAATTCGGGTCCTGGATGAAGTCTTCTGACATCAGCCCTTTGAAGCCCCATTCTTTGTGAAGAATATTCAAAATCAGTCCTTCGTGCGCGTTGCTCTGTGTACAGCCCACACGGTTATAGGTAGACATCACGCCCAATGCGCCTGCGTCTTCGATACAATCCTGCGTTCCACGAAGTTCATTTTCCCGTGCCGCCTGCTCCGTCATAAATGCAGCAATACCGGTCCGGTTAATCTCTGTGTCATTAAATGCCAGATGCTTCGGTGCAATGATGGTTCCGTATTCCTGCCCTGCAGCAATGAATGTGGAAGCCTGTCCTGCTGTCAGCACTGCATCCTCTGAAAAATACTCATGATTTCTTGAGTTATACGGTACACGGTGAAGGTTCGTACCTGCGCCCCAGAAAATCGTTGTATTTGCCCACAAGGAATAATTTCCAATCACTTTACCCCATTCCTCCATGAGCTGTTTGCTGAACGTCTGGCCCATGACCGTGCCATTTCCCATAACACCCATCCGATAGCTTAAGTTCGGGTCATCCGGGTCTACTGCACAGGGGTCGCCTGTGGATGCATCTTTATTTGCATATTGTCCCAAAGGATAAGAGTTAAATCCGTTCGGCCCATCGTTCTGGATTGCTTCCGGAGATACGATGGATTCAATAATCTTCGTACTTGTTCCGCCAAATGCGGTACGAATCAATGCTTCTTCCAGTTCAATCTGGTCAATCAACTGGCCCCACCGCTCGTCTTCAATGTCTGTCACGCCCTTTAGATCAGCCAGTGTCAGGCCGTTATCCGCACCAAAGACCACGGAATCCGGGTCGCCTTGGGCTGTAATCTCACGTATATCATTGTCCATGAGATCAAGCATCTCATCCGTTGCCGTCAAATCCTGATAAGTCTTTGGCCAGGTGCCTTCCCAGTCATTTCTGGTCAGATAGGTTGCGGTATCCGGCATATAGTAATTCAGGTCCGCGTCCGCAAGCTGATTTTCTACCGGGGTTCCATTCAAGGTTTTTGCAAATGTTTCATCATCAAAGGAATCTAAATCCCAGGATTTTACATTGTCCTTGTCTCCTTCTGCTGCCGCGCCTTGTGCTGCCAGCACATTGTTGACCGCTTCGTGAGCTCCGTTTCCTACGGTAAAGTAATAGGTTCCGTCATCCAGAATCCAATTTCCTGTCGTGCCTGCTTCATTTTCACAGGTAGAATCCCAGCTCGCCATGTCCTGGGCGTCTGCTGTGATTGTCACCGTTTCGGATTTGCCTGGTTCAATGATATCTGTCTTCTCATAATCCAAAAGCTGAATTGCTGCTTTTTCTACTAAATGTTCTTTGTCATAGTCCGTATATGGAAGAGAGGTATACAACTGTACCACATCTTTTCCTGCAACATCGCCGGTATTGGTTACCGTAACTTCTGCTGTGACAGTCTTGGAGTCCAAATCTACCTTCACGCTTTCCAGTTCCTGCTCAAAGGTCGTGTAGGACAGGCCATACCCAAATGGATAAGAAACCTCACTGTCATAATCCCATGCGCCGCCTGTGGTACTTCCCACTTTGGATGCTGCATTTCCCTGCCCAAGAACTACATCTGCATAACGGGTTTCGTAATATTTGTAACCCATGTAAATCCCTTCCGCCTCTACCTCAAAAGAGTTGGTGCTGGTGGACGGGTCCGGGTTGGTCCACGCAAAATTGCCAAAGTTCTGTGCCGCCGGAGAATTGGCATTTTTCACAACATAAGTATCGGTCAGATGTCCGGACGGATTCGCCTCACCGCTTAAAACATCTGCGATTCCATAGAATCCATATCCTCCCGGAAGCCCGATTTCCATAATCGCATCTACACCGGTATTGTTTTTAATCTCATCAATTTCCATGGCACTTGCGTTATTTAAGAGCACAATCACCTTTCCGCCGTTTGCCTCTTTCGCCTCAACTGCCGCATTGATCAAATCACGTTCATCATCAGAAAGTCCCAGCGGATCTGTCTGGTTCAGATTCTGTGACGGGTCCACCCCTGCCTCTCCCGGCAGATACGTACCATTTTCTGTCGCAGAGCGGGCAATCGTTACTAACATCACATTGTAGTCATTCATGCTGTCTTTCCAGGAAGCATCCGCGCTGTCCATAATTTCCTGGGACGGCTCTTTGCTGGAAAATACGCCGTCTGTAGCAGGAGCGGTAATGTGGTAATATTCCATGATATTTCCCCACATATCAATCTCGGTCTTAAAACTGGATTCCAAGCCTTTGTAAAGTTCCTGTAATTTCTCGTTAATTCCAAAACCTTTTGCAGCCAATGCCTGTACAAAGTCTACGGTATCCGCATCTGTGCCGCCATTCTCTGCTCCTCCATTGGCAGTCAGAGAACTTCCCATATCTCCGCCCTGTACCGGATAATAGCTGGAAAATCCCAGAAGTGAAATCTTCTGTGTCTCGTCCTTGGACAGTGGAAGTGCATTGTTCTCATTTTTCAAAAGAACCGTACCTTCCTCACTCATACGCTCTCCCAAATCCTCAATGGAATCCAGAAGTTCCGTGGTGCTGGAATAATCCGACTTGTAGGTATACAAATCTTCTCCGTCCGTATTCTCCGTCACCATCATGCTGCTTTTCGTTCCAAGAAATTTGTCGATGTCCGTGCGGTAACTGTCTACCAATGGACCTGCTGCCAGAGAAACCGCCAGCAATGATGCCGTGCAGGTGGACAAGCCCCGCCAAAGATTTTTTCTGTAACTCATCTCTTTCTCTCCCTTTCTCTTTTTGATGTAAGGATTATAACATGTCTTTTTTTCGACAGATTGTTTGGAACGTCATCTGCATATTTTTTAACGCGAATGGGAAGGCAGCGCAAAAAGGTGGCACAAATATAAAAAGACTGCCACGGGAACAGTCTTCTTTTATTTATTCTCTATTATATACTACCTTGCAGCTTTTCTTATAGCAGGCAATCCCAAATTTATGAATCGTCTTCATCCCTTCCTGTTTGAGAACTGTTACATAGCCCTCATCCTCAATCTGCTTCATTGCCGCATCGCAGGCATTATCAAATACACCACCTTCTGCATATTTTACTTCCATAATACATCCAACTTTTTCGGTAGGAATCTGAATCACAATATCCGTATATCCAACGCCGGATTCCGCATTTGATTTTATAATCCAGTTCTCTTCTGCTCTCAGTAATCCAAGTAACATTCCATGGTAGAAATTTTCTTTCATATCCTTTCTGATATAAGTGTCCCGGATACTGATAGAATCAACCATAAAACTATTAAACAATATTTGGACATTCTCTCTATCGCCTTCTGTTACTGCCCGACAGAATTTCTTCCAACGTTCTATGTTGCTTACAGACTTCGCCTCAAACCAGGAAAGAACTCTTTCTTTATAAATTTCCAGAATCTCTTTATTTGGAATAGCCAGTTTGTGGAGCCTGCCAACTGGTTCTCCTACGTCAGTCAAATACCCGGTTGCAAAAAGTATGCTCCACAGATATGTCTGTTTTTTTTGTGTTTCCGCACTATCGAAATCTGAATATGTCAATCCTGGAATCAATATCTTTTCTACATATTCGCCAGAAATTAACGTTTCTATCTCTGCTCTTGTAGTTTCAGTGGAATTTTCCAAAATATCTTTTACAATGCTGTTACTGCTGCTATTCTCCCAATGTGATTCCATCCGGGCATCCTTAGATTCACAAAACTTATCACATTGATTGAGCACATCCCAAGGGCAGTACACCTCTACATTTCCAAACCGATATCCATCGTACCACTCTTTAAAAACTGCAAGTTTTTCTTCCAAGCCATAGTAGGCAAGCAATTCTTTTACTTCAAAATGCGTAAATCCAAAATATTCTGCAAATCGAACATCTGAAACAGTCCGTATTTTAAAGTTATTTAACCCTGTGAATATACTTTCTTTCGCAATCTGAAGACATCCCGTAATAACTGCGAATTCAAGGTTTTCATTCGTTTTAAGTACCTGACTGAATATAGAACGAATCAGATTTACCATCTGTGGATAATATCCGTTTTGGTATGCCTTATCTAAAGGTACATCGTACTCATCAATCAGTACAATCACAGATACACCATAATGCTTACGCAGCAGCCTCGTGAGCAGCTTTAAACTATTATGAAGCTCTGCAGACTTTTCCAGAGCATTTTCAATCATCCGCCCAAGCTTTGCTTTATCATATTGAGTTAATTTATCGCTTTCCATAAGGAAATCCAGCCTTGAGGCTTCTTCACTGATCACAGTACAAAGAATTTCATACGCAGTCTGGAAATTCTCTCCGCCAACGTCTTTTAAACTGATTGAGATAACAGGGTATTTTCCCAAATGCTGCTCACATAATTCTTTTTCTTCTGTGATTTTCAGACCTTCAAACAGCGACATATCTGCCCCAATCTCAAAAAATGATTTGAGCATATCTATATTTAAACTCTTGCCAAAACGCCTGGGACGCGTAAAAAGATTTACACTGCCTCTGGTTCTTAGAAGCTCACTGATAAAATTTGTCTTGTCTACATAATAGAATCCTTTCGTTCGGATATTACGAAAAAATTCTTCTCCTATTGGAAGTTTCTTTCGATTCTTCATAAATCTGGCATCTCCTTTAACACATCACCTCATGTATCCTTTAGTTATTTGCAGAATTTGTCACTCTGGCAGTTCTACAATTATAATATAACTTATATCCATTTCTATCAATCCTTTTTATATTTTTATTTGTTTTTCTTCTTCCATTTAGAGATTGTTAAATAAAGCAGGAACCAAACAATGCAATGCGCCATAAGGATAAGTATATCCTTTGTAATCATTTGTTCAGTGCCACTTGCTAAACTCATAATTCCTTCAAAGGTTGCATTAGACGGAATAAGATTACAAAATATCAAAGCCAAACCATCTGCTCCCAACAAGTAGGTTAGCAATGGTACGGCAATAAATATTATCAGCACTACCTTGATATAAACAACTCCAACCATAAGGTTTTCCGCAAATTCTCCTATAAACAACCCGATCAATGCGGCTACAAATGCCGAAAGAATAATCAATACCAACATTAAAAATGCACTTTGAATTGATAATCGGAAACATATACAGGCTGTGAAGATTGCAGACAAACCTCCGCAGATAAAGCCAACAAAAATTTTTTGAATGATATACTGGCTATGTGTCATTGGTAATATTTGATTGACCAGTGCAACGCCACTTTCCTTTTCTTCTATGATGTTCATTGCGTTAAAGGTACATCCCATAAACATTGCAACAATCAGCGTTGCGGCAATAAATATATTTTGAAAACCATCCATTGGATCGGGACGCTCTAAAACCGTAACCATTATTTCTTCTGCGTTTTCACAATCTCTGTATAATGCTGGAAGTGTATCTGCTGTTTGACGCCACAAATCCATTTCATCACCGGACAGCATCGTTTTAATACCATTGCTATCAGCTTCTACGCCTATAAAGTTTGTAGAAGGATCATTGACAGCAGCAATCAAATCCTCCTGCGTTTGATATTCGGTTACAGAGCCATATCCTTCTAACCATGAGATTGTCCCGGCAGACAAATTGTCTTGTACTATACCAAAATGATATTCACTTAGCGTAGAAAGATCAATAGTTCCGACAAAATTTAAGATAAAAGCAACTATCAGCGGTAAAAGAAAAGACATGATACAAAATTTATCTTTCCGAACACTTTTCAGTTGGTAAATTAATCCTTCCATTGTCAGCCCTCCTTTCCCATTTCTTTACGAAACGCGATTTGGATGATTATAAATAGGGCAGCAATTCCACAAGCAGAGCAAATGTAATAAACAGGGTCGGTTATAGGTGTTTCAAAATAAGCATTTTTCAATCCCATATAAATTTGATAAAACGGATGCCAACCTATCCATGCCATTTTTATAGAAGTATTCGCTGCCAAAAATACGGGTGTAGCTGCAAAAATGGCAATTACCAAATAAGCAAGTGAAAATTGTTTGAAATCATTTAACACCATCGTACACCCAAAACCTGCCAATGCCATAATAAGGGACAAAATTGCAGTCTGCACTAATATATTGGGTAAAATATGGATTGAATCAGCAATCCCTATATTGAATATAGTCATCAATGCAGCAAATATTAAGTCTGATAATAAAAAAATAATAATCTTTGATAAGATAAACAGGCTCTTTTTCAAGGGAAGGACAGCATGAACACGAATAACTCCCATTTGCTTTTCTTTGAATAGAACAGAAGCAATCCCCAAAAATCCAACGGCAACAATCTCAATAAATAGCAGTTCGCAAGTTATTTCTTTCCGTTGTTTTAATTCGGGTGTATTTATCCCTACTGTTTTAGCTGTATATTCGTTATTCGGGTACAATAATGAGCGTGCATAGTCAGCCCGGTGCCTGTCAACCTTTTCACTCCCATAATAAAGAATAATATTGGGCATGCCGGAACTGGCATCTATCCCTACGCTAGTTGTATCTGTAGTAAGAG
>CANOBT010000015.1 GCA_947564305.1 uncultured Lachnospiraceae bacterium | reverse complement strand
TATACCCGGAATGATGGGTATAATGAACTAGAAAGGAAATGATTCTTTATTTATGCGGGTTTAAAATTTTATCGGGATTATAAGTGAGAGTATCACGATGTGTATAAAATGAGTAAAAAAATGCCCTCTATTTATATAATAGAAGGAAAGAAATTCAAACCTGGTTCTCATCATAAGTAATCGTAACAATTTTTTCTATCGGAACCTGTAAAATCTGACAAAGGGTGTCAACAGTATTTAGAGTGACATTTCTATTATGTTTCAGGGAGTCTAATGTACCTTTGGATAAATGATATTCATTAATCAAGCAATATGTCGAAATGCCTTTTTGCTTCAAGGTTTCCCATAATGGACTAAAATCAATCATATCATGCGCCTGCCTTTAAAACTCATTATATGGGCGTACATGTGACTTGAACATACCCGATATAGTGGGTATATATGCGGTTGCGGAGCCTGAAAAGCGTGTGGGGGAGGGCGGATATGGATGAGAATTTCAGGCTGAGAAAGATTTGGCGGTGTAAAGCGGCGAAAAAAATAATTGCATTATTCATCTGCATCATGCTTATCTGCTTTTTGCAGTTTGAACAAGATGTAAGGGTGAATTCGAGTATGAGAAAATCTGGTGAAGACGGCACCGAGGAGTATCTTAGTATCACGGCAAATCAGATTTTTATATTTGATAAAGAAAAGTTTGCACAGGAAATCATTGAGCGCAGGATAGAAAATACGTATGAAGATATCTATTTTACCGAACAGTATCCTGAGAAAATAGAGGTGGATATCTATACGAATTGGCTGACATGGAAAATGAGACGTAAGGCTTTTTCAATGGAATATGAATATGACGGCAAGGAGAGCTATTCTTTTAAAATTGAGAAAGTTTAAGATTGTCTTCAATTTTGATTTAGGGTATAATAATTGTCACCAAACCGAAGGTTTGATGACCTGCGTGCGCATCAGCGCACTTCTATGATAATACTATCAAAAGAGACAGCCTGAAAAATGGAGGTAACCACAATGACGGATAAACAAATGCATTTTATAGCATGGCTGATAACCACGGCAACAGACAAATGCCAGACGATGGAAGAAGTAAGAGCCTTGAATGCGGAAATCAGGAAGCATTCGGCGGAATTGACAGAGGAAGATCAGGGAATAGCAGGGGCAGCGAAGAAAGTGGAGGCGGCTCCAAGAAAAGCAGATGAGGTTTCTCTTTGGTAAGCGGATTTTCTCTGGCTGCAGACTGATGATACGAGGAGAGCCCTTATGAAAAAAATTTTATTGATTGAAGATGATCGGGCTTTGAATACGGGCCTTGTTTATGATCTGGAAATTGAGAATTATAAAGTATACTCTGCGTTTACCTTGGGAGAGGGGATTGCGCTCTTAGATGAAAACGAAATCGATTTGATTCTATTGGACGGAAATCTGCCGGATGGGGATGGATTTGATTTCTGCAAGGCGGTGAAAGCAGAGCAGGATATCCCGGTTATCCTGCTGACGGCAAGGGATATGGAGCAGGATGAATTGAAGGGATTTGACTGCGGCGCAGATGATTATATTACGAAACCCTTCAAGGTCCCGATACTTCATAGAAGAATTCAGGCGGCGCTTCGCAAGACAGGAGCGAAGGAAGAGCGGGTTCAATATAATGATGGATATTTAAAAATTGATTTTGACAAATTAACGGCTGCGCGGGGGGAAGAGGTTTTGACTATGACCCCGACAGAATATAAGATTTTGAGGCTCTTGATTGCAAATCCAAACACTGTGATGACAAAACGGGTTTTGTTAGAGAAAATATGGGACAACAGCGGGAATTTTGTGGATGAACATACGGTGGCGGTCAATATTAATCGTCTGAGAAAGAAAATAGAAGGCGACGGCCGCGAATATATCAAAACGTTATATGGAATGGGATATCAATGGAAAGGGTAATATTTGCACTTTCTCTGCTGCTTTTTGTAGTAAGTATTGGGGCTGTGGCTTATGCCAGAAGGGGGCTGATTCATTTTACGGAGCAGCTTTCAGATTATTTGGATGCAATGACAGCAGGGAAAAAGGAGATTGATTTTCAGGAAGATGAGGAGACGTTGGACGGGAAAGTCCGTATGAAAATGCGTCGGCTTTATGAGACAATGGAGATGAAATCTGAGGAAAATTTCCGTCAGAGAGAGCAGCTTGAAGCCATGATTTCCGACATCTCTCATCAGGTCAAAACGCCCATTGCCAGTATCCGTATGTACCATGATTTATTGAAGAGAGAAGAACTAGAAGAAGCGAAACGTGCGGAATGTCTGTGCGCAGTGGAACATCAGGTGGATAAGCTGGAATTTTTTATGAAAAGCATGATCCGCATGTCCAGGTTGGAAACCGGAATCGTAAAAGTAGAGCCCGAACAAAACTCGGTGTATGAGCTGATTGCACAGGCCGTTTGTGACGTGGCATTGAAAGCGGAAGAGAAAGATATTGATATAGAAATATCCTGCGACGAAGGTCTGTGTGCATATTTTGATAGAAAATGGACCGTAGAGGCGGTCTTCAACATTATAGATAATGCAGTGAAATATACGAGGGCCGGAGGCAGGCTGGAAATTTCGGCCGGAAAGACAGACTTTTTTGTGCGGATTAAGATTAAGGATAATGGGAGAGGAATTGCAGAATCCAGGATTCCCAAGATTTTCAAGCGGTTCTACAGGGAACCGGAGTCGGCAGAGGTGGAAGGCGTGGGAATCGGACTATACCTGGCACGGGAAATCGTGATGAAGCAGCGAGGATTTTTGGAGGTGCGCTCGAAGGTGGGCGAGGGGACAGTAGTTTCTGTGAATCTCCCTCTGGAGAGTCCGTAAATGGAAGCAGGAACAGATGTGACACAACATTTCCGTCTATATTATCATGTGGGCGAGGCCGAAAAAAGAGATTATCTCAAATTTGTTACTTTTCTGAGAACATTTTGAGATAATCTTTTTATATGCTTATTTCATCAAAGGAAAGGCAGGAAAGAAGTATGAGCTATATATTAGAAGCAAAAGATTTGAAAAAATATTATGGAACAGAACCCAACATCACCAAGGCGCTGGACGGAGTCAGCATCGTTGTGGAACAAGGTGAATTTGTATCAATTATCGGGACCAGCGGCAGTGGAAAGTCCACACTGCTCAATATGCTGGGCGGATTGGACGTGCCGGATTCCGGCAGTGTAAAGATTAGAAATAAGGAAATCGGGAAAATGAATGACGAACGGCTGACTGTATTTCGCAGAAGAAATATAGGATTTGTATTCCAAAATTACAATCTGGTTCCCATACTAAACGTCTATCAAAACATCGTGCTTCCGGTGGAACTGGACGGCAATAAAGTGGATAAAGAATATATGGAAAAAGTCATTTCCCGTCTCCATCTGGAAGAAAAGCTGGATAACCTTCCGAATAATCTGTCCGGCGGACAGCAGCAGAGGGTGGCTATTGCAAGAGCGCTTGCTTCGAGGCCCGCAATTATTCTTGCGGATGAGCCGACCGGAAATCTGGATTCCAAGACCTCCATGGAAGTCATACAGCTCTTGAAAATGACCAGCACAGAATTTGGGCAGACCCTGGTTATGATTACCCATAACCCTGAGATTGCCCAGATTGCAGACCGGATGATACGTATTGAAGACGGAAAGATTGTGGAGTAGCAGCCTTCGGGTGCGTAAAAGTGATGGAACTGCAGTGCTAAGATATTAAAAAGATTGTAAAGGAATAAGGGAGTCTCAAGTCATGAAGATATTAGAAAATAATAACCGGAAATTTATTAAAATCTTATCAGGTAACTGTTTGAAAGCAAATAGAGGAAGAAATGGAATTGCTGTTTTGGCTATCTTATTGACGGCGGTTCTGTTTATGGCACTGACCACAGTGGTGGAAGGGTCGCAGATTTCTATAAAAAACCAGGCGCTTCGCCAGTTCGGCACCAGATTTATGGTATCTATTAAAAATGTGACCAGAGAGGAAGCACAGCAGCTTGTTTCTGACCCGGAATTTACAGAGGCAGGAATCGAGAGATATGTTTCTAACGTGGTAAATCCAGAGCTGAATCATGTGAATGTGATTGCAGGATGGGCGGATGAGACAGCCGCTGAAAATAGTTTTATAAAACTGGAAAAAGGGCATTATCCGGAAAAAGAGGGTGAGATTGCCTGTGATTCGGAAGTCCTTGAATTATTAGGATTACCGTATGATATTGGAAATACATTTACCCTTCAATATACAGCAGGAAATCATACGTTAGAAAAGCAGATGACCGTCTGCGGAATCTGGGAAGGAATGAAATATGAGCAGACTGCGGTTATGTTGGTTTCAGAACCTTTTGTGGAGTCTGTTTTGGAAAAATGTGATGGGGAATATGCATATTTAAAAGAGAACAGCTATGACGTAAGAGGAAGCTTTGCTGATGAAAAGGAGATAAAGGAAAACCTGGACAGAATGGTAGAAAAAATGGGATATGACCCGGAGGCCAAAAGAGGGGAAGATGGGTTCCTCATTCATCATGTGAACCCGGTCTATGAAACATCATCCTATAATTCCAAATCGCCCGAGTCCCTGCTTATCGGCGGTATTGGAGTGCTGCTGATTCTGGCTGCAGGATATCTCATTATTTACAATATTTTCCGGATATCCGTGGAAAAAGATATCCGGCTGTACGGGCAGCTTAAAACAATCGGGACGTCCCCAAAACAGATCCGGTATATGGTCATGAGGCAGGGGATGCTGCTCAGTGCGGCAGGAATTCCGGCAGGTCTTATCCTTGGCTGGCTTCTGGGAAATGCGCTGCTTCCGCTTGTCATGGCATCCTCATGGGCAGATGATACTTCGTTCATTGTTCCCCCAGTTTGGATCTGGCTTCTGGCAGGACTGTTCACCTTGATTACCGTAAGAGTAAGCTGCAGCCGGCCGGGCAGGATGGCGGGGAAAATATCTCCTGTTGAAGCTTTGAAATATCACGGTTCGCAGCAGATCAGGAAAACGGAAAAAAGGGGAAAAGAATCCCATAACCGGATTCTGTCTATGGCAGTGGGGAACTTAAGCCGGAATAAAGGAAAGACCGTACTCGTAGTGCTCTCCATTTCGATGAGTGTTGTGCTGCTCAACAGTGTTTTGAACTATACCGGGAGCATGGATAAGGAGACCTTTGTCAGATTGCGGGCAGTTGCAGATTTTAATGTGACCAATGCAAATTTCCTGAAATCAGCTTCAGAAGATTACTTGAAGGTTGTAGACAGGAATGTGGCAGAGGATTTGAGGAGTCTGGAACATGTAACGGATTTCGGGCGGGTATACTGCTATATACAGCCGGAAGAAGCTTCTGAGAGCCGGAAAGATTGGGCTGCAGTTACCAGGATTAATCAGAAAGAGATGTCCGGCAGCCGTGAGGAATTTGAACCGGTAAGGATGATGTATGGTTTCGACGAAAATGCCCTCGCCAGAACGAAGGTTATCGAAGGAACGATTGATTATGAAAAACTTTGTACAGGAAATTATGTCATCATGCAAGGGTATTTAGATAATTGGGGGCAATATAATTATGAAGAACAAGAATTCCATGCAGGTGATGTGATTGAGGCGGAGATTGAGGGAGAATTGCGGGAGTACACGGTTATGGCAGTCGTAGGAGAGGGTGCTCTTGATATGAGCTACAGCATGGGCGGCTATGAATCCATCGTATTTGCCGAACCGGTATTTCTGGAGATGTTCCCCAGTATGCCCAATCCAATCCGCTGTGTATTCGATGCGGAGAAAGGCAGTTTTGACGAAGTAAACGAACAAGTGAACGCGATTGCAGAACGGGCCGGACTTTCCGCCCTGACCAGACTGACAGACGAGGCGGAATTTAAAGTGATGCAGAATACCTATAATATGATAGGGATTGTCGTTTCTGTCATCCTGGGAAGCATCGGGATTCTGAACTTGATGAATGTGATCATGACCGGAGTGATTGCCAGACAGAGAGAGTTCGCTTCTATGAGGAGCATCGGAATGACCAGGAAGCAGCTTCAAAAACTGATGGTCTATGAGGGGACTATTTACGCGGCATTTGCAGGAGCTGTCGGGATTCTGTTCAGTGCGATTTTATCGGTGACGCTGATAAAAAGCTATGTCTCAGGAATTTGGTTTATGAAGTACCATTTTACTGTGCTGCCGGCAGTGGTGGTGTCGGCGCTGTGCCTGCTGTTGACGGCGGGGATTTCGGCTATGACGGATAAGGTGTGGAATAAGGGGAGTATCGTGGAACTGCTGAGGGAGTGTGAGTAAGGGACATCTGCTTGACCTGAATGAGAACAATTCTAAAATGAACGGTATGATTGGGGATGGTATCTTGGAAAAAGATATGGTACTATGATACAGAAAACGCGCTACCTGCGCCTTTTCTGCATAAGATGGTATATAAAAATTAGCTGCGCTGCAAATAGTTATAAAATAGGGAGGTACGAACATGCCGGCATTTTTAAAGGACTTGTCAAAATTTTACGGAACCGGGGAACGCAATGGGGCGGGTCAGACTTTGGAGGAATTTTTAGAGGGATACGACCCGTATAAATACCGCACTCCAAGCTGTACCGCAGACGCGGTTATCTTTTCAAGCAGAGAACCATTGACAAAAGAACTGCATGGAATGAAAGTATTGTTAGTGAAGAGAAGTAATCATCCAAGTATTGGATTTTGGGCGCTGCCCGGCGGCTTTGTGGATATGGAGGAGAATCTGGAAGATTCCGCAAAGCGTGAGTTGATGGAGGAGACAGGAATCGGGAATCTGGCCATGGAGCAGATTGGGGCTTATGGAAATTACGACAGAGATCCGCGGACACGCGTAATCACGACTGCATATATGGCGTTGGTGCAGGGAAAAGATTTGGAAGCACATGCGGGGGATGATGCGGCAGATGCGGTGTGGTGTGAATTGAAGTTGGAGAAAGTAAAAAGTGAAGCACATTACCAGGGGGCAGGGCAGCAGGAGACGGAAATAACTACCTATCGGCTCTCTGTGAAGAATCAGGATAAAAATCTGGATACCTGTGCGATTGTGGAGCGAAGAAGGCACATGGGATTGATAAGAGAAGAGTCGTTTCAGGTGAAGGAATGCGGGATGATTGCGGTGGATCATGCAGCAATCATTGTACAGGGGTTGACGATTCTGCAGGAGAGATGTGAGTGACAGAGGATTTGTGAATTTATTCCGCGAGGCAACGAGCCAAATGTACATGTGGGCATGTACATTTGGCGGCTGCCGCGAGGTTTTTGACTTTGTAGATTGGATGCAAGTACAAGGAGGAGAGAAGTCATGAAATGGGCGAGTGCATTTAGTTATCTGCCGATTAACTATGGAGTTCCGCTGGAAAATGTGGAACACCAGACTCAACGGGTAATTTTTGACAATAACCTGAATGGGAATAAAATACGTCTGCGTCTTTCAAATCGATACTCCCGAAAAACGCTGATACTCACGCGTGTGTCTGTAGGAAGAGTCCGAAATGGTCATATTTGCGATGCCGCACTTTTGCACAGGAATGGGAATCCGGTGATAGAGCTGAAACCAGGAGAAGAGTGTTGGAGTGATGAATTGGAGTACTCTGCCGTGGCAGGAGAAAGATTAGCGGTTTCTACATATATAAAAGAGCAGCAGGAGATTGGAAGCATCTGTACGATTGCATCAAAAATCGGCCCGATGGTCTTCAGATGTGAGGCAGGAACGGAGGTGTCAGGAGGAGTTCTTGCAGATTGTTCCATAGAGGAGGCTTGCCGGGCAGCCAAAGAAGACACAGAGGAGGATTTTGTGTTTTATGGTTTTACCGGTCTTCAGGTACTGACAGAGGAGCGTGTGAAAATAGTGGCTGCATTTGGAGATTCAATCACCCATATGTCCTATGTGACAAATGCATTTTACAAGCGCATTTATGCGGCTTATCCAGGGCTGGTGACGGTATTGAACCGTGGGATTGGAGGTAATCGTGTCCTGCATGATGCGACTGTCCTGCCGGACGGCGGCGGAGTGAATTTTGGCATTGCGGGTATCAAACGTTTTGAAGAAGATGTATTCAAAGAAGGAACGGTGGATGTTGTGCTGGTGTTGGAAGGCATCAATGATATTATGCATCCAATCCAATTCGCTCATCCGGACGAACGAATTACGGCAGACGAATTGACGGCAGGATTTCAGCAGTACATTGATACTGCACATGAACACCATGCTAGAATTTTTGGTGCAACAATCACCCCATGCGGTCATGAGGACTATCCGGATGAGTGGATTTCGGCATTTGAAGAAGTCCGTGTGAATACCAATGAATGGATTCGGGGCGGAAACGGATACGACGGATATTTTGACTATGATGCGGCAGTTCGGGATGAATCACGCCCTGCTTATATGAAAGAGGAGTATCATCTGGGCGATGGGCTGCATCCGAATGATGCAGGCGGCGCGGCCATAGCGGAGCAGATTGATTTGGCGGAGATTATGAAATAAGCAGGGGAGAATTCCTGACAGTTATCGGACGCTTCGGATGTGGGAAAACTACCGCATATGACTGTGGGAAAAACATTTCCTATGTGCCGGATTTATCCAGGCAGTGGGATAAAGTGGCGGCAAAAGAGAAAGTCACTGGGCTCCTGGAGAAAGTAGGACTGGATGCGTCTTATGCGGGCCGCTACCCGGACGAGCTGTCGGGCGGACAGTGTCAGCGTGTGGGAATCGCAAGGGCGGCGGGCTTTTTTCATTCCCATAGGATGACGAGCCAAGTGTACATGTGGGCATGTACGCCTGGCTTGCCAGCCGCCTATCGTATTTATATAGAAATGGTACGTTAGAGTGAAATATCTGTTCGCACTCCAGATTGTGTATTTTGGATGGTAAGCGAGAGATGATGCAGTGTACAGATTTTTTTCGCCAGGTACAAGCCAAGTCCAAGATGTTTTTCCCTGTCGTCAGAATGATTTTCACCACTGTAGAACATTTCAAATATATGAGGGAGGGCATTTTTGGGAATCTGCGCGCCGGTATTTTCTATCCAGCATTTTTCGCGGCTAGTTTCAATACGGATGCAGCCGTTTTCCACATTGTAGGCGGCAGCGTTGGACAACAGATTCCAGACGGCCCTTTCCAAATACTGACGGTCGCCGGTCACATAGAACTTTTCCAATGGCTGATATAAAATTTGCAGTTTTTTATCTGAAATCTCGCTGTTTAGTTTTTTCAACTGTGTTTCGAGCAGTTCATTCATGCAGACAGGCTCTTTTTTCAAAATCAGGTTTTCTGAGTCTAACCGGGAAACATAAATCATTTCCGCAGCCAGGGCATCCATTTCTTCGGTTTTCAGGATGATTTCATCCAGATAATGTTCCCGCTTTTCGGCGACTGTATTTTCCTTCAGATTTTCGGCAAATCCACGGATTGCGCACAGAGGAGTTTTCAGCTCATGCGCAATGGCATTTGTGAAATCACGCCGGGTTTCCTCCAGGGCATCTCTTTGCCGGTTGGCGCGTCCGATGAAGAAGGTTAGGACACACGCGCAGGTCAGCATACAGGCAAGCCCAATCAGATAAAAATATTTCATAGAATCCATGGCCGCAAGCCAGGGATGACAGTCTACGGCAGTCACGAGGAAATAGCTTCCTGCAACGGTTCCGTCCGTATCAATGGGAATTTCGGACACTCGTTTTGTTTTTGCCTGGAAAGCCGGATTGTCCTCGGCTGATGCATTATATTTAGGCATCGTGTAAAAGAGTTCCTTGTTAAGCTGCAGCTCCTGTAGAAATTCATTTTCCTGCCAGGCAAGCCAACTCTTGTATCCGTAGGAAAGATAAGGAAAACCGGAGCCTGGATAAGCTTCTAACTCAAAAAAATGATTTTGAGGTTCTTCGCCAATCTTGATCTCCGGGTTTGTCCATGTCCAGACAAGGGTACTGTGATCCCAGATATCATTCGAAAACCAGAGGATATCTTCCGGAATGGATGGTTCTTGGGTGGCTTCGGTTCTGTGCTCTTCGTTCCAGTCTATTTTCTGTACCAGAATCTGTGCCGGGACATCGCTTCCTTTTAGCAACGCCATGGTGATACGATAGTCTATGGAGGGCGCATCGTAGGTTGGAGGACCGGAAATGGCGTTTTCCGCAAAGCTTCTGGTTAATTTTTGATAAAAATTTGTACGCATCTGTTCTACATAATATGCGAATTCCTTGAGTTCTTTCTTATTTAGGTAGTTGTCTATAGGATAATCATCAGGGTCCAGGCTTTCATCGGGCTTTATAAACGACAGGAGATTTCTGCTTTGTGCCAATAGGTTTTGTTCTTGATCAAACAGTGCGCCGGAACATTGAAAATAGGGATTGTCTGATTTCGTCATGTTACTGGTTAATACAGAGTTATAGCGTGCGGCGGCGTCTTTGGTATTTCCCTGTACTATCCAATTTTTTTCGATTTCTGTTTTGCAGATAGTTTGCCTGACCTCAGTGACAGCAGTATTATAATTTGTCTCAAAACTTTCCATGAATTTATCTTCTATCAGGAATGTGGATATGCCCATCAATACAAGATATAAGGTCATAAATCCTGTCAAAACAGGCACGAAGGTGTGTATAAAGCTTCTTTTTCGTTTCATTCTGCTACCTCCAGACAATATCCGGACTTTCGAAAAGTCCGTATTTTGCATTTGCTGTGTATCATTGCTTTTCTAAGTATCTTGATGTGGTTGTCCACAACCCGCTCATTTCCCTCGAATTCATATCCCCAGAAACGAATCAAAAGCTGTTCGCGGCTGAAAATCCGGTTCGCATTTTCCATGAAGAAAAGGAGCATCTCGTATTCCTTCGGTGCCAGGTTCAGAGGAGTTCCGTGGACTAGAATCTGGTGCAGCCGAAAATCGGCTTCCAAGTCGCCGCGGCGTAATTTCCGGAAGGGAGCTTCCCCGCGGACACGGCTCATCAGCGACATGGATTTGGCATATAAGACCGGCAGGGAAAAGGGTTTCGTTACATAATCATCTGCCCCCAGGGAATAGCCGTTCAGTTCGTCTTCCTCCATGACCCTGGCTGTGATAAAAATGACCGGTACGTCGCTGGTCTCTCGAATGCGCCGGCATACGGTAAATCCATTTAGCCTGGGGAGCATGACATCCAGAAGGATGAGTTGGAAGGTTGCCTGTTCTGTTTTTTCGAGAGCATCTTCTCCGTTGACGACTTCGGAAATCTTCCAGCCCTTGCTTCCAAAATAGTCGGCAATGGTCTCACGCAGAGAACGGTCATCTTCTACGATTAATAAGTTCAGTGCCATTTAGGTTCACCTCGGTTCTTTAGGAATATGTGTAAAATGATGGTTTTTGTGGTGGTTGTGAATATTATACTATAGAAATGTGTGGTTTTTGTATGGTTGAGGGGAATATTTTAAGATGTAAAAAGATAATCAATTCATAAAATTAACATAGAATATTGGGAGGATAGGTGGTATACTTTTTCTGTTACCACCCCTATACTGGCAACGGAAAGGGGGTGTACTCATGAGTATGCTGCAATCCTTTGTTCTCTCTGTGATGGCCAGTGTGTGTTCTTATTTCCTGTGCAAGTGGTTAGATGGAGATGAATAAAATAATTGGTAACCTAGCCCAAACGGTTAACTTCTCCGTAAAAGAAGAAGAACCCCCAGAAGTAGCCCAAATACTTCTGGGGGTTCGTTCTTTTTCGTACTACATGAGTACTGCAATCCTTTTGCTTTATCAGCACTAATATTATATGTACTTTTGGATTGCGATATGCATTCCAAAAAAATAATACATCTATATTTTACAGTTCTAAAAGAAGAACGTCAAGACTTTTTTGTGTATTGTGTGTACTGTGTAATAAAAAGGTCCTATCAGTAATTGTTCAAGGGTCTGCATTGATTCCCTATATAGAGTCCGCCTGCATTGCAGACTCCACCAATGGCCGTATACTTTCTTCATCCGTGAAATCCACACATTTCCCATAGGTGGCCAGAAGTTCTTTGTCTTCATCACTGAGTTCATGGGGAGCCTTTTTCAACAGCATTTTTCGAAGCATGGACATCATAGCCTTATGCACGAAATTCAACCGGGAATATTCGATTCCGCCATGCAGATGGAAGAGCTGCATATGGTCCATCATTTCTTTTGGAAGGACTTGTGCCAGAGACTTTCGGATATTGGAAATGTTTCCCGGCCGATTTGGGTCGGACAGGCCGCAGGTAAAGAGGATTACCTTCTTGCCGGTGAGTAACTTCTGGTTCTGGGCCAGTAATTTGATGCCGCTTACGCCGCCTGCGTAGAGACCGCCGCCATATATGATTACTTCATACTGTGAGAAATTCCTGGGATGAAACTGTTTCCGTTCAAAAACCGGGCAGGACAGAGCTTCTGCAATCCATTCTGCGTAGCGTTTGGTGTAACCATATTTGGATTCATAAATTACAACTATTTTGTTCATAAAAATCTCCTTACGATTAAGAAATTGAAATGTCACACTTGTGTCAGTTCTTTTGCTATAGTATACTGATTATGAGTAAAAATCAAGAGATGCAGAGAAAGTGCTACAAAAGAGGGAAACTGTGCCGTAACTGTTCATGGGGCCGTGCACTTCGCTGCACGGTGTTACGAAAGGTCAGGAGGAAATAAGGTATGAATGGTCATCAAAAACAGAGGGAGCAGTCATGCAGGATGATAGAGAATGGGTTGTTTTGGCTAATGGAGGAGAAGCCGTATTCTCAGATTACCGTTTCTGAAATTACAAAAAAAGCAGATGTGTCCCGGAGGACATTTTATCGGTTGTATCGGGAAAAGGATGAGGTGCTTCATGGTTATTTTGAGCGGCTGTGTCAGGAATATCAGAGGACATCCCCTGTCTTGGACCATTATGATATCCGTCAGATTGCTCAGGAGTATTTTTCTTTTTGGTATCAATATAGAGATTTTTTGCTTCTTATGCACAGATGTGAGCTAGAGGCAATGCTGTATTATGAAATCGGCCGTGCCTCCCAGATGGTAGTAAGAGCGCGTGCCGGCAGTAAAGCAGATAAAAATTCAGAAGAAATGGAGTATTTTGCGGAGTACTCTACAGGGGGATTTGTATTTCTTTTGCAGCGGTGGGTCCAAAAGGGCATGGAGGAAAAGCCGGAGCAGTACGCGAGAACCGTCAGTGAATCTCTTTTGAAATTTATCGGTCCATCGGGAGAAAGAAATGGAAAAGGGATGTAGGGGGATGAAGAACAGCATTATGGGGGTACACTCGAATTTTACAATAAAAAAATATAGCATGCAATATGATTGCATATAAGATTAAGCTATACTATTGACTTCCTGAACGCTGTTCAGTATAATATATATTGAACGATGTTCAAGGAGGGCGTTATGGACAATAAGGAAATTATTATTCAAGCCACGATAGACCTCATCAATGAAAAAGGTGAGCAAGTGGAGGATATTACAGTAAGAGAGATATGCAAAAAAGCAAATGTAGGATTAGGACTTGTTAATTATCATTTTGGAAACAAAGATAAACTCATAGAATTGTGTGTAGAACGTATCGTGAACGGTATCATCGAGCATTTTCATTCCATACGGAATAAGACAGAAACACTGACTGCTTTTGAGAAGCTTGAATATCTTGGAAATATGACGTTTACATTCTTGTTTGAGCACTATGCTGTGTCAAAAATTTCTATTCTTTCAGATATGCGTATGCCAAAGGAAGATGATAATACGCACAGGACATATCTTGCATTTCTTCCGCTTATGTCTGCCTGCCGTCCTGATTGGGATGAAAAAATACTGGAACGCAAGACCCTTTATCTGATTGCTGTGATGCAGCAGTCGTTTTTGCGGCATAAAGTCATTTTGCAGCTCTCTGGAATCGATTTGACGATTCCAGAAGAACGAAGAGC
Organism: uncultured Lachnospiraceae bacterium; assembly: GCA_947564305.1. Next base: position 50,902 of record CANOBT010000015.1, on the reverse strand, counting down.
ATTTCACAGTACAATATTGCATGATATCCTGGAGGTATAGCTTATGAAGATTACAGTCATAAATGGAACAGAGAAACATGGTGTGACTTATCGCTTAAAAGAACTATTTCTGGAGCGGTTTCGGGAAAAATCAGATATCATGGAATTTTATCTGCCAAAAGACTGCCCTGCTTTTTGCTCAGGGTGTGCGAACTGCGTCTTAAAAGGCGAACATCTATGTAAAGATGTCAAGTACATACAAAAAATTGCGTTGTCACTGCTAGAAGCCGATTTGATCGTGATGACCAGTCCGGCTTATGTGATGCATGTAACCGGTTCTATGAAAGCATTGCTGGACCATCTTGCCTATTTGTGGATGCCGCACCGTCCGGAACCTGAAATGTTTACGAAACGAGCGGTAATTATCACGCAGTGTCTTGGAGCCGGAGCAAAATCCACAGCGAAAGACATCAAGCACAGCCTGTCCTGGTGGGGGATTTCCAGTATCTCGATATTTACAGGAAAACTGATGGGAAATATCGTCTGGGAGGAACTGACTGAAAAGAAGCAGTTGGAGCTTGCGCAAAAGATGAATCGGCTGGCAGATAGATTTTTGGGTATCAATTATGAAAAAACTCCGAAGGTAAATTTGATTACAAGGATAAAATTTCTTGTTTGCCGTATGATGCAGAAGTCATTACATGAAAATGACCCCGAATATCTTGACGGAAAGCATTGGAACGAGATGGGATGGCTTGGGAAGGTGAGACCGTGGAGAGCTTAAGAACTCCCTCTTTTTCGTGTAGAATTTTGCGGTCATACCCCAAAACGGCAGGAAATTTCTATGAATGGGATAATAATAAAGCACAAATTAATATTAAAAAACATGGCATAACTTTTGATGAAGCAAGTACTGTTTTTGCAGGTGAATATGCAATCCTGTTTGACGATTCCGAGTATTCAATAGAGGAAGAAAGGTTTATGCTTCTGGAATGAGCAGTCGGGCAAAAATGCTGATTGTCTGTCATTGTTATCGTGGTATTGATGAGGTTATTCGCATTATTTCAGCAAGAAAAGCAACAAAATCGGAAGCAAAGCAGTATAGAGAAATTAATAAAAGGTGGTGATTTTGCAATGGAAGAGAGATGAGAGAAGAGTATGATATTAAAGCCTTGAATCCTAGAAAAAATCCTTATGTAAAAAAGCTTAAGAAGTCTGTTACGATGAATATGAGTGTTGCAACAATTTAATTGGGCTGTTGTATAGACTTCCTAAACGGCAGCCCTGTTCAAATATAAACAATATAATCGGGATAAGAGAATTTATAATAATTGAAAGCAATTGATTTTATTTGGGAAAGGACCCCTTTGTCTATGAAGAAGGAGTTCAAAGCTGCTAATTTTATTATTTTTTATCTTCATTTACTATTATACTTTCAATCCTTGATTCTACAGGGCTCATTTAAAATCACATTCTTTTGTATAGTTTATCACTTTTTATCCATATTCGGTTCATACCCCACAAAATTGGGGTAGAAATAGGGGATTATTGGGGTAATAAAAAGAGCGGTCACAATGCCGCTCATTCAGTTATAACACTATTCTCAGATTATCCATTTCCTTTTGTTTGGTATTCGGTAAAACATGACTATATAAATCCATAGTCATAGCCAGGCTGCTATGCCCTAAAATTGTTTTTAATGTCTGAGGGGCTCCGCCCTGCTCTATATATCGCGTTGCGAATGTATCTCTTAAAGCATGCGCTGTGAAATGTTCTATCGGCTTTCCCTGCATTTCTAAACGATGAAGCGCGCCACTGATTGCCCTATTTACTGCATGGTTATGTACAATACTTCCATACACTGATACAAAAACTCTATTGTCATTCATCCGCAGGAGATTTCCCAACTTTTTCCGCTGACCAGATAAAACACCCTTGATTGTATCATTCAATAGAATATCTCTTTTCCCCGCTTCACTTTTTGGGCTTCCAATCGTTGCCGTTCCATCCTCGTTATATGTAACAGTTTTCGTTACATGAATAACATTTTCCTTGTAATCTATATCACTCCATACCAGAGCGGCGGCTTCGCCCGACCTCATGCCAGTACATAAAAGAAGCGCTACAAACTCATAATAATAATCCTGCGTCATTTCCTGCATGAAGTCTTTCTGTTCCTGGTCAGTCAGCGCTCTGTGATATGTTTCTGTAGCTTTCTCTGGCTCCTTTAATGCCTTGATTCCACCTGCAGGATTTTTATTGATAACTTCATCATGCACAGCATCATTCAGAATAATTTTTAAGGTCCTTAATACTCCGTTGCATGTAGTCGAAGACAACTTTTCAGATATTTCCCTCTGTAGGTTTAAGATTTCCCTGCGCTCGATTTTTTGTACTTTCCTGCTGCCAATCTTTGGAGAAATATGTTTGCAGTAATGGCTTTTATATGTTTTTAACGTGTTACCTTTCGTTCCATTTCTTTTCCCTATCAGCCATTCATCAAAATACTGGTCAAGCGTTAGATTTCTATTATCTGTATACATTCCGGATTCAATCTTTTTCCGTATTTCCTGCTCTTTCTGTGAAATTTCCTTTGCATTCTTTCCGTAAATACCGTACCGCCTGCCATCTATGGTGAACCGCTTTTCTAGCGTTCCGTCTGCACGTTTCCTTGTTCCTGCTCCTAATCTTGCCATAATAGCACCGCCTTTCTATGCATCACCACGGAAGAACGCAGCCGGATAACTCCGGCCAACTCTTCATCCGTATTGTATGGTATTCTGTTCTTAGAACTTACTCAGGCACTACTTTACCTGTCATTCCAAGCAACATGAAATAGATTCTGCTCAGGCCCTCTATATCTAATCCGGCTAATATATCATCTATACCTTGTCTGAGTTGTTCCTCGCTCATGCTGTGCGCCCTCCTTACACTTTTTACCCCTTCATTGATAAATGCCCTATGTATAGTAGTATAAATATGCTGCAGATGTTCCTCGTCAGAAATACCCTCCAACATATCCACAATATAGGACCTGTAATTCTCTGGTGTCATTCTGTATTCTCCTTCATGATATTACAAGGTGCACCCTGCACCCCGGTTATTGGATTCTGTTTCCAGACTGTTTTTTACCTTATCATTTCTTAACATCCAACTGCCATTATTCATGGCTAAAATATAAGCACATCCGTAGGATTTTTGATATGCTTTTGGCTGGAAAACAATGCACATAATAAACGCGGAAAAGCTATTGTTTACAGGGAAAATCATAGTTGCCTGGTAGACTTCTCCACTTCATGTAAATCTATTCTGTTTTCTTTCCAACGTTGCAATCCTGCTAGCAGCAGGCGTGTTATACTTCCTGCGTACCCGCGATTTTACTTGGTTATCGGGTTACTCGCTCCTATCGGTAGTTGCGGTACTGATAGGGGCATTTTTCCTGTAACGGCTCTGTATTTCATCAGCCATTGCCATAATCTCATTGTGCTGCCTGATAAATTCAAGGCTGTTCACTCCAAGACGCTTTTCCTCTGCGGCTGTAAGTGCTGCCATATCTTCCAGTGATAACATATATTCACCACCTTACACCGCTATATTTATTAAGGCTCCATATGTTTCTTTATAACCATAGCCTCCAATAATCTGCATCAGAGAAGCCTTAACCTGAATCCCCATATCAATTACTTTTGACAGCTCCATTGCCAATTTTTTCGGCACATACCCTATAACTGTTCTCCGGGAAATAGGCTTGATATGTACAACTATCTGGATAGCATTACAATCAAATTTACTGGCCTTTTCTTTTTCCAGTGTAACGGTCAAATCCTCTGGTCTGAACTGCTTCAGGAACTGTAAACGCTCCTGCCGATTACTGAATGTCACGCCTGCTGCCCGGGTAGTTATTGACATCTTTACTCGTTGCCATGCTTTACGGAATGCCCCAGATAAGGAATATCCTGATTTTCTTAACTGGTTAGCCATTGCACAAACGGCCTTTCTGATGTTTGTTATTTGCTTCATGCTGTGTTACCCCTTTCCTTTATGATAAGTCTACTATATATCTATTTACACCAATAGTCTGTTGATATTTTATCTATATTTGCACCAATATATTTTTCTGCTATAATTTTGGTATGGTGGAGAAGGTGTCTGTATATATGGCTGCCCCATCGAAACACATAAAGAAAGAAGGTGTCTGTATGTCAGAAGATAGCAAAATCAGTAAAGCGCAACAAAAAGCCGTTAATAAATATGTCAAGAATAACTATGACCGAATCAATGTAACTTTTCCAAAAGGAGAAAAAGAGAAATTGAGGGAACACGCCAAAAAACAAAATGAAAGCGTTAATGCCTTTATTGTCCGTTCTGTGTCAGAAACTATGAATCGTGATAATCAAAACCAGGAATAACCACGCCCTCGTTCCGACTTATCAGGTATGGAACAGGACCACCAGGGAAATCTCAGGGAATCATCTGGAAAAAGAATAAGAAGGCAGCAGGCAGGTAGCTTTACAATTAAATCAAAGTAAACAGATGTTCACGTCTTGAATCCTGCTGCCATATATGCTATATTATAGACATAAAAAAGGGAAAGCCATAGAAGCGGCTCTACCCACACAACAAGTTTAAACCTCTGCTAAAAAGCAGTCAGCCGTCACTATTGGTGGTAGTGGCGGCTATTTCTTTCTGTCCCTAAAAATCTGATAAAACAGACTGATAAGGGCAACAATGAACGTACAGAACAAAAACAAATCCTGGTATGTAATCATTGTATCGCCCCCCTTTCTTTCGTCTGGAGGGCTACTTGAACCCTCCGAAAAAAACAAGAGGGGTAAAGCCGCCTTTGGCTCTATGGTTTTCCATGAATGGAGTATAGCACACATTCCTTTTTCAGACAATGCCTATACTAAGTTTTAAAAGCCTGTTTTCGCCTTTTATCCTCTTACCCTTATATTTCTACCCTTGGACCATTTCAAGCCCGATTTACCCATTTTCACGCCAATTATAACCATTATTTTTGATAGTTCCGGCGAATTGTTTCTGCTCTCTGATTGAATTACTCCGGATTCTGCCCGCCAGCTTATCCAGTTTCCGCATCAAACAGCATAGCTGCAAGCCTTCTTTCATTCTCCCGGATATCTGCATAAATCGTAGTTTCACAGCATTCATATTCTTTTGCAATGGCAGCAGGCCGGACACCGGCAATACATGTTCTCAAAATCTCAGCCTTGCGAATATTAGTATCAATACAGGGATGCTCGTCATTGCAGTATGCAGAATAGGCTTCCACTGCGGTATCAAACATTTTCATAACGATTTTTGTAAATTGCCTTCCCCGAACCACTGCCGCCCGTTCTTTTTGCCCTGGAAACAAATCTAAAATATAATCTCCCTCCATATCATGAAAAAGCCTGCTGCCATCCACTAGCATATGGATAATAGATTCTTTATCTCCTGATGCTCTAACCGCTGGCACTCCCATACAGAGCATCAATATTTCATCAAGGCACCTGTCTATATAATTAAAAATCGTTTCCTTTACCACCCCCAGTCTTGAAGCTATCGCCTTGCTGCCAACATGGACCTCCACCATGTACCGATACACAAAAGCATTATATCTGTCCTTTGCATGTTCATTCTGGCAGCAGGAAATATATTCCTTGTATTCTCCTAGCAGCCTTTTCAATACCTCCGCATTTCTCCCTTCACGATAGCCGGTGAATGAATTTTGCAGCACCTTCCTGCAGTTGCATTCACTTTCTGGATTAATGTCCTGGAACATTGAAACAGAAAGCAGCTCGTCCATCCTGCATTCCCGGTATTCTCTTGCAAAGTAATCGTAAAAATATGTCACTCTTCCATCACCTGCCTCATAGCAGAAGTTCACTGCCCATGTTATCAATTTCATCCATGTTTACATAATCACTCAGCCGTCTTGGATTTACCTGGTAACCTTCCCACATAAAACCTTCCAACTTTCCCTTATGCCTTGAATGGAGTATTTTATAAAACCCTTTCTTGATGCGTTCATCAACCGCCTGCCGGCTACATCCAAATATTTCAGCAGTCTTTGTGTAACTATTCCGCTGATAATGTGCGCATCGTATCATCAGTGCAGTTTTTGGATCTAAGATGGACAAGGCTTTCTCTAATTCCTCATGTAGTTCCCTCTGGTATTCACTACCGCCTGCCAGTTCATCAATCTTTTCATCTGTTGAAAGCAGTTCCAGAAGACTGCTGCCCCCCCCTCGTCTGATAGATATTCGTCAAGGCTCCTGGTCCTCATATTAAGCAAAGTCTTCTCCAAATGCCAAAGAGAACGCTCCGAAATACACAGAGCTTTTTTGATTTCATCTGGACCTGGATCCCGATGAAATTTTGTCCTGTACTCTTGTTTGAATGATTCCAGTTTCCTCATTCGCCCTTTCAAATATTCTGGAATATGCACCGTATAAGCATTCAATCCATTGTACCGGTACAGCACGGCCCTGATATGAAATGTGGCATAAGTAAGGAACTTTGTTCCCTGTGCTGCTCTATATTTACTGGCTGCAGCTATAAGCCCTATGAATCCCTCGTTAATAAAATCCTCGAAATCTTGTTGTTCACATTCCCCTATATATTTCCTGATACACTGAATTACGTATGGACGATTCTGCTTCCAGAGGCGTTCCTGATTACCAGTTATATCAACTCTGGTAACTCTCCACGTTTCTAATCATGCTCATGATTTCCTGGTGTCTCTTCTGGAACTATTTAGAACCTACTCCCAGGCGTTCAATCTCTGCGGCTGTCAGCTCGTCCATCATCTGTTCAAATTCTTCCTGTGTCATGGTTCCTTTTTCCTCCTTCCCAGTTTCAACCATGAAAAATACCATTAATGTTCATATGATTCTAAAAATAAACTAGCTTGTGGAATTTTTCGACTAGAACCTGTTTTGCGAAGTCTCTTCGCTATGTCCCTTTTTTGTTCCTCTGTGTATACTCTGGAAACTCTTTTTGAACGAAACTAACGAAACCGGACATGAATATGTTTTTCCGACAACCTCGCCGCTTTCCAATCTGGACTCATGTTCTAGTTTCCATTCTGAGTCTTGTAATTCAACTAGCTTGTTTAATTTTGTCATTATAGTGGTGTCAGAGGTATAAATCTTTGCCCTATCATCACCACGCATAAAATTTACACAAATTTCTTGTTCTTCAATGCTTAATCCCATTACTCTCCTTTCTGCTGTTATTCTGACCATCACTCCAATCATTTCAAAACACCGCCCACGTGCTTTTTCTCATTGTTATCTGTTCTGTTTTCATTTGGCAAGCTCAACCAGTTGTCCCAATTTCTGCTTGCATTCGCTGTAAATGTCCTTGTACGGCATTTGGTTCGATATCCCGTCCAGAATGCATTTTTCTATGATATTTTCAACTAGCGCAAGCATTCCGAGTTGTTCTGTGGTAGCAAATTCCCGGTCGGTAATACCTGCTGTCTTATCTGCCCATCAGCCGCTTTTCTTTCAGATTCTTTAAACATTAAACGTTCCCCATTTTTGAGGAGCGATTCCATCAAGCTATCAATTGAGCGTAATACTCTATCATGCCTTTTTCCGAAATGCTCTGCCACGTCCAGACTGTCACATACGGCATCCTTTCCCTTCATTCTTACTAAATTCAACATTTCCTCCTTCGCTATTCAATAATTTCTTCGGGTTTCACTTCCAGAGCTTTGGCAATCTTACCCAATAGCTCCGGGCGGCAGTTCCGGCCGTTCATAACTGCAGAAAGCGTTTGCCTGGATACTCCTGCCTTTTCTGCTAGCTGTTTCTGGCTGATACTGAAATTCGCCATACAAAGCAGCATTTTTCGTTTGTCTAACCTCATGTACTCACCTCACTATTTTAGCGCGTTGAACTATTTTTGTTTTAATATTAATAAGGGAGGCTTTTTTCATGGGATTAGGAAGTAATTTAAAGAGGATATTGAAAGATAAAAATTTGACTATAAAAGAATTGTCTCAAAAATCCGGTGTTTCACTCAATACATTATATTCTATAACAAAACGGGATAGCAATATGTCACGCTATGATATTGTAAAAAAAATTGCATCATCACTTGGTATTTCAGTAGAAGAATTGACAGGATATGAAATAGACGAATCGAAAACAAATATAAAAAATGCAAGACTCCACGAGGTAATAAAAAGGGATAATACACAAACCACAGATATAAATAAAATACTTAATAAAATGGCGGGATCTGCACAAATGGAATTTCACGAATTCCAAGTACCGCTACTTGCAGAATTATTAACTGAACAAGACGATAAAATCCTACATGCGAATGCTTTATTTGAACAATTAAACGAAATCGGGCAAGAGAAGGCCATAGAACACCTAGAGCTCCTTGCCAAAATACCAGAATACCAGAAAGAACCAGAAGAACAACCAGAGTAGGGTGACTCCAAAACGGGGCGCCCTTGCCCTGCATCCCCCAAATAGGAACCCTGCCCTGTCCATTTTAACGGGATAGGATAATTGAACCCGTCCCCTTTGTGCGCGATTACCCACCGAGAACCTTTTGTTTCATGGTACTTATACATCAGATTAATTCTTTCAGAGAACAATAAGAAATAGTCATTCCTGCTCTCGTCATAGATTAGGAACGGCTATTCTCTAGTTAATTTTGATATGAATATCCCGCCTGGCAGCAGGCATAAAAATTTTAAAATATAAATTGGGGGTATTTATTGGGGTAAAACAGCTTTCGGAATGTCAACAAACCGCATAAATAAAGGATTTCTTAAAGTTCTGTCATTATAGGAGGAGTTTAATGTCACCGGCGCTTCACTATATGGTTGATATTACGAAAAGAATGGAGTGGATCAAAGAATATGTTGATAAAGGCAAATATTTTGTGATCAACCGCGCAAGACAGTATGGAAAAACAACGACATTGCAGGCATTGCGGGAATATTTGAAAGAGGATTATACCGTAGTCAGCATGGATTTCCAAAGACTGGATTCTGCAAAATATAAAGACGGAAATACGTTTGCACTTGCGTTCGCTGCTTATTTCCTGCGGGCGTTAAAGGCAGGATTCGGCGAATGTGCGGATAAAATGATGAAGGCATATGGGAGGCAGTTCGATTGCTGCTGTCAGAGGAAAATCACCTGTTTGGATTTATTAAGAATGTAAGTGGAAGTATTGCGATTGCAAATCGTATTTTTGAAACAAGATTATATAATCGGTATTTATCATCGAAAGAGTTTCAGGCAAATCATATTTACCGCTCCTCGCTTTGGGATAAAAACCAGTTTACTATCGGCGGGCATTTGAATGTTCGTCTGATTATTAATGGGACTGGCAATTATTATATCGAATCGCGGACAATCTGAAAAAGTCAATAATTTTACCCAAAATAAGAACATATCAAATAAAGAAAAAGATTTCTGAAAGAAATAAAATTATAATTAATTATATGGAAGGTATATTTTTCAGAGGAGGAGTCATATGAATATCTGTAGGCGTATGACACAAATTATACATTGAAGAGATTGGCGAAACAATTAGGAATTCAGAAAAATAGAGATTAGGACGATTGATATTAGCAGTGGGCCGTCTGGTTGTGTGAACACACCGGGCGGCTATTGTTTTTTTGCAAAATGACTGTTATAATAAATGTCACCAAACTGAAGGCGAGGAGAAAATCATGGATGTAAGAGCAATGCGCAATGAGGTGTTAGGGGCACGTGTAGTCAAGGCACTGGAATCTCGTAACATGGAGGCTTATTATGTAAAGACCAAGGAGGAGGCGCTGGCAAAGGCACTGGAATTGATTCCGGAAGGCAGCTCGATTAGTTGGGGAGGCTGTATGTCCGCGCAGGAAATCGGACTGTTGGATGCGGTGCGTTCCGGTGATTATGAAGTTCTGGATCGGGAGATGAAAGAGACGAGAGCGGAACAGGAGGAGGTCATGCATCAGGCTTTGAACTGTGATGTTTTTCTGGGCAGCACCAATGCGTTGAGCGAGGATGGCGTTCTGGTGAATATTGATGGAAATGCAAACCGGGTGGCTGCCTATTCCTACGGACCGAAAAATGTACTGCTGATTGTCGGCATGAACAAGGTTGTAAAGTCCGAGGCGGATGCCATGAGCCGTGCCAGAAATGAGGCGGCTCCGGTTAATGCGCAGAGATTCGGGATTGATACGCCTTGTGTAAAGAATGGAACCTGCTTTGACTGCAAATCGCCACAGTGTATCTGCTGTCAGATTTTGATTACCAGATATTCCAGAGTGCCGAAACGGATAAAAGTGATTCTGGTAGATGAGAATCTCGGGTTTTAGTGTACTGTGTGAAACAGAAAGGCATTTCACGTATACTAATAAACAGCATTTTTGTGCAGATTCTCAGGCAGCGTATGAAGGAAAGGCAGGCAGCACGGTAAAAGATGGAGAATAAAAACCAGAAAGGTAAACAGGTACATACAAACAGCAAAAGTAAAAAGAAGATGAACAATAAGAAAAACGGGAAAAAAGGTAAAGGTATATTCTCAACTATGCTGATGGCAGCGGCTGTAGGTGTATTCCTTTTTTCCGTTTACCAGATTGTGATGATGATTCTGCCGTATTATACAGGCGGTAAGGAATATGATAAAGTAAAAGAAATGGCTGTGGCACCTCAGGATGATACAGAGGAAAATGGTGATGGCGGCGATGCTGACGGCGGTGGCTTTCGGGTGGATTTTGACGCATTGCTTGCGCAGAATCCGGACACAGTGGCGTGGATTCGTATGACAGAACCGTCGGTTATCAGTTATCCGGTTGTGAAAAGCGCAGATAATGAAGAATATCTGACAAAGACATTTTCTGCAAATGACAATAAACTGGGGGCAATTTTTCTGGATATGAGAAATGATTCATCTTTTACGGACAGGAATTCTTTTATTTACGGACATAACCTGAAAGTAGGAGGCGAGATGTTTTCCCAGTTGAGTGCCTATGCGGACGCGACGTTCTGCAGACAGCATCCATATTTCTATATTTATACACCGGATGGGGCAACAAAAGTCTACCAGGTGTTTTCGGCAGGCGTAGTAGGTGCGGCTGCGGATAATTACCTGATTAATTACAGGACGGATGAGGATTTTCTGAATTATCTTGAACTGTGCAGGAATTCTTCGAATTATCAGGTGGATGTGGAACTGAACGCGGGCTCCAGGATTGTCAGCCTGTCGACCTGTACAAATGTAAATGATAATGAGCGTTTCCTTGTTCAGGGGGTGCTGATTGAGGAACGATAGGGCAGAATAGGAGAAGAAAACATGGCGGATCGTTTTGACATAGGCGATATCATTCGGCTGAAAAAGCAGCATCCCTGTGGAAGCTCGGAGTGGGAGGTGCTCCGGGTGGGCGCAGATTTTCGGCTGAAATGTCTCGGATGCGGGCACCAGGTGATGGTTCCCAGGAAATTGGTGGAAAAAAATACAAGAGAAATTCGTAAAAAGGCTTGAATCCCCAAAAAGCTTGTGCTATCATAAATAGCTGTGACATACTAGCCGGGTTTTTATCCTGGCAGATAGTTATTATTTTAGATTCCTTGCTCCCGGGCAGGCGGGGGCCAGAGACCAGAAGGAGGTGCAAGACACATGAACAAGTATGAGTTAGCCGTAGTTGTCAGCGCAAAGCTCGAAGACGAAGCAAGAGCAGAAGTTATGGAAAAAGTAAAAGAGCTGATTACACGTTTCGGCGGCAATGTGACAGATGTCGATGAGTGGGGCAAGAGAAGATTTGCCTACGAGATCCAGAAGATGAGAGAAGGCTTTTATTACTTTGTACACTTCGAATCTGACAGTGCTGTTCCTGGCGAAGTGGAACAGCGTATCCGTATCATGGATAACGTGCTCAGATATTTATGCGTAAGACAAGAGGCATAAAGAAAGAGGTATATATGAATAAAGTAGTATTGGTGGGTCGCCTGACAAGAGACCCTGAAGTTAGATATTCGCAGGCTGAAAGTGCAACAGCAGTAGGAAGGTACACCGTAGCAGTAGACCGCAGGTTTAAGAGAGATGGTGAGCCCACCGCAGATTTTATCCCATGTGTTGTATTTGGGCGTTCAGCGGAGTTCGCAGAGAAGTATTTCCGTCAGGGTATGCGTGTGTCTATTTCCGGACGCATCCAGACAGGAAGCTACACGAACAAGGACGGCGTGAAGGTGTATACAACAGAGGTCATCGTAGAGGACCAGGAATTTGCAGAGAGCAAGGCTGAGTATGAGGCAGGGCGGAATTCTTATCAGCAGAATTCCTATCAGCAGAACTCTTACCAGCAGCCCGCTCCTCCTCCGGCTGCCGATGCAGGCGATGGCTTTATGAATATTCCGGATGGGATTGAAGAGGAATTGCCGTTCAGCTAGATTGACAGGAGGTAAAAAGAGATGGCTTACGAAAAGGGAAGCAGACCAGAGGGCGGCTTTAAGAGAAGAGGCCCGGTACGCAGAAGAAAAAAAGTATGCGTATTCTGCGGAAAAGAAAATAATGAGATTGATTACAAGGACGTAGCGAAGCTGAAGAAGTATATTTCTGAGAGAGGTAAGATTCTTCCAAGAAGAATCACAGGAAATTGCGCAAAGCATCAGAGAGCGCTTACAGTAGCAATCAAGAGAGCTAGACATATCGCTTTGATGCCATACGTTCAGGATTAAGAAGTTGTTGAGTCAGAGAGAACTTCGCGAAAGATTCTAAAGGGGATAACAAGGCTGGATTTCAGGAATATACCGGAAATTCAGCCTTTCTTTTTTGAAAATTGTTGTTCCTGACCGCGGTTGGCTGAGCTGTAGACGGTAAAATTTGTTAAGAATGTGACGAGGCAAAACAAACTAGTGGATTAATTGTGAAAAAGGTGATATACTAAAGGAGTTAGCGATTGGGGGAAACTGCCTGACAGTGTCAGGATAGTGCTTGCATAAAAGTTTAGAGGACAAGAACATGAAAAAGAAAGATGTGCATTTAAAAGGCCAATTGAAAATGTATATGCAGTGGCCGGTCATCATGTCGATACTTTTGATTGCCATGAATATCTGGATGTATAAGGTGGACCGGCAGGCAGGCGGTATCATGTCTGTATTTGTGATTATTTATATGGTAATCGTGGGTATCCTGTATTTTTACAATCAGTCTTTGATTCTTTCTGATATGATACAGTTCTCTATGCAGTATAAAGGAATCCAGAATACACTGCTGAAAGAATTGTCAATTCCTTATGCAATACTGATGGAGGATGGCAGGATTCTGTGGAAGAATGACCGGTTCGAGGAATTGTTTTGCAATAAGAGACGGGACAGATACCTGAATAAACTGATTCCGGACATTAGTAAAGATGCATTTCCCAAGGACGATTTGGAGCAAGTGGAATTGGAAGTGGAGTGCGGCGGGCGTGATTACCAGGTGCAGCTTCGCAAAGTTTCCATGGAAGGGTTCAGCGAGACGGAAGAAGTGCTGCAGATTCCACGGGAAAAGGAATATTTTATTGCCGTCTATATGATAGATGTGACAGACTTGAATGCTGTCATCAGAGAAAATGAAAACCAGAGTATGATTGCCGGACTTATCTACATTGACAATTATGATGAGATTATGGAAAGTGTGGAGGAGGTGCGCCAGTCTCTTCTGGTGGCATTGATTGACCGCAAGATTACAAAATATATCAATGATGCGGACGGTCTTGTGAAGAAACTGGAGAAGGACAGATATTTTATCGTCATCAAAAAGGAGGCTTACCGGAAGTTTGAGGCAGACAGGTTCTCCATTCTTGAGGAGGTCAAGCAGGTTAGTATTGGAAATGCCCGGACGGCTACGCTGAGTATTGGTCTGGGATTGAATTCTGGAACGTATATGCAGAGTTATAATTATGCACGTGTGGCAATTGACCTTGCACTGGCCAGAGGCGGTGACCAGGCAGTGGTGAAGGACAGCCATGGTATTACATACTTTGGCGGTAAGAAGGAACAGACTTCTAAGAATACACGCGTGAAAGCCCGTGTAAAAGCGGAGGCACTGCGGGAGTTTATTATTGTGAAGGACCAGATTTTCGTGATGGGGCACAAGCTCGCGGATGCGGACAGTCTTGGTGCCTGCATGGGAATCTATCGTGCTGCAAAGGAACTGGGAAAGAAGGCCCATATTGTTATGGATGGGATAGCCAATTCGATTCGGCCTTTGTATGACGAGATTATAGACAGTTCCGCTTATGAAAGTGATATATTTATTACGCCGGATAGGGCGTTGGAGCGTCTAAATGAGAATACCATGGTGGTTGTGGTGGATACGAATAAACCGCAGATGACGGAGTGCCCGGAGCTTTTGAGGGCTAAAACGGTTGCTGTGTTAGACCATCATCGACAGGGAAGTACAGTGATCGACAATGCTGTGCTGTCCTATATAGAACCGTATTCTTCTTCGACCTGTGAGATGGTTGCGGAAGTACTGCAGTATATTGAGGATGATCTTCGGGTACCATCAGTTGAAGCAGATTGTCTGTATGCAGGAATTATGATAGATACACGTAATTTCATGAACCGTACAGGCGTGAGGACATTTGAGGCGGCTGCATATCTGCGCCGATGCGGGGCGGATATTACCAGAGTTCGGAAGATGTTCCGGGATGATATGGAATCTTACCGTGCGAAAGCGGAAACCGTACGAATGGCAGAGGTTTACCGGGAGGAATACGCCATTGCGGAGTGTCCGGGCGGTATTGAGAGTCCTACGGTACTGGGAGCTCAGGCAGCCAACGAACTGCTTGATATAGGTGGTATTAAGGCATCCTTTGTGTTGACGGTATATAACGGAAGAATTTTCCTGAGTGCACGTTCTATTGATGAAGTCAACGTGCAGATTATTGCGGAAAAGCTGGGCGGCGGCGGCCATATCAATGCGGCGGGCGCACAGTTTGACCATACAGATATCCAGGCGGCAATCGAGCAGTTGAAAGAGACCATTGACCAGATGATTGAGGTTGGGGATATCTAAAAAGTCATTGGATAAGTAATAGAGATTAGGAAGAATAGGAGCGAACAATTATGAAAGTAATTTTATTAGAAGATGTGAAATCCCTCGGAAAAAAGGGCGATATTGTGAATGTAAATGACGGGTATGCGAGGAATTTTATTTTGCCGAAGAAACTGGGGATGGAGGCGAACAGCAAGAATCTGAATGATTTGAAGCTGAAGAAGAGCAACGAGGAGAAGGTGGCCAAGGAAAATCTGGAGGCAGCCAAGGCTCTTGCGGAACAGATTAAGGCAGGGCAGGTGGAGCTGCGGATCAAGGTTGGAGAAGGCGGAAAGGCATTCGGCTCTGTGTCCGGCAAGGAGATTGCTGCTGCGGTGAAGGAGCAGATGGGACTGGATGTGGATAAGAAGAAAATCCAGTTGAAGGAGGTTTTGAAATCTCTTGGCACACACAATGTACCAATCAAGCTGCACCCTGAAGTTACGGCAGAGCTGAAAGTGGTTATTGGTGAAGAGGCGTGACGCTTTATGGAAGAAGCAGTAATTAAACGGATTCTGCCACACAGTATGGAAGCAGAGGGCGCCGTCATAGGCGCGATGTTGTTAAATAAGGATGCCATTATGGAGACGTCGGAAATTCTGGCAGGAGAGGACTTCTACCAGGCTGCGTATGGCATCCTTTTCGATTCCATGGTAGAGTTGTTTCATATGGGCAAGCCTGTGGATTTGATTACGCTGCAGGAACATTTGAAAGAAAAAAATGTCCCTCCGGAAGTCAGCAGTATGGAATATGCCAGGGATTTATTGACTTCGGTGCAGACTTGGGCGAATGTGAAGTATTATGCTCAGATTGTTAAGGAAAAAGCCACACTGCGCAGGCTGATTAAGATGAATGAGGAGATTGCAAATACGTGCTACATGGAGAACCGCCCTTTAGAAGAGATTTTGGAGATGGCGGAGAAGCAGGTATTTGAACTGGTGGAGAGCGGTAATTCTCAGGAGTATGTGCCTATTAAGCAGGTGGTGCTGAATGCACTGGAGGTCATTGAGAAAGCCTCCAAGACGAGGGGAAATGTGACCGGTATTCCCACTGGTTTTATTGACTTGGACCGTAAATTATCGGGCCTGCAGAATTCGGATTTGATATTGATTGCAGCCAGGCCGTCTATGGGAAAGACGGCATTTGTGCTGAATATTGCACAGAATGTGGCTTTCCGACAGAATCGTGCAGTGGCAGTGTTTAGCCTGGAAATGTCCAAGGAGCAGCTTGTGAACCGTCTGTTTTCTTTGGAATCACATGTGGACGCACAGCTTTTGCGTACCGGAGAACTAAAAGATACGGACTGGGAAAAGCTGATAGAGGGTGCAGGGATTATAGGAAAATCAAAATTGATCATTGATGATACGTCAGGAATTTCCATTTCTGAGATGCGTTCAAAATGCAGAAAATATAAGTTAGAACAGGGGTTGGATTTGATTATTATTGACTATCTGCAGTTGATGAGCGGCAGCAGCCGCAGAAGCAATGAGAGCCGTCAGCAGGAGATTTCTGATATCTCACGCTCCTTAAAAGGATTGGCCAGGGAGCTTAATGTGCCTGTGGTTGCATTGTCTCAGCTGAGCCGTGCCGTGGAATCCAGAACCGATAAGCGGCCGATGCTTTCGGATTTGCGAGAATCCGGAGCCATCGAGCAGGATGCCGATGTATGTATGTTTATTTATCGAGACGATTATTACAATCCAGATACGGATGACAAGAACATTGCAGAGATTATCATTGCAAAGCAGAGGAACGGCCCAATCGGAACGGTGCGTCTGGCATGGATGCCGCAGTACACCCGTTTTGGGAATGAACTGCGGCAATGAGTATGGAGCGTCGGTTTGGCTTTTCTATTTCGGATTATGTAAGCAGCTTTTTCAGCTTGCCAATAGGGGTGTCTCTGATGGCTTCTTTGCGATGTGCCTGCTGTTGGCGTATGAGCATGTCCAATTTTCGATAGTGCTCTTCTTCGCGGCGTTCATTAGCCTGAAACAGAAAATCCATTTCTCGAATGACATCAGCAGTGACCTTTCGGCTGATGTCTTTTTTTAGTGTTTCGTTGTTGGCTGAGACAACGTCAGTCAGGACATCACCGATCAGGGAGCGCACCTGTTCTAGTTGAGTCACCTGGATGACTTCGGTCTCTGCTGAAGTGAGTTCTGTTGGAACGGCCGCTTCCGCGGAGGGCGCAGAAGCCGGAGAATCTTGCAATTCATTTTTTACCTCTCTGGAGTCACCCAGACTAGTGTCCTTGGATTCGACGCTGATTTTGTCGGCTCTGATGTCAGGACTGGCAGGTGCAGACTCAGTTTTGGCGTTACTATTTTCGGCAGACTCCGTCTCTTTTTTTAACCTTGCAGCGTTCAGCCTTTTACGCGTGGCAGTTAGTTCGGGAATCATTGGTTTCAGGTCTCGAAGGAGCATTCCTTCGTTCTTTAGTTTTTGGATACAGAGGAAAAGCTGTATGTCATCTTCGGTATAGTATCGGTGCCCCATGTCGGTGCGGCCAATCTCCAAATCCAACTCTTCTTCCCAGTAGCGAAGAACGTGAGATTCTACCTGAACCTTTTTGGCAGCCTCGGAAATCATGTATCTGACTTCGTCCATATATATGATACCTCCTTAAGATGTTTGCGTATATCAGCCATTGTGTTCGCATATATTATAGCATATACAAGGCAAATGGATGGAAAAAAGTGTTCGTCAAATAAAGACAATTTTCCCAACTACGCAGAAACACAAAATGGGCATTTACAGAGTGTGTTATACATCCTGTAAATGCCCATTATAGCTGCTTGATAAAGAGCAGCTTCCGGTAACATATCTGACGGAATTATGCCTCAGCGATTGCACCTGTAGGACATGCTCCTTCACATGCTCCGCAGTCAATACATGCGTCAGCATCAATAACGTATTTTCCATCTCCTTCGGAAATAGCGCCTACTGGACATTCAGCCTCACAGGTACCGCAGCTAACACATTCATCACTAATAACGCGTGCCATAGTATGTATCCTCCTTTTTATTATTGCAATAGGATTATTGCTTTCTTTATTCTAATACAAATGAGATAAATATACAAGAATTTTATGCAGATAATGTGTCAAATTAAGCGGCCGCAAAAAATTTAAGAAAATATTCCTTTTTTTTTCATAAAAATCGTGTATAGTATTGTAGTGTGAGTTTTCATAAATGGAGGAGATGATTTTTATGAATCGGAAAGGGATAGCAGCTGTCGCGATATCATTTGTAATGGCACTGTCTGTTGGGGCATGTGCCGAACCGGAGAAGAAAGCGACATTTACAGGAGATACAACAGTAGAGCCAGAGTATCAGACGAATTTGAATGCAATTTCTCCGTCTGCCTATGGGGACGTTCAGGGCCTTGACCTGGAGCCGGGGACATATATTTCCATTATCGGGAAAATGGAAGGTTCCTCTTATTGGGAAGCTGTGAGGGACGGGGTTATGCAGGCGGCAGAGGATTTGAATGCACAGTTGGGATATACAGGAAGTGATAAGATTAAGGTCACATACAACGGACCTGCAAAGACGGAGGACATTGATGAACAGGTGAATATTCTGGACGAGGAGTTGTCGCGCTATCCGGATGTGATTGGGATTGCCAGTATTGATGAAGCCGCCTGCACGGTACAGTTTGACCTTGCAACGGAGAACGGAATCCCGATTATTGCGTTGGATTCTGGAAATCAGTATCAGGGAATCCAGTGTACAGTCAAGACGGACAACCAGGAGGCGGCCCGCACCGGGGCGTTCAAGCTGGCAGATGAGATTGATAAAAAAGGGGATGTGATCGTGCTTGCCCATGACTCGAAATCTGAGACGGCCAGGGAGCGTGCGCAGAGCTTTCAGGCGGAAATGGAAGCGGACCATCCGGATATCCATGTGGTGGAAGTGATTTATTGTGATATGCTGGATGACATCAAGAAAGAGATGGCTGACAAGCAGAATGAAAAGCTGAAAGAAGGGGAAAGGAAGATTGAGAAGGACAGCTTTTCGGATATGGAAGCAGTGCGGTATATTATGGGAAATTATCCCAACCTCAGAGGAATGTTTGGAACCAATTCCTCTGCTACAATGCTTGCGTTGGAATCTATTCGTCAGGCAGGGCAGGATGAGGAAGATTTATGGAGAGAGGATGGCAGTGCCGCCCGGAATACAGAGGTGCAGGGAGAGGCAGAGGAAGATGAAAAGGTAGAAGAAACTTCTGGTGAGATAGAAGAAGGAAGTGAAAAGAAAGAAGATGCTTCTGCATCTGAGGATAATGATGCAGATACTGAAGAACATGACAGTCCCAGCCAGGGAGCTTTCCCGATTGTCCTCGTAGGATTTGACACGGGGAAAGAGCAGCTCAAGGCTCTGGAAACAGGAGAAATTGCCGGCCTGGTAGTGCAGAACCCATTTGGAATGGGATATGCTTCCGTCGTAGCAGCGGCCAGAACCGTCCTGGAGGCAGGAAATGAGGCTCAGGTTAATACAAGCTATCTCTGGCTGACAAAAGACAATATGAATGATGAATCCGTTCAGAAGATGCTCTATGAGTAACAGTGCGTTTATTCCGAGCGGGCAAGCGAGAAGATAAACTCGGTTCCTACTCCCTCCGTGCTGATAACGTTGATATGTTCATCATGAGCCAGAATGGCTTCTTTTACAATGGACAGGCCCAGACCTGTCCCTTTTTTATCTTTTCCGCGGGATGCATCGGACTTATAAAAACGTTCCCAGATTTTGTTGAGTTCTTTTTTGGGGATACCGATGCCGGTATCTTTAACAGAAACAAAGGTTTTCCCGCCTTTTTGAGTGACCTCAACCTTGACGGCGTTCTCATTTTCGCTGAATTTGACGGCATTGTCTATCAGATTGTAAAGGACCTGTTGGATTTTCCGGCTGTCGGCCAGAACATATGCGGGTTCAGGTAAAAGCAGCAGTTCAATAGAAACCCGTTTTTCCGTGCAGACTCCTTCAAAAGAAGCAGCAGTATTTTTAATCATTTCCTGAATGTCAAAACGGGTTTTATCCAACATCAATTCTTTCGTGTCAAATTCATTCAGGGTAAGCAGGTCTTTTGTTAAATCGGTCAGACGTTCCGTTTCAAATAAAATGATATTGAGATATTTTTCATGCAGCTCCGGTGGAATCGTGCCGTCTGTCATGGCCTCTACATAGCCTTTGATGGAAGTCAGGGGGGAACGAAAATCGTGGGAAACATTTGCCACGATTTTTTTCTGATAGTCTTCCATATCATTTAGCTGGGAGGACATATAATTCAGAGAAGCAGAAAGATATCCCATCTCATCTTGTGTATATACCGGGATTTCATAATCCAGATTACCGGAGGCATACTGAGTGGCAGCTTCTGTGATGAGACGCAGGGGCCGGTAAACAAAGTATTCAAAACCCAGCAGAAAGATCAGCGATAAAAGAAAGATGACCCCGAGAGTGATATAAAATGGCAGCATCATCCGGGAACAGCGTGTCTCCAGGATAGAGAGCGGCTGGTGGATCAAGAGATAGCCTTTAGTATGGAATCCCTGGATGACCGGAGCCATGACGGTAATGACTTCCTCCTGGAAATAGCCGTGATAGTCTCCCTTTACATGCTGATTGCCGCCGATTTCAGCTGGATTAAATTCCTCTATCATCTCTGGAGCCACAGTGTTCTCAAGATTAGAGGCTGTAATGAGTGCTCCGTCAGACTCCACGAACCAGAGTGAGGAATCCAGATAAATGCGCATGGCATTTAACTGAGAATGGACATTCCAGGAACTTAAGTTTTCCGAAAAATAGGACGGGAGGTAATTGGAGGCGACAAGATTCGCTTCCCGGTATAAGGCTTCCGAAGAGTCTGCCGTCAATCGGTTCAGCAGAAGCTGCTTTCCGAGCGTGGCAGCGGTAAAAATCATCAGAAAACCAAATATGATGTACAAGAAAACAAATTTCAAATGCAGGGTGCTTCTCATGCGTGCCTCCAATCTTGTGTTTTTAAGTCACTGATTTAGTCTCAAATTTATATCCAATGCCCCAGACGGTACTGATGGACCAGGAGGGGTGGTCTTTGACTTTTTCCCTCAGCCTTTTGATATGCACATCCACGGTTCGGGTATCTCCGATATATTCGTAGCCCCAAATCTGATCCAGAAGCTGCTCTCTTGTGAATACCTGATTTGGGGAGGCGGCAAGGAAATACAGCAGTTCCAGCTCTTTAGGCGGCATTTCCACCTGGCGGCCGTCACATACAACGGAATAGTTAGTCAGGTTGATGGTCAGACCGCTGTACTCTACGCGCTTTGTCTTCTCAGCAGAAGAATTTTCCTGCTTCTGCGGTTGGCAGCGGCGCAGGACGGCGCGCACACGTGCCACCATTTCTTTCGAATCAAAGGGTTTCATGATATAGTCGTCAGCTCCCAGTTCTAACCCCAGAACTTTGTCAAATACTTCCCCCTTGGCGGAGAGCATGATAATGGGGACCGAGGAACCTGCACGAATCTCCCGGCAGACCTGGTAGCCGTCTATACCTGGAAGCATCAGGTCTAACAGAATCAGGTTCGGCTGGTAGGTTTCGAATGCGGTAAGGGCATCCTCACCATTAAATACCATTTTTGTGTCAAAGCATTCTTTATTTAAATAGAGAGAGATGAGTTCTGCAATATTTTCATCATCGTCTACAATCAATATTTTTTGTTTTGCTGCCATGATACAATCTCCTTATTATGCGCACTTAGCGCCTGTTTCTTAGGCGCTTACGTGCGAGTTATAGCTGCCTGTCCACTTAGCGAGGTCATTTCGAGCTTAGTGGCAGTGTAACTTCCTTACTATCATTATTATCGCGTGTTTTGCAGGATATTTTTATCGGAGTTCCACAATCGTAACCCCTGCGTCGCCTTCCCCGTATTCGGCAAGATGATAGGATTTTACATGTTTCTGCCGCCTCAGGAATTCGTGAATGCCCTTTCGCAGCGCTCCGGTACCTTTGCCATGTACCACCCGGACTGTGGTCAGGTGGGAGAGAAGGGCGTCGTCCAGATATTTATCCAATTCCATGACAGCCTCATCTACTGTCCTGCCAAGCAGGTTGATCTCCGGACTGACAGAAAGTGACTTGCCCATCTTAATTCTTCCGCTTCCCGTGTGGTTTTTCTTTGGTGCGGAAAAGGGATTCTTTTCTTCGATGATCTCCAGGTCGGAAATATGGACCTGAGAGCTTAAAATTCCCATCTGCACAGTCACATTTCCACGGGAATCGGGCAGGGAGCGGACGGTGCCTGAAAGGTTCATGCTGAGCACTTTTACGGATTCTCCCAGCTTGAAATCTGTTGGTTTATGTTCTTTCTTAGGCTTTTTGGACTTCAAAGAAGAATCTGTGGCCGTGTCTTTAATTTTTTTGCGCAGGCGCTCCCTCTCTTTTTCCATCTCTGCGGCGGAAATATTTTCCCGTCCAAACTTCTGGAAATTGCGGATAGTCTCGTCTGCTACATCTTTTGCATCCCGCAGGATGGCGTTGGCTTTTTCATTTGCTTCTTTTATGATGCGCTCCCTCTGTTCGTCCAGACGTTCCTCTTTCTGCCGGAGCTGAGATTTTAAGCGCTCCATTTCACGCTTGTATGCCTGGATTTCTTCCTGTTCTTTTTCGATAGTACGTTTGCCCGCTTCCAGGTCTGTAAGCAGATCTTCAAAGGAAATATCCTGCTCGGAGAGCCGTTTTTTTGCATCATCAATGATATAGTCCGGCAGTCCCAGTTTGCCGGATATAGCAAATGCATTACTTTTTCCGGGGATGCCGATGAGCAGGTGGTACGTTGGCTTCAGACTTTCCACGTCAAACTCGCAGCAGGCATTTTCCACGCCGGGAGTCGAGAGTGCATACACCTTCAGCTCACTGTAATGGGTGGTCGCCATGGTGCGGATTCCCTGATCATGCAGATAGGAAAGGATGGCAATCGCAAGTGCTGCACCCTCCGTGGGGTCAGTACCCGCTCCTAACTCATCAAAAAGCACCAGGGAGCGTTCGTCCACTTTCTGCAGAAAAGACACAATGTTGGTCATATGGGAGGAAAACGTACTCAGGCTTTGTTCAATGCTCTGCTCGTCTCCGATATCTGCGTATACTTGATGAAATACGGCAAGCTCCGAGCGGTCTGAAGCGGGAATGTGGAGTCCTGCCTGACCCATCAGCGTAAACAGTCCGACAGTTTTCAGGCAGACTGTCTTGCCGCCGGTATTGGGACCGGTAATAATTAACAGGGAAAAATCCTGGCCCAGGGTAACGGTAATCGGAACCACAGTTCTGGAATCCAAAAGAGGATGCCTGCCGTTTCTGATATGGATTCTTCCTTCTTCGTTTAAGACCGGGCGGCTTCCGTTCATGGACAAGGCAAGGTGCCCTCTGGCAAATATAAAATCGAGGTCCGTAAGACAACGGTAATCGGCACGGATTTCTTCGATATATCCTGCTGTTTCTTCGCTTAACCGGGCCAGGATGACCTGGATTTCTTCCTGTTCTTTTGCATAAAGTTCTTTGAGGTCGTTGTTCAGCTTTACCACTGCCATCGGCTCGATGAAGAGTGTGGAACCTGTGGCGGACTGGTCGTGTATCATGCCGTTCACCTGGCCGCGGTATTCGGATTTTACCGGGATGCAGTAACGGTCTCCGCGCATGGTGATAATGGGATCCTGCAGATAGGTGCGCAGGGAGCCGTTGACCAGGCCGTTCAGTGTGGAATGGACTTTATCATTGATGCCGCCGATACTGCGGCGGATTCTTTTTAATGCAGGACTGGCATCGTCGCTGATTTCTTCCTCGCTGAGGATACAGCGCTCGATTTCATTAGACAATGTGGTCAAAGGCTCCAGTGCATCAAAGAAAGAGTCCAGACAGTCCGCAGAGTCTTCCTGGGTGTCATGCCTCCCATAAGCTTTTACACGCGCAGTATTCTGCAGAAGCTTGCAGATACGCAGAAGTTCCCCGCTTCCGAGGGCGGCGCC
The DNA here is from genome assembly GCA_947564305.1 of uncultured Lachnospiraceae bacterium. The sequence continues at coordinate 26,879 of CANOBT010000015.1, read as the reverse complement.
CACCTCCAGGCGTTTCATGGATTCTTCAATGGGGGCGGCGTCGCCGAAAGAGACGCGGCCCTTTTTGACAATCCGGGTAAATGCGGCCGCAGTCTGCTTCTGGGCAGTGTCAATCCGTTCCAGATCTGTCATGGGCTTTAAGCGCCGGCAGAGCTGCTTTCCGCGGAAAGACGTCGCCTGCTCTTCTAAAAGAGCGGTAATTTTATCATATTCTAATTTCGTTAAAGTTTTCTGGTTCATGGTTTTTGAAAATCCTCCTGTATACAGGTTTTATTGTAACCTATTTGGGAGGGAATGAAAAGCAAAAAAATGGAAAGATGATTTCGGCGGGATTCTTAAAATAGAACAAAACGCGCAGTCAGCGCGTTTTGTTATCCGGACAGAATTGAAGGTATTGTAAAACTAGTGTATTTTTTTTGCAGACATCTGGCGTACTGCTGCACAGCCAATAGATGTGAGCATTAAGAACATGACAATCATGCATGCTGTGCTGCTTGCAGTATGCTCGCCCGTCTGTGGTGATTTGACAGCATACTGTGATGCAGAAGTTGTGTTTGATGTACCATTCGTATTGGTTTGGGAACCTGATGCACCATTCTGTGTGCTGTCAGTATTATCCGGCGAACCTGTCGTGTCGCCCGGTGTGCCTGCCGTTGCATTGACTGTAAAAGAAACATCGGCATAACCGCCGTCGTTATAGTTTACACGGCAGGTATATTGTCCTTCGGCCAGGGCTGACAGAAATTCCGGTTTAAGGGAAATTACTGTGGATCCTGACCAGGAATCATAGTAACCAGGGTCTATATCAACGCCGTTGATCGTGATACCTGTAAATTTAGAATAATCGGCATCAATCCTCATAACCATTGCGCTGCCGCTGTCTTTTGACCAAACAGCATTACTTCCTTCAAGAACCGGATATTGAGGTGTTTCCGGCTGGGTTGGTGTTTCTGGTTCCGCGGGTGTTTCCGGATCTGACGGGGCGGAGCCGGTTCCATTCAGGTCTTCACGGGAACCGCCGCCGCTGCCTGAACCAAATATATGCACCCAGTAATCGGTGCCGTTTGCCCGTACATGGCCGATTCCGATAGAAGTAAAGGGAGCGTCGACACTGAGCATATTTCTGCGGTGGCCCTGGCCATTGTAGTTTTCATTCTCTTCTCTCCATGCCGTAAAAATCGAATCGGCAGTTCCAAGAGAACCCGTGCCTTGTGCAATATTTTCGCCGCCGCAGCTCATTCCAAGGCTCATTACCATAGAGGTCGAAGCCTGTCCGTTAGGCCGTGTATGGCTGAAGGACTGTACCAGCTCCGCGGCCCTGATCATAGCAATCTTCTCTAAATTGTAATCATAGGCAAGAGGCTGGAGCTGCTGTCCTTCGACAGTCTGTCCGCTTTGATTATAATACCAGCCCTGTCCGCTCTGACGGAAGTTGTTTACAAGATTGTACATACTTCCGACATCGTCATATACATAGGTGATGCCGGCAGCGGAGGTCTCCATCCCCATCATACCAAGGAGCATTGTACAGATCAAACATAATACAATGCTCTTTTTTAACTTTAAATTCATAGCTTTCATTCTCCTTTTCTTCAAATTTCTGTCCATAGAAATTATAAGGGGGGGGGTAGAACCAATGTCAACAGTATTTTTACAGGAATTTCCATTTTTTTTATTATAAACACAATAAAATATGAAGAAAAAAGTGTTGATGAAATGTATGGAATGTGTTTATAATGGTAAGGAACTGTGCATAATGCGTAAAACCGCCTTTTCTGCCTAAGGAAGAGAGGCACAGGATGGAGTACGTGTTTCAGCAGGAAGGACATGGAATCCTGTGGAGAATATATACAAAGAATAAAGGAGTGTTATCATATGGAATTAGTTACGATTCGGGAATTGTTTAAAAACAGAGAAGACTATTTGGACAAGGAAGTGACGGTCGGAGGATGGATCCGCAGTATCCGTGACTCTAAGACCTTTGGATTTATCGTAGTGAATGATGGCTCTTACTTTGAACCATTGCAGATTGTTTATCATGATAAGATGGACAACTTCCAGGAGATTTCAAAGCAGAATGTAGGGGCCGCTATTGTCGTGAGAGGAACTTTGGTAGCAACCCCCCAGGCGAAGCAGCCGTTTGAGATTCAGGCAGAAGAAGTAACGGTAGAAGGCGCATCCGCACCGGATTATCCATTGCAGAAGAAAAGGCATAGCTTTGAGTATCTAAGGACGATTTCTCATCTGCGTCCAAGGACGAATACTTTTCAGGCGGTATTCCGTGTGCGTTCTCTGGCAGCATATGCCATCCACAAGTTTTTCCAGGAAAGGGGATTCGTGTATGTGCATACCCCTCTGATTACGGGAAGTGACTGTGAAGGCGCGGGAGAGATGTTCCGTGTGACCACGCTGGATATGGAAAACCTTCCAAAGAATCCGGACGGAAGTGTGGATTACACAGAGGATTTCTTTGGAAAGGAAACCAGCCTGACTGTCAGCGGACAGCTGAACGGTGAAACCTATGCTCAGGCATTCCGCAGCATTTATACATTCGGACCGACTTTCCGTGCGGAGAATTCCAACACCACCCGCCATGCGGCGGAGTTCTGGATGATTGAGCCGGAGATTGCGTTTGCAGATTTGGACGATGACATGGAACTGGCAGAGGCAATGCTGAAGTATGTGATTTCCTATGTTATGGAGCAGGCGCCGGAAGAAATGAAATTCTTTAATTCCTTTGTAGACAAGGGACTGTTGGAACGTCTGAAAAATGTAGTGGAATCTGATTTTGCGAGAGTCACCTATACAGAGGCCATTGAGCTTTTGAGCAAGAACAATGACAAGTTCGAGTATAAGGTATCCTGGGGATGTGATCTGCAGACTGAGCATGAGCGGTATCTGACAGAGCAGGTTTTCAAACGCCCTGTATTTGTGACAGATTACCCGAAGGAAATCAAAGCATTTTATATGAAACAGAATGAAGATGGGAAGACGGTCGCAGCAGTGGATTGTCTGGTGCCTGGAATCGGAGAAATTATCGGGGGCAGCCAGAGGGAAGACGACTATGAGAAGCTGCGCGCCAGGATGCAGGAATTGAACTTAAAAGAGGAAGACTACCAGTTTTATCTGGATCTGAGGAAATACGGCTCCACCCGTCATGCAGGATTTGGGTTGGGATTTGAACGCTGCGTGATGTACCTTACCGGTATGGCCAATATCCGGGACGTGGTGCCGTTCCCGCGGACAGTGAATAACTGTGAGCTCTAGGCTGCAGCTGACGGTGCTGTGCATTTTGCTGTACGGCACCCGGTCCGATAAGATTGTAACGATTGCAGAAACAAGAAGGATGTGTTCGTGTGAAGATTGTATTGCCAAATAAAGTATTGATGATTATTTTGAACCTGCAGCTGCACGGGCATGAAGCCTATGCTGTGGGCGGATGTGTGCGGGATTCCATCCTGGCGAAAAGACCGCAGGACTGGGATATTACCACCTCGGCGAAACCGGCGGAAGTCAAAAGGATGTTCCGCCGGACGGTGGATACCGGAATTGAACATGGGACTGTGACCGTGCTTCTGGGAAAGGACAGCTTTGAAGTGACTACGTACCGCATTGACGGCGCCTATGAGGATAACCGTCATCCGAAAGAAGTGCGGTTCACGAATAAACTGGAAGAGGATTTAAAACGCAGGGATTTCACGATCAATGCGATGGCATATAATGATGAGGTGCGTCTGGTGGATGCGTTCGGAGGAATGAAAGACCTGAACCATCACCTGATTCGGTGTGTGGGAGACCCAAAGGAAAGGTTTGCGGAGGATGCCCTGCGGATTCTGCGTGCCGTCCGTTTTTCGGCGCAGCTTGGATTTTCCATCGAACCGTCTACGGAGGATGCTATCAAAGAACTGGCCCCGACTCTGCAGAATGTAAGTGCTGAGCGGATTCGGACAGAATTGCTGAAAATATTGGTTTCTCCGCATCCGGAGCAGCTCCAGGAAGCATATCGTCTCGGGATTACGAAGGTTATCCTGCCGGAATGGGATGAGATGGTAGGTGTAGAGCAGAATACTCCCCATCACAAATATGATGTGGCCGGGCATACTATCCATGCCATAAAAAACGTGAAAAGGGATAAGATTCTGCGTTTGACGATGCTGTTCCACGATATGGGAAAACCGGCAATGAAAACGACGGATGAGAATGGGCGGGACCATTTCAAAGGACATGCCATTGTAAGCGAGGAGATTGCGAATACGGTGATGCGTCGTCTGAAGTTTGATAATGATACGATTAAAAAGGTCACCCGTCTGGTGTGCTACCACGATTACCGTGTGGAGGCAACCCCGGAAAACGTCCGGCGTGCCATGAACCGGATTGGAGTGGAGCTGTTTCCTTATTATTTGGCCGTGCGTCTGGCGGATATCAAGGCACAGAACGTGTATCAGAAGCGTGAGAAAGTAGAAAATATTATTCAGATGCGGGAGCTGTATCAGGAAACACTGATTAAAGGGCATTGTGTCAATTTACGCGGTCTGGCAGTCAGCGGGAAGGATCTTCTGGCTCTCGGCATGAAGCCGGGACATGAGCTGGGCAGTATGCTCCAGGAACTTTTGGAATGGGTCATTGATGACCCGGATTGTAATAAAAAAGAACTTTTGTGTGATTATGTAAAAGAAAAGCTTGGACTTTAGCATACCCGGGCTGTTTCCCTCATAGATTAGAAAGAGTTGTGATGGACCATAAGATGGTGAATATAATATGAGGGGGCAGCCATGAGAGAGTACGAGTTGGAAGTCTTGGAGCAATACGACGTCGAAGTGATAAGCACCCGTAAGATCAGGGGTGCGTTTTTTTGCGAGACAAAGGAAGGGACAATGGTGTTGAAAGAAGCGGCAGTTTCTGAAAAGCGCGCTCTTTTATTGTATACATTATTATGTCACTTAGAGTCAAGTGGGTATCCCAATGTGGATATTCCGGTTTTGAATAAAGAAAAGGAACTGGTCAGTACATTGCGCGGTCAGTCCAAATATATGTTGAAAAAATGGTATATTGGACGTGAGTGTGATGTGCGCCGGGAAACGGATGTGCTGGAGGCATGCAGGAATCTGGCGAGGCTTCATAAAATGATGAGATGGCCGGATAGCATATCGTGTCTGTCAGAGTCGGTACAGTATTCTGCAGGGACAGCGTCTTGTATGCCGGATACTTCTTTACGCCCGCCGGAGGGAAGGCATCTGCAGAAGGAATTTCTCTGCCATAACCGGGAATTGAAAAAAGTCCGTAATTATATAAGAAACAAAGTGAATAAAGGGGAGTTTGAATATCTCTTTTTAAAATATTTTGAAAATATGTATCAATTGGCATCGAAGGTCACGAAACGGCTGGAAGCGTCCGGATATGAAAAGCTGTATCAGGAAAGCCTGGCCAGGGGGCTTTTGGTGCATGGAGACTATAACTACCATAATGTACTCATGCTTCCGGAGGCAGGCGGTGCGGCGGCAACTACCAATTTCGACCATTTCCGTCTGGACGTGCAGGTTTTAGACCTGTATTATTTCCTGCGGAAAGTCATGGAAAAACATAAATGGAAAGAATCTCTGGGGCGTGATATGTTGGAAGCCTATGCGGAAATCCGCCCGTTGACGTCAGAGGAATTGGAGATGATTGCGCTGAAAATCGCCTACCCTGAAAAATTCTGGAAGACTGCAAACGCGTATTACCATTCTAACAAGGCATGGATTCCGGAGAAAAGTGTGGAGAAACTACAGACAGCGGTTTTGCAGACGGAAGAGAAGGCGGGTTTTTTGGAGAAGATATTCGGGTTTCTTTTATGAAACTTTCCAACGGTACTTAAATTAGCCTGGAAGCAAAAGATATTTTCGTTTCATAACCTTACAAAAGCATAATAATAGTGTACTGTCCCCAGACATCATGCAGATGCCTGGGGACAGTAAAAATTTAAGAATAAGTATACGCAGAATGCTGCCGTCTGTAAGTATCATTATCTTTCTGCTGTAATTCACGCTCAACCTGTGCCAGTTCCCGTTCCAGTCTTTCGGCTTTGGAAGCATCTGTTTCTGAATGAATCTGCTGTTTCAGCTCTTTTTGCTTCTTTTTCAACTTTTCAATTTCCCGGTCTACCTTATCGGTGTTGACGGTGCATTTCTTTTCCTCGTCTGAGGAAACTTTCTTTTCCGGGGCATCTACATTGCCGTTCATAAACTGACGGTTGCCGGTATCCTGCTTTCTTTCCGGAATATACTCATCCATTCTGGGTTTTTGAGGACTGCTTTGCATATTGTTTTCGGGTTGCCAAACATCCTTTTGCTGCAACTCATTGGACGGTTCTTTTACATTCGTGAGTGCTGCGGGCATGCGTACCGCATTTGAAATCGGTTCCATTGATTCTTCCTCCAATCTAATAAGTAATGGTATATAAATCCATTGTATTGCCCTGGAATGTAATTTCAATATTTTTGTCTTGAAATGTTTTACGGATGTCATGAAATGTTCAGCAGCACACTCAAAGAGAAACGCTGGTTGGGAGAGTTCCTGCACCATGAGCGGCTCGTCGTCGCAAATTGCAGAGGTTATCATTTTCATCACCGTATTGTGCTGATTTTTTCTGAGTTTTTCGGGAAAACTGTCGTTATTTTTTGGAATTTTACACCGTAGATGGCTTTTTCAATTTTCATTTCAGTATATTGGAAATGCCGAAAATAAGCAACGTGGAATTTGAGATGGACAAAATCTAAAGTTGTAAAAAGAGCATGTTCAGTGTATAGTAAGTGTAGGAAGGATTTTCAGGAAATGAGGTGTTTCTTTTGAAGTATACTACATCATTGAAGGCAGCGGAAATGCCTGGCATTGCAAAGCGCCGTATAAATAGCATGCCCCGCTCTTTTAATACCACAGGAATCTGCGAACCGGAAAAGCATTATATGGTCAATCTGGAACAGCGGTTAACTCAAGTAAAATGCCTTGTTGACGATGGAAAGTACTTTACGATCAACAGGGCAAGGCAATTTGGAAAAACAACCATGCTTCATGCACTTTCGGAATATTTGAACCATGAATATTTTGTGGTGAGTATGGATTTCCAGATGCAGATGAGCCATGCGAAATTTAAAAATGAAAACAGTTTTTCGCTTGCGTTTGCTAAGGCGTTTGTGAAGTCTTTCCGGGCAAATCCAGACAGCATACAATCAGAATATGAAGACGCGATTAAAGAATTTGCGGCGGATTATGCTGCTTCTATGGAAAGTTATGAATTAGTAGAATTATTTCAGGCATTGAGTACTCTTTGCGGCAGGATTTACAGAGACATCATTCTGATGGTCGATGAAGTGGACAGTGCTGCGAACAATCAGGTGTTTCTTGATTTCCTTGCGCAGCTGCGGGGATATTATATTAATAGAAAACGATTTACTACATTCCGGTCAGTGATTCTGGCAGGGGTTTGCGATATCAAGAACCTTAAGAGAAAAATGCGGCCGGATGAAGAACACAGGGATAATAGCCCATGGAACATTGCCGCCGATTTTGATATAGACATGAGCTTTTCTGCCATACAGATTGAAGATATGCTGAAGGAGTATGACACGGACCATAAAATTGGTATGAAGAGGATGGATGTCGCGGAAGAAATATATGACTATACTTCCGGATATCCGTATTTGGTATCCAGAATTTGTCAATTGTTGGATCATATGTATATAAAAACAGCTCACAAAGATATATGGACTCATAAGGGAATTTTGGATGCGGTCAGAGGAGTGGTTAGTGAATCGAATTCCTTGTTCGATGATATGGCAAAAAAAGTGAAGGACTATTCGGGACTGCGCAGTTTGTTATATGACATTCTTTTCTGTGGAAAAAGTATACCATATAATATGGGGGCAGAACTTGTTTCTATAGGAACCATGTTTGGATTTCTGAAGGATGACGCAGGTCAGGTTGCGATTGCCAACCGCATCTTTGAAATATGGTTTTATAATTTGTTTATTGCGGAGGAAGCAATTGGAAGTGAAACTTACGACGCAGGTCAGCAGAGTAAGAATCAATTTATTCGCAAAAACGGACTTAATATGGAACTTGTGCTAAAGAAATTTGTGCAGCATTTTACAGAAAGTTTTGGTGACAGAACGGAAAAATTTATTGAGGATAATGGACGAAAGCTTTTTCTGCTCTATATCCGTCCGTTGATCAATGGGATGGGCAATTACTATATAGAATCTCGTACAAGAAGCAGGGACAGGACGGATCTGATTATTGACTATATGGGAAAGCAATATATTATTGAAATGAAGATATACCACGGTGAGGAATATAATTTACGAGGTGAAAAACAGCTCATTGGTTACCTGGAGGATTATCATCTGAAAAAAGGGTATATGCTTAGTTTCAATTTTAACAAAAAGAAAGAGATTGGCGTGAAGGAATATCATTTTAAGGAATATACCATTATAGAAGCAGTTGTGTGAATTGCATGGAGCCTGTAACCACCAAAAAAATTATAATTTTTACAAAAGATATTCTCTTCCTTTTTATAGAAACCTGATGTATAATAGACAAACAAGCAACTATTCTGCCGGATGTGCCTGTCTGCAGAGCAGATTTGGAGGGGTATCAGGGAATAGTTCGGTAAATAGATTAAATATCAGGAGGTACAATGATGGAGTACAAGGAAAGATACCAGGAATGGCTGTCAAATCCATATTTTGACGCCGATACCAAAGCGGAACTGGAAGGTATCCAGGCGGATGACAATGAGATAAAAGAGCGCTTTTATATGGACTTGGAATTTGGAACTGCCGGACTTCGCGGAATTATCGGAGCCGGGACAAACCGTATGAATATTTACACGGTCAGAAAGGCAACCCAGGGACTGGCCAATTATATTATTAAGAACGGAAGCGCAGAAAAGGGAGTTGCAATCGCATTTGATTCCCGCCGGATGTCCCCAGAATTTGCGGATGAGGCGGCACTGTGCCTGGCTGCGAACGGAATCAAGGCATATGTGTTTGAATCCCTTCGTCCAACCCCGGAGCTTTCCTATGCGGTTCGGAAGCTTTCCTGTATCGCAGGTATCAATATCACTGCAAGTCACAACCCGCCGGAGTATAATGGATACAAGGTATATTGGGAAGACGGCGCACAGATTACACCGCCTCATGACAAAGGCATCATGGATGAGGTGAAAGCTGTTGAAGATTATACCACTATGAAGACGATGTCTCTGGAGGATGCCAAGGCAGCAGGACTTTATGAGTCCATTGGGGCAGACATTGACGACGCTTATATCGCAGAGCTGAAGAAGCAGGTGAAGCATCAGGATGCCATTGACGCAGCAGCGAAGGATTTGAAGATTGTCTATACACCGCTCCACGGCACAGGCAACATTCCTGCACGCCGTATTTTAAAAGAGCTTGGATTTGAAAATGTATATGTTGTAAAAGAGCAGGAACTGCCGGATGGCGAATTCCCGACCGTATCCTATCCGAATCCGGAAGCAGCGGAAGCATTTGAACTGGGCTTAAAACTGGCAAAAGAGGTAGATGCGGACATCGTGCTTGCGACAGACCCGGATGCGGACCGTCTTGGCGTTCGTGTGAAGGATAAGGACGGCGAGTATCATACTCTGACCGGAAATATGTCCGGATGCCTCCTGGCTGATTATGAAATTGGACAGAAAAAAGAACTGGATGGCGGACTGCCGGAGGACGGCAAGTTTATCAAGACAATCGTTACCACCAATATGGCCGATGCGATTGCAAAATATTATGGAGTAGATTTGATTGAATGCCTGACCGGATTCAAATTCATTGGACAGCAGATTCTTGGATTTGAGACAAGCGGTAAGGGAGAATATCTGTTTGGATTTGAAGAGAGTTACGGCTGCCTGATCGGAACTCATGCGAGGGACAAGGATGCAATTGTAGCAACAATGGCGCTGTGTGAGGCGGCTGCTTATTATAAGACAAAGGGCATGAACCTGTGGGATGCCATGATTGCATTGTATGACCGCTACGGATATTACAAAGATGATATCCAGTCCATCACCTTAAAGGGAATTGAAGGACTTGCCAAGATTCAGGAGATCTTAGAGACACTGCGGAAGAATCCTCCGACAGAGATTGCAGGCTACAAGGTGCTCAAGGCAAGAGACTACAAGGCAGATACAATCAAGGATATGGCGACCGGAGAAGTAACAGGTACAGGACTGCCGAGTTCTAATGTACTCTACTATGACCTGAGTGATGATGCTTGGCTTTGTGTAAGACCTTCCGGTACAGAGCCGAAGGTAAAATTCTACTATGGCGTAAAGGGAACTTCTCTGGAAGATGCAGATACAAAATCTGCTGCTATGGGAAAAGAAGTTCTGGCTATGATTGATAAAATGTTATAATATCAGGGCTTAAGGAGCTCAAACTGAGGAACAATCCATAGGTATCGCTGTTAAAAGCAGTAAAAAATATTCAAAATGGCGCAAAAGAGTTGAAATACCTTGACAAAGGTTTCGGAAACAGGTATAACAGTATGCATAGGCAAAAATTCCGGCATGCTTGGCATGTAAATATACTGCCTGAATGAAGCATTAGAATGAATGTTATTCTAGTACAGTAAAGAGGAGGAAACATCCATGAATAAGACAGAATTAGTGACAGCGATCGCAGAGAATGCAGAAATTTCTAAGAAAGATGCTGAGAAAGCTTTGAAGGCTTTCGTTGACGTTATAACGGAAGAACTGAAGAAGGGCGAGAAGGTTCAGTTAGTTGGATTCGGTACATTTGAGGTTACTTCAAGATCAGCAAGAGAAGGAAGAAATCCGCAGACCGGCAAGACAATGAAGATTGCAGCTTGCAAGGCTCCAAAATTCAAAGCAGGTAAGGCTTTGAAGGATGCTGTGAACTAATTAGGATGTGGAATGCCTGTATGATAAATCATGCAGGCATTTTTTTCGTATTATAACAAAGAAAAGGGAAAATAAGATGAGATTAGACAAATTTTTAAAAGTGTCACGACTGATCAAGAGAAGGACCGTGGCAAATGATGCCTGCGACGCAGGTCGTGTTATGGTAAATGGTGTGGTAGCGAAGGCTTCTGTAAAAGTGAAGGTTGGGGATGTCATTGAAATCCAGTTCGGTACAAAGAACGTGAAGGTAGAAGTGCTTGATATCCAGGATACAACGAAAAAGGAAGAAGCAAAGGAACTGTTTAAATATTTATAAGAATATTAGTTTAAAAGATACCCCCTGATTTTTAGTCATAATCTGGTTGAATCCTTCATATATATAAAAGGGTATAGAATGATTGTTTTGAATAGGACAGTGATGACTGTTGCTGATAAGCGAAGGGGGAACGGATATGGAGGAACGGCAGCCTGCAAAGGCGCACAAGCTGGTTGTGAACAACCGGAAGACAAGTATGGTGACAGGAGTGCTCGATGTGCTTTCTTTTGACCTGAATGAAATCCTGTTGGAGACAGAGCAGGGGATGCTGATGGTGAAAGGGACGGACCTGCATGTGAATAGGCTCAGTGTAGAGAAGGGCGAGGTAGACCTTTCCGGGAATATTGACAGTATCGCATATTCCAGTGTGAGCCAGGCAGGCGGTCAGAACGATAATTTCTTTTCAAAATTATTTAAGTAGGCAAAATCTATGATGCTTGGGATTGGAAAAGAGGCCGTGATTTTTTTGTACGCGGGCCTGTCGGGAATCGTTACATTTTCCAGCTATCAAATCCTGCTGCTTTTGAGGACGCTTATCAGTCATTCTGCCGCGGCTGTTAGTATTGAAGATTTTTTTTATTGGATTGGAATCAGCATTTATCTGTTCCGGCAGATGTATCATACAACTTATGGCAGTGTCAGATGGTTCTTCATACTAGGGATTGTAGTTGGGAATTTTCTGGCATTTTTCTGTAAAATTTTGTTGAAAAAAACATTGGCAAAGTGGAAAAATAGCCTTGAAAAAAAGAAGAAAAACGAATAAAATGTTTAGTACAAGCAAGAGAAACTCTGTGTGAGACAAAAGGGGATTTCATGCAGCTTATTCGTTTTGTATTAGGGGAGCTTATCAAGGGATTAATAATGGGTGAATTTATATGGGGCAGAAGAAAAAAAGACCTGCAGACAGGCAGCAGAGGCGAAAGAATTCGTCAATCTTCCGGCAGCATAAGAGAAGTGTAGTGGTTATCTGTACCGTTTTGGGGCTGTTGGCAGCAGTTCTGGCGGTGAATTCGGTGAGTCTGTATGGGCGGAATCAGGTATATAAGCAGCAGGAAGCAGAACTTCGGGCACAGATTGAAGAGCAGAATGCCCGCACTGAAGAAGTAAAAGAGTATACAGAATATATACAAAGTGAGGACTACATCAAGGATGTGGCAAAAGAAAAACTTGGTCTGGTAGATCCGAATGAGATTTTATTTCAGCCGGAAGAATAGATACGAAAGAGAAACTCCAGGAGAATTCCTGGAGTTTTTTTGCTGCCTCTGGTGAGGAGGTGCTATGCTTGAGCACTCCCGGAAAGTCGTTTGCACCCAGTCTTATGGCTGACATTCCGTGAGTACTCCGATTAAACTAGGAGGTAGTCTGATGGAAGATGGACAAGTTTTACATACCAGCCCATATGTGACGCAGATTGAAAAATTTGCAGATTCCTTAAAGCAGCTTTCCCATACATTTTTGCAGATGGGGGAGAAAAAGAAATCCTTTACAAGCGAGGAAATCGACGAAATGTTTGAGTCGGTGAAGGAGAAGGTCTGCCAGGAATGCGAGAAATGTTCCTGGTGCTGGGGGGAGAATTTTGTCCATACATACCAAATGGGCTATGAAATCCTTTCAGCGGTGGATTCCTATGGAAATGAGCTGAATACGGAGACGAAACGGAAACTGCAGCAACGTTGTATTATGGCGCCGCGTTTCCTGCGGAAAATGTTGGATGCATTTCATGATGCCAGACAGAATATGATGTGGACAAACCGTATCGCACAGAGCAGGGAAGGCTGCGCTATTCAGATGGATACATTCGCAGATATGATTCGGATGACGGCAAAAGAGTTGGAGGACAGTTTATTTATTGATGACCGCCTGGAAAAACGGTTAATAGCGGCCATGAAAAAACAAGGAGTTCGTGTCCTTTATACGAATTTCTTTATGAACCGGGAAGGCAAATACGAAGTACATATTACCGCGCGTGCCATGCAGGATGTCAATATTACCCTGAAAGAGTTGGTAAAGATTGTGTCGGACGTGATGGGAAGGCGGTTTGTAGCTGATGGAATCGGCGTCCAGACATTGGGACGGGAGTATACGACGGTCATCTGCCAGGAGGGACCTGCATTTTACACTTTGCAGGGAGTTGCCCGGATTGGGAAAGGAGGCAGCCAGATTTCCGGAGATAATTTTATGACACTGGCCCTGCCGGGAGGAAAACAAGCGGTGGCATTGTGTGACGGAATGGGTTCCGGTGAAAATGCATGCAGGGAGAGCACTCTGGTGATTGAACTTTTGGAGGAACTGTTGGAAGCGGGATTTCCGGAAAAAACAGCAATTCAGATGATTAATACGACTCTGGTGATGGGACGTGAGGAAATCCATTATTCCACTATTGATATGAGTGTCTTTGATTTGTATACCGGAAAATGTGAGCTGATTAAAGCGGGAGCCTCCGCTACATTTATCCGTCAGAAAGAGAAGGTTGAGCATCTAAGTTCCACCAGCCTGCCCATAGGGGTATTGCATCAGATTGAGATTGATTCTGTGGAACGGGAGCTTCATAATGGAGATTTTGTGATAATGGTCACAGACGGAGTGATGGATGCTCTTCCCGTGGGAGAGCAGGATATTTTGCTAGAGACAATCATTCAGGGCACCCTTTTAGTCAATCCAAAGGAAATGGCTCAGCATGTTTTAGAGCAGGTGCTGAATTGGACAGGCAAGCCGCCTCAGGATGATATGACTGTATTGGCAATCGGAATCTGGGAAAATTAGGAAAGGAAAAGATACATACGGAGTCATTATGAGAAATCACAGAGGATTATATGACAGGAAATGCGCGGATACATACATGGGATATGGGACTCATAATTTGAGGCATTCTGCAAATCGGTTAAAAGGTCTCAATACACCACGCTTTCTGGTGTTTATGTCAGGCTGGCATCATGCCAGAAAAGGATTTATCCGCATAGATGAATGGGGATGTATGCAGTCCGGATTTATCAAGAGAAAACAGGAGGATTTTGAATATTATTGTGCGAAGATGATGGAAAAAATGGAGGAAAATCTATCGCCTGTACGGATGGAACTGAAAAAATTATTTATTGAATATGCTTCTTTGGAACAAGATGATTCTCCTCATTCTACAAAAAATAAATCATCTAAGTCCATACAGGACCTACGGGCAGAAGAATCTATACGGCAGGCAAGACAATCTTTGAAATCTAAGAAAAAGGAGCTGTTTGACCAGATGATTCGTTTACAGAAAAGCTTGGAGACCAGCGAGATCGTGATGGAGGAGGAGCTTCTTGCGGCTGCAGCCAGGATGCGTGCCCTGTTATCCTGCTATTGCCACGGAGTATTGTACCATTGGGGAAACCGGGAATGGAGTACAAAGGCCGTGCCGGAGGTCAGTATTGAAAATCGTGCATACCATTTATACCACAACCGTCACAAAGAGGATGATGACTATATGAAGGAGGTTATACGTTATGCGGGAAAGATTAAATAGAATGTTTAGAAGGACCTTAAAGCCGATAGAATTACCTTCCGGCTGTAAAGCAGTCGACTTTGATGCAGGGGTTGGACATGCCGCAAAACATGTAGGGATACGGCCGGTTACATACAAATTCCCAGAACGGATTTATGAATTTTCAAAATCACTGGATGATGAGATTGATACCTTTTTGTCGAGTGTGGATTGTGACAAGTATAATGAAAATTATTTTGATTCGATTATCAATATTACCTGCAATCTCGGTATTACCGATATTGATAGACAAGCACAGGCGCATAAGCAGGCTTGTCTCGGAATCAGAGAATTGCAAAACGTAGAGCTTCAACGGTTAAAATTAGAAAAACAGGAAGTGGAGATGCAGATTTTAGAAAATCAAGAGGCGCTACCTTAAGGTAAGGAGGAAGGCAAATGCGGAGCATACGAAGGAAGCAAAACCGCGCTGTAGTAAAAGCGGAACTTGAAAAGCAGAACGCCGGGCAGACTTTTCTGCAAAATACATGGGTAAAAAACTTGATTATTTTGATTTGTATGATTGCAGATATGGCCACTTTATACAATATTTTTGAACTGCAAATGACACAGCAGCAGGTGCTGACCATCATCATCACGATAGTGATAGCAGGCGTCTTGAATATCGCTCCGGTGCTTCTTGCGCTCTGTCTGAATGATAAAGAAGATACTTCTCACTTAAAAAAAGTGCAGATGACAGCATTTGCAGGAGTATTCCTTCTTCTTTTCGTATCCACGGCAATCCTGCGATGGACTTCCAGAGAGGAATTATTTGCCTCTGAATCAGGGCTTCTCATTTTAGGAGATATTGACACGCAGGAAGTAAATATGCAAGGCCCTACTATGGCACAGAATGCCTGTGCGCTTATTCTCTTGTTGGAACCCCTGGCAACCAGTGCGGTTTGTTTTGGGCTAAGCTACGAAAAAGACCCCTACAGAAAAAGGAGGCAGTTTCTTCGTCTGCAAAATGTCAGGCTGAGGCAGGAGCGGGACGGATATCAGGTTCAGATTACGGAACTTGAGCAGGAATTAGAAGAGTGCAATCTTGCGGAATATGACAAGGAGCAGTACGACACCATGCGCAAACAGATTGAACTTTACAGGCAGTATTTCAAGATTCATGCCAGAAGACGGCTTGCAGAAAAGGATGGGACAGCCAATGCTGCCACCCTTCTTCTGGAGGAAAGTAAACTGGTACAGGCAATAGGAGGGATGAAGCTGTGAGAACAAAACGAGCACGAAACAGGCGTAAAATGTTATCTCTTGGAGGAATCATTTTTTTGACAGCGGCACTGGCTGCAGGATGTGGTTTCGCAGATGAAAAAGACGGCGGGCCAATCCATTTGGCGGTCATCATTGGTGCCCATGCAAATGCGCCGCGTGTGAATACCTCTGTCATGTATGACTCTGTTCTGGAAGCATGTACCCAGAGCGGCTCCACCATTTCTCTCATTGTAAATGACGGTGCACCCTATGCGTCCGTAGTTACGGTTCCGGAGACAAAGTCCGGGTTGAGCTCCGAGAAATACCAGGCGATTGCCGAGGAGCGTGCCAAGCAGATTGTGAACATGGCGGACCAGATGTTTGCAAAAACTGCGGAAAGCGACCTTCTATCTGCAATTACTTTGGCAGGGCGTCAGTTAAGTGCTGAGGAGGGCGGTAGAAAAGAGATGATTGTGATTGACTCCGGACTGTCTACGGCTGCGCCGTTGGATTTTTCTGAAAGCTTGCTGGAAAATATCACGGCGGAGCAGGTGATAAGCCTGTTGGAAGAACAGAGAGCGCTTCCAGAGCTTCAGGAGATAGACTGCGTCCGTTTTTTTAATATTGGGGATGTGGCGAAGCCGCAGTCACAGATTACAGAAGCGAATCGGAAGACATTGATAGAAGTCTGGAACGGAATTTTAAGGCAGGCTGGTGCAGGGGAAATTGAGTTTAAAACAGATTTGCCATTGGCGTCATTTTATGCGGAAGGGGAAGTTCCGCAAGTTTCTACAGTGACTGTTATGGAAAGAGCGTCTGCATTGGTCTTAAAAGAGATTAATTTGGCGGAAGTCGATGCTGTGAGCTTTGACGAAGAAACCATTGCATTTCTCGCAGACACCGATGAACTGGTGGACAGGGAGGCTGCAAAAACAGCCTTGGAAGGTGTAGCTGCATACATGAAGAA
Organism: uncultured Lachnospiraceae bacterium; assembly: GCA_947564305.1. The sequence goes on along the minus strand of CANOBT010000015.1, from coordinate 9,964 downwards.
GCACCCCGAATTTCGCGCAATGTTGGTGGGTACAACAGCAAAATTCGGAGATTTGGAAAGCTGTATCAGTTTGTCAGAAAAACGGGCCTTGGTGGTGAAAGAGCTGTTGGTGGAAAATGGCGTTGATCCGATCCGACTGGAGACTGTTGGAACAGGGTATGATAATCCTTTTTATAAAGATGATCAGAAGGATGAGGGGATGGATGAAAATGTGGCGGCACAGAACCGGGCGGTCGTTTTGATTGATGCGTCAGGAAGTGTGGCGGCGCAGATGCGGGGGGCGCTGTGAGATGCAGGCTGCACCATCTTGAAGAGGCACAAGCTGTCTTATAAACTGTAATCGTTCGGGATTTTGTACAACATCCCGAAACTAGGGGGATTTTTACAGATAAATGATTTGACGTTCACGATGGTTTTAGGATATACTAAATATGAAGTGCATAAGGAACTGCGGAGAAATGAATTTATGGATGTTATTTCTCCGCAATTTTAAAGAAGAATGTAAAGTATCGTATGAAAAAAGATACGGGAATTGCCCGCATGAAAATCTGCTTCGCAGATGGCGGGCAAGTAGGCAATCACTTGCGTTGCAAGTGGTTACAAAAGAAGAGAGGAAAAACTATGAAACTCATGATTGCGTCAGACATACATGGTTCGTCCTGGTATTGCCGGCAGATGCTTGAGGCTTATGATAGAGAATGCGCAGACCGCCTTCTGCTGTTAGGAGATATTTTATACCATGGACCACGTAATGAACTTCCCAGGGGGTATGCACCGAAGGAAGTTATCTCTATGCTCAATAAAGTAAAGCAGAATCTGCTTTGCGTGCGGGGGAATTGTGACACAGAGGTGGACCAGATGGTTCTGGAATTTCCTATGATGGCAGAATATTGCCTTTTGGAGATTGAAGGACTGACGATGTTTGCTACGCATGGGCATGTGTTTCATCCGGATGCACCTCCTATGCTGAAGAAGGGAGACATTTTGCTGAATGGGCATACACACGTTCCGGCATGTGAGAACAGAGGCACATTCTGGTATCTCAATCCGGGTTCCGTATCCATTCCAAAGGAAGACTCTCCGCATGGGTACATGGTATTTGAAAACAGAACATTCTTATGGAAAGACATGAAAGGCGAGGTATGGAAAAAGAATACATTTTAAACGGAAAAAAAAATTTAGAGGCGCTGCATGCAGAGGCAGAGGATGCAAAAGAGCGCAGACGGAGGAATACAAATGGATGATAGAATTGCTCTTTTGATTGATGCGGACAATGTTTCTGCAAAATACATTAAGCCTATTTTGGACGAATTGTCCAAGTATGGAAATATTACATATAAACGGATTTACGGGGATTGGACGAGCCCGTATAACCAAAGCTGGAAAGAGGTGCTTTTGCAAAACAGCATTACTCCTATTCAGCAGTTCAGCTATACATATGGAAAAAATGCGACTGATTCAGCCATGATCATCGACGCAATGGACATTCTGTACACCAGTGAGTTAGAGGGGTTCTGTCTGGTGTCCAGTGACAGTGACTTTACGAAACTGGCGAGTCGGCTGCGGGAGAGCGGCAAGAACGTAATCGGTATGGGAGAAGATAAGACGCCGATTCCGTTTAGGAAAGCCTGCGATATTTTTACGGTCTTGGAACTGCTGTTGGAGGACAGTACCATGGACAATGGGGAAAAAGTTTCGTCTTCTGCTGCGGTCAAAGAGACAAAGCGCACCAGCGTAGGTGTGGCTAAGAGCCAGATTGAAGAAGACGTGGTGAAGATTATTATGGAAAATCAGAACGACGACAGAGAAACCGGACTCGGCGAAGTTGGGAGTCGTCTACTAAAGCTGTATCCTGATTTTGATGTGCGTCGGTACGGATACAGCCTTTTGTCAAAGTTTCTCGAAACATTCCCCAGACTGAAACTGAAGCAGGACGGGACAAAAGTCTCAGTGATGCTGTATGAGGATAAGAGCAGGAAGGAACTGCAGGAGGAATATATCCTGCATCAGATTAAGAGTGCAGGAAAGCAGGGGGTGTCATTAGGAACATTGGGAAATCGGATTCGAAACAAATTCGGCGATTTTAAGGTGCATGACTATGGATATTCTCAGTTTAAGTCTTATATCCAGAGCTTCAAAGATGTGAAAGTAGAGGATGATGGGGAGCAGAACTGGGCGATTTATACGAAGAACCTGGAATAAAAATCTGCTGTTTGGCAGGGGAGCGTGCTGACAAAGGTCCTGCCCTAAGAACAGTAAAGAATACTACAGAAAGAAGAGGAATGGTCATGAGAGCGATAATCAATGGAGAACGATTGGTGTTGGGAACCTGTTATTATCCGGAGCATTGGGATGAGAATTTGTGGGAAGAAGATTTGGACCGGATGCTTCGGTCAGGAATCGAAGTCGTCCGTGTTGCGGAATTTGCATGGAATCTGACGGAGCCAAAAGAAGGCGAATATACATACGAATTCTTCGACAGGTTCTTAGAGCTTGCACAGAAGAAAGGGATGAAGGTTATTTTCTGTACTCCTACGGCAACACCCCCGGCATGGCTGACGGACAAGTATCCGGAGGTGCTCAACGCAGATCAGGACGGAAATCTTTACCGCCACGGTGCGAGAAGGCACTACAATTATAACTCTCCTGTTTATCAAAAATTTTGCCGCATCATTGTGGAAAAATATGCTTCTCACTATGGGAGTAGTCCGGCGGTAATCGGATGGCAGATTGACAATGAAGTCAACTGTGAGTTGGATGAGTTTTACTCAGACAGCGATACCATCGCATTTCGTGATTTTCTCAAAGATAAATATGGGACGATTGAAGCGCTGAATCAGGCGTGGGGAACCGTTTTCTGGAATCAGACCTACAATGTATGGGAAGAAGTTTATGTGCCGCGCAAGACCGCGCATTACACGAATAATCCTCACCATATGCTGGACTATTACCGTTTCGTATCGGATAGTGCGCGCAGGTTCGTGCAGATGCAGGCGGACATTATACGAAAATATTGTAAGAAGGATGATTTCATTACTACGAATGGGATTTTCGGTAATCTGGACAACCACCAGATGACAAGGGAAAGTCTGGATTTCATGACCTATGATTCTTATCCGAATTTTGCGTACTGTCTGGATGATTACGAGGAGAAGAATTTCCTGAAAGACAGGAAGTGGAGCCGGAATCTGGCGGAGACAAGGTCTTTGTCCCCGATATTTGGAATTATGGAGCAGCAGAGCGGGGCAAATGGCTGGACGACCCGGATGGAGGCGCCGACTCCGCGCCCAGGGCAGATTACACTCTGGACTATGCAGAGTATTGCACATGGAGCTGATTTTGTCAGCTATTTCCGTTGGCGTACCTGCACATTTGGAACAGAGATGTACTGGCATGGTATTCTGGACTATTCCGGACGGGACAATCGCAGACTGAAAGAGATTCAGGAGATTGCCAGGAAGCTTCCGGCTATGCAGGAGATTGCAGGTTCTAAGCAGGCGGCAAAAGTTGGGGTTCTTAAGGATTATGATAATATCTGGGATGCGCAGCATGACCGCTGGCATCAGAGAGTAGATGCATGCAGCCATATGGCGCTGTTTACCGCGTTACAGATGACACATACCCCATTTGACTATATTTATCTTGACGAGCGGGCTACATTGGATAATCTGCAAAAATATGAAGTTTTGTTCTATCCTCATGGAGTGATTTTAACGGATGAACGGATGCGGCTTTTGGAGGGCTATGTATCAGCAGGCGGCAAACTGGTGATGGGCTGCAGGACCGGTTATAAAGATATTTCCGGCAAATGTGTGATGGATTACCTTCCAGGAAAAGCGGCGTCTCTAACAGGAACCGATATTCCGGAATATTCTTTCGTTGCTCCTGATGACGGAAAAGTGATGGTAGATTGGGACGGCACAGAGATAGAGGCAGCAGTATTTAATGACCTTCTGGAACCGGCAGGAGAAAATGCAGAAGTGCTTGCACGCTATGTTTCCAGCTATTATGCAGGTACTCCGGCTTTGATTCGCAACCGTTATGGCAAGGGCGAGGCTTATTACTTCGGTGGAGCGTTTGCAGTGGATACGGTGAAGGCATTTTTGGACAAACTGGGAGCAGCAGAACCTTACAGCAGCAGAGTCGTTTTACCGGAGGTTTGTGAGCTGGCAGTCCGGGAAAAAGATGGTTGGCAGTATTTGTTCGTGCTGAATTATGCTTCACAGGCTGTCAAAGTGGTAGTAAAGGAAGAGATGTGCGAACTGCTCAGTGGGGAGCAGATGTGTGGAGAGATTGAGATGCCTCCTTATGGGGTGAGGATTTTTAAATGTAAGGTGCGATAGCTGTAGGATACAGCGGCTAAAGGGAAACTAGATAGGGGCAGCAGGCAGAGGTGGATTTTGGGATGACCTCTGCCTTTTTTATCTGAAATAATGGCTGTATTTTATAGCGTTGGATATTTTTGTATGTTAAAATATGAATATAGAGTTTGAGTTGAATCTATATTTTGTGGGGTGGCCGGAGAGAGAACTAGACGTGTAAAAATGGAGTATGATTATAAAGAAAAAAGGGCTAAACGTGATAATGACAGGTCTGCTAAGGCTTTGTGTGGATTGATTTTGGTTGTTATATTGTATATTGCCTTTTTTGAGGGGATAGGTATTGTTCACAAGTTGAAAGATGAGGCTGTCAGAATGATAGTACGGCATATAAGAAAGGCGGTGTATGCTATTGAAAGCGGATACTGTGACAAAAGATTATGTAAGAGATCCCGATATATTTGCGGATATTTTTAATTACTATATTTATGGAGGTCGACAGGTTATTCAGTCAGAGCAGCTTACAGAGCGTGATACATCTGAGATTGCACTGCCATATGGCGCAGACGATGCAAGAATTCCAGTGCAAAAGTATCGTGATGTGCAGAAACTATATGCTGCAATGATAGATGGAAAAGTGGAATATTTACTTTATGGAGTGGAAAATCAATCGGAGATTCACTATGCAATGGCAGTGAAGAATAATTTATATGACGCATTGGAATATGCAGGACAGGTGGAAGAGGCGGCAAAGTCACATCGTAAAGAAATGAAACGAAAAAAACAGGGTTCTGATAAAGCAGAGGATAAAATTACTCCAAATGCAGGCGAATTTTTAAGTGGATTTTGGAAAGAAGATAGATTGATACCATCCATTACTGTGACAGTATTTTTTGGCGCAGAAGAATGGGATGGGCCACTAAGTCTGTTTGACATGATGAATGTAACGGAACCGGAGGTGCTTTCATGTATGGACAATTATCATGTGCGGTTGATTGCACCAGCACAGATGGCTGATGAGGAGATTATGAAATTTCAATCAAGCCTTCGGGAGGTTATGCTATTCATAAAGTATTCGAAAGATCGGGGAAATCTAAGCAGAATATTGCAAATTAATGAAAAACGTTTTCGAGAAGTGGAACGCAGGGCGGTTGATGTGATTGAAGTAATTACAAATTCGGGAATAGTATATAGTGAAAAAGAGGTGAAAGTCGATATGTGCCAGGCGATACAAGAAATTCGGAAAGAAGAGCGTAAAATAGGGGAGCTAAATAAAGCAAAAGAAGCTGCTATAAATTTTTATAAGCTTGGAGTTGAAGTTGAAAAGATTGCTCAGGGGGTTGGATATGCTGTAGAGACTGTGAAACAATGGTTGGGGATTACAGATGACAGTGAGTAAGCTATAGACATTGTAATCCATGACAAATTATACTTTAAAATACGAAAAATATCTTTATGAAAATATGGCATCTTAATTAACAATATTGACAAACATACCGATAGTATGTTAAACTATCAATAGTCGCTATGGAGGTGAAAATGCAATGGCTCGCAATAAACATCCGGAGGAAACAGTGAACCTGATTTTAGATGTTGCTTACCGCTTATTTATGGAGAAGGGCTACGAGCATACTTCTATCCAGGATATTATTAATAATCTGGGCGGACTCAGCAAAGGAGCGATTTACCATCATTTTAAGTCGAAGGATGATATTTTGATTGCGGTGACAGACCGGATGACAGAGGAATCGAACAAAATGCTGATAAGAATTCGTGACCGGGCGGATTTGAGTGGAAAGGAAAAGCTAAGAACCCTTTTCCGAGAATCTCTTGACCGCCCTGTACAGGACGAAATCTTTTCAGTAGCCCCGAATTTTCATGATAATCCTAAACTTATGAGCAGCGTTCTGCATGAGACGATAGAGGACGCAGCTCCTAATTATATATTGCCCATTATTGAGCAGGGGCTTGCTGATGGTTCCATTCAGACAGACTATCCGGAACAGCTTGCCGAACTGATCAGTCTTGTGGCAAATGTGTGGATGAACCCGATGTTCTTTGACAGTACGGCGGCGGAATCCTACCGGAAAGCGATGGTATTCCAACAGATGCTGAAAGGTTTTGACCTGGATATTATGGACCAGGAGATGATTGAAAGGATGCGGGAATTGACTGTGATTTATCAAGAGAAAAAGTAGGAATTAGGTTTTTATGAAAAATCTGCCCTGTAATAAGGGCAGAAAAATTTTACTTTTATACATACCGGCGCGCGGTATTAAAATAGAAACTAATATGAAAAAGCAGAATGCATGTAATCAGACTAATTTGTAAGTGGATACAAAAATGGAGGTTGAAAGAATGAAACAAAAATTATTTTCAAAGGATTTTACCCTGGTGGTCATCGGACAGATTATTTCGCTGTTTGGCAATGCAGCAGTCCGGTTTGCGCTGCCATTGTATTTATTAAATCAGACAGGCTCTTCCGTACTTTATGGAACGGTGACAGCATGCGCGTTGATTCCGGCAGTTCTGCTGTCGCCTGTGGGCGGAATCGTTGCAGACAGGGTGAATAAAAGAAATGTGATGGTAGCATTAGACTTCTTTACGGCAGCGGTCATCCTGACATTTTCATTGCTCATGGATTTGGGAAATCTAGTTGCTCTTCTGACGGTTACACTGATGCTTTTATATGGGATTGCGGGGGCGTATCAGCCGTCTGTGCAGGCAAGCATCCCCGCGTTGGTAAGCCAGGAACATTTTGTGGCGGCTAATTCTATCATCAATATGATTAGTTCTTTTGCATCTTTGTTAGGGCCTGTACTCGGAGGGATTTTATACAGTGCCTACGGATTGGAGCCGGTATTATGGGTGTGTGTGGTATGCTTTCTGTTATCGGCAATCATGGAAATTTTTATTCGGATACCGTTTGCGAAGCAGGAATCTGATGGAAGCATATGGAAAATAGCAAAAGAGGATTTTGCGGAGAGTCTCCGATTCATACGGAAAGAAAAACCTGTCATAGGAAAAGTGGTGTTGGTGGTCTGCGGAATCAATTTATTTTTATCAGCAATGCTCACTGTGGGAATGCCTTACCTTATCACGGAAGTATTAGATTTGGGGACATTACAGGCAAATCAATTATATGGATTTGCAGAAGGGGCATTGGCAGCAGGCGGACTTGCCGGAGGGATTTGTGCCGGGATTTTTGCAGAAAAACTGAAAGTCGAAAAAGCCGGAAACTTGCTCATACTTAGTGCTGTCTGTGTATTCCCAATGGGAGTGGGACAGATTTTTCTGTCGTCCGGGCTGGCAAATTATATGATTTTGACGGGATGCTGTTTCGTGATCATGGTCTGCTCCACGATTTTTTCCGTACAGATGATATCCTTTGTCCAGGCAGAGACACCTCAGAATCTGATTGGAAAGGTCATTGCTGTGATACTGACCGTTTCCATGTGCGCACAGCCGTTGGGAAACGCGTTGTATGGGGTTTTGTTTGGTATTTGCAGAGGGATGGAATGGGCGGTTGTTTTATTTTCCGGTGTGGTTTCTTTGGGGCTTGCGATCAGTACGAAGCAGATCTTTGATAAGCTTTTGGTGGAGGCAGAAGAGGGATAAATGTGCGCTTTCTTTCCGTAAAGGAAGCGGCTGTTAAGGAATATTGAATTGTGGTCGCAGTGAATGAGTGCTATAATAGCGGTAGGGAAACAAATTGACAATCGGAGTTTGGAGGCGGAATGTGATGAAGCGAATTAACGACTCGGTGCAGTTCTGAAAACTGGCAACGGATTGTATCGAGGTTTACTATTTGGAAAAGGCTTATGTTGTCAGGAACTGCACCTGTCATGCATATTTTTTGATGAAAGGAAGCAGTTTTATGAATAAAGAGTATTTAAAAACTATTTGGAAACAGGAAGAGAAGGCAGCACATATTCACGGCTGGGACTTTTCGCATATTCATGGGAAGTATGAAGAGGAAAATGACTTGCCATGGAATTATGAAAGCTTGGTTAGACAGTATTTAAAAAGTAATTTGAATATTATGGACTACGATACAGGCGGCGGGGAATTTTTGCTGTCATTAAAGCATCCATATGATAAAACTGCCGCAACTGAAGGCTATCCGCCGAATGTAAAATTGTGCAGGGCTCAATTGCTGCCGTTGGGAATTAATTTTAAGGAATGCAATAATCCTTCACAAATTCCATTTGAGGATGGAATGTTTGATTTAGTTATCAACCGTCATGGCAGCTTTAATGCTAAGGAGATATTTAGACTATTATGTCATAATGGTATATTTGTTACAGAGCAGGTAGGCGGAGAGAATGACAGGGATTTAGTTGAAATGGTATTGCCAGGGAGTGAGAAGCCATTTCCACACTTAAACCTTACGGAACAACGTAAAAATTTTGAAGATGCAGGAGATTCTTGAGAAAGACGGAAAGATTGAGGGAACGATTCACCGTTATCTGATCATTGCCCAAAAGTAAACTTTAATGGGCGCGGCAGAGAACGGATAAAAAGAAACTTATTCCTTGAAACAGAGGATGTTGTCCAGTGGTGTAAAATTCAGATTTTGGATAAAAATGCACGGATTGAGAAAGTGGGAAAAAACTGGTATATCACTATAGGGAATTATAAGATAACGGTAAATGCTCATAGTTATACGATCATAACAGCTCATATATTAAAGGATGATTCGACTCTCTGCTGAATTATGGAGAATGATATGATAGTGAGATGGCAGAATTGGATTACTGTTCCTTTTATACAAACTTGCGTTCATATTTTTTACCTTACATTTTCCGATGATAAATGCTGTCATCCAGATTAAAATATAAAGCAGAACGAAAATTCCAAAATAGGTTAAAAAACCTTTCATGCTGTGTTCCATCCAGTCTGCAAAAGGACCGCATTGATTTCATTTCCCATCAAGGCAAATGAGTGCAGGTACACAAGGCGGGTAATCAAAACAGCGCCATGCTATAATTTACAGAAACCAGATGGCATGCAAAGGGAGGGAACTCACATAAAACCTTTGCAGGAAATAAGGACAAATCAGGGAAGGGGGATTACCTATGGCGAATTTTGAAGTGGTCCATAAAGAAGACTCTATTCATGTCATAAAAGAGACTGGTACAGAAGTCAATTATTACATTTTTGATGAGGCTGAAATCCACTTAAATCGAATGATGCCGCATACAATTCAGGAATGGCATTTTCATGAAAAGATAGACGAAAATCTTCTGATTACAAAAGGAAAATTATTATGTAAATATGTTGATGAAAATGGAATCGAAAGGTCTTGTTATGCAGCAGAGAATGACATTGTCAGAGTTCATAATAGTGTTCATACGTTTGAAAATGACACGGATCATGTGATAGAATTTGTTGTATTTAGATTTGTGCCGGATGGAAGAAATAAAAGAGAGTTAATAAAAACTGACAAAGTAGTTATGAAGCGATAAACTAAAAAGAAAAGGAGCATCAAAATGAAAAATCCATGGGAAGAAATAACGTTAACGGATTACGAAAATCATATGAAACTGGATTCGGTTATGCAGTTACAGGCTATGAATGAAATGATGAAAGGACAATTCGACACGTATCCCGTTTCTAGCGTAATGATATTGGGGATTGCGGGC
>CANOBT010000014.1 GCA_947564305.1 uncultured Lachnospiraceae bacterium | reverse complement strand
ATAACACAATCCTATCAGGGCGCAAATGAATATTCCAATCTGAATCAAATCAGAGTATGTAACATACATCGGCAATCCCTCCTTTCTTTCGTCTGGAGGGAGAGACCCTCCGAAAAGTGGAGGGTAAGCCGCCTAGCTCTCTGGTTTCCCATGCCGTCATTATAGCACGACTATTTACATGATTCAACAAAAATTGCTCCTTCACCAGAGCAACAATAGTAAGAATGGAGAAGCGTTTATGCCAGCATACAAATATACTCTCAAAAATGGAAAAACCATGTGGTATGCCGCTTTCAATTACACTGACTGGACCGGTAAATACAGGCATACCTGTAAACGAGGTTTTAAAACTCAAAGAGAAGCAAAAGAATATGAACGCTCTTTCATGGATCAACAGCGTTCCTCCAGTGACTTACTCTTTTCTTCTCTTGTAGAAAATTATTTGGAAGATATGCAGCACCGTCTGAAACCTACCACGATGGAGAACAAACGGAATACCATTGAAACAAAACTGCTGCCCTATTTTTCTCGATTAAAGGTCTGTGATATTGATACAATAAAGATACGTAAATGGCAAAATGAACTTATTTCTTTCCGTGATGAAAAGGGTAAACCTTATTCACAGACATACTTGAAAACAATCAATAGCCAGATGTCTACTATAATGAACTATGCTGTAGCTCATTATGGGCTTACCTCCAATCCTTGCAGGACTGCCGGAAGTATCGGTAAAAGCAAAGCCGATGAAATGAATATTTGGACTCGTGAGCAATATGAACTGTTCGCCAGCACCATACAAAAATCCGCTTTAAAACTGGCTTTTGATGTACTGTTTTTTACTGGAATGCGTTCTGGAGAATTGCTAGCTCTTACTCCTGCAGATATTCTTTCATCAAAGCGGATAGATATCAATAAAAATTATGCAAAGGTAAAGGGAGAGGAATTATTTTTGATACCGAAAACTTCCAAAGCTAGACGTTGCATATCCATACCAGATTTCCTATATGATGATATTCAAAAATATATAGCTAAACTTTATGGCATCAATAAAGAAGATCGTATTTTCTATTTTACAAAATATGCTTTAGAAAAAGAAATAAAAGCAGGGGCAAACAAAGCAGGCCTGAAAATCATAAGGGTACATGATCTTCGGCATAGCCATGCAAGTATGCTCATAGAGCTTAATTTTTCTCCTTTAGAAATTGCTGAACGTTTGGGTCATGAATCCGTAAAAACAACTCTGGATATCTATTCCCATTTGTATCCGGATAAAGATCTGGAGTTGGCTGAAACATTGAATAAACTGCGTAGACCTTCCGCTGATTCCACACATTCCTAAGAAACTCTATCGTATTTTCATTCATGGAATGCATGGAAAAAATTTTAAAATCAATCTCATTTCAATCTCACAGAACAATAAGAAAGCCTGCAAACCCTTGATTTTACAGGCTTTCTCCAAAAAAGTCCCTTATTCAAACTCAATCGTAGCCGGCGGCTTCGGTGACATATCGTAGCATACCCGGTTAACATTCCCCACTTCTTTCAATATCCTGTCGGTAATCCTATCCAACACCTCCCAGTCAATCTTTTCCACAGCAGCAGTCATAGCATCAATAGTATTGATTGCCCGGATGATTACCATATACTCAAAGCACCGTGCATGATTTTTCATGCCTACCGATTTAAAATCTGGTACTACGGTAAAATACTGCCATACTTTTTTGTCTAATCCTGCCTTCTCAAATTCCTCCCGCAGGATTGCATCAGATTCACGGACAGCTTCCAGACGGTCACGTGTGATTGCCCCTAAGCATCTAACGCCAAGTCCTGGTCCTGGGAACGGCTGACGATAAACCATGCTGGCAGGAAGTCCTAATTCGATACCGCAGGCACGAACCTCGTCTTTGAAAAGCTGTTTTAAAGGCTCTACAAGTTCAAATTTCAAATCTTCCGGAAGGCCGCCTACATTATGATGAGATTTCACCATTTTTGCGGTCTTCGTCCCGCTTTCTATGATATCAGGATAAATAGTTCCCTGTCCTAAACATTCGATACCATCTAATTTTCTTGCCTCCTCCTCGAAGACGCGGATAAATTCCCCTCCAATAATCTTACGTTTCTGCTCCGGATCAGAAACATTTTCCAACTTTCCAAGAAAACGTTCGGATGCATCCACATAAATCAGGTTTGCATGCAACTGATTTTTGAAAACTTCTACGACACTTTCGGATTCATTCTTGCGCATCAGACCATGATTCACATGAACACAGGTCAACTGTTCTCCGATAGCTTTTAAAAGCAGGGCAGCCACGACAGAGGAATCCACGCCGCCGGATAATGCAAGCAAAACCTTTCTATCCCCTACTTGCTGGCGGACTAATTCTACCTGATCTTCAATAAAATTCTTCATATTCCAGTTTGACTGTGCATGACATTGATTAAATAAGAAGTCCTTCAGAGTATCCTCATCCGGCAATGCATTGAACTTTTGACTGCATTTTGCTGTCGGATGGTCAATTGAAATCATAGGATAACCACAATCATACAGTTCGGAAAAGATTTCAACAGCTTGTCCATCGACAACCCTGTTTTCTCCACCGTTCAGGATGATTCCTTTTACATTATCCAGACTTTTTAATGTTTCTACTGTAATATCATGGGGATGAATCTCACTATATACACCCAAGTCCCTGATATTACGAGCCAACACTGTGTTTTCTGTACTTCCAAGATCCAGAATCACTATCATATCTTGTTTCATTTGCCTTCTCCTTTATTTAGTTTGAATACTCTCGGAAACCTATTACGGCCATATTTCATATACTTCCGAAAGCTAAGGAACTGTCGCCGAATAATTTATAAATCTGTATATATTATTGAACGGCAATCCCTAAGACGGTTAATTAGGATACTGTATTTATTATAGACGATATAATACAGGTTTGTCATTAATCTTTTTCAATATTTTTAAGCAGTTTTTCCAACACGTCCTCCACCGAATCCGTCACATAAGTAGAATGTTCTGAAATCCCAGGTACAGCATTGGTCATGGCATAACTAGTTCCCGCAGCCTCCAGCATTTCTATATCATTATGCTGATCTCCGAATGCTATACATTCCTCCGGCTTGATTCTCAACACGTTAAGAAGCTTTAGCAGCGCACTTCCCTTGTTGGTTCCCGGAGCGATAAAGTCAATCCAGATATTCCCTGATGTCACGACTTTAATCTCCGCAGAAAATTTATTTTGCAGATATTTAAGATAACTGCGGACTACATCAGGACCGTCCTTCATGTTGCCAATAGCAATTTTTAAAATTGGGCCCTCCACATTACGGACATCCTCCACAATCTCTGTCGTATTCTTGACTACATTGACAATATGATTCACGAAAACCGGATCTCGATTTTCAATATAACATGCACGGTCTTTTGAGAGCAAAATTTCAAACCGTCCGTCCTCTTTGACTTCATCAATGATTCTATGAATCAGCTCCATATCAATCACAGTGCGGGAAATCACCTCTCCTTCATGGATACACAGTGAACCATTCTCCGCAATATAGGAAATTCTGTCTTTGATTGGTTCAAAAAGATGGACTTCATTCTCATATTGCCGTCCACTGGCCGCTACAAAACGGATTCCCTGATCTGTGAGTTTCCGAATCAAATCAATGGCACGCGGGGCCAATTCCTGCGCATCATTTTGCAGCAGTGTTCCATCCAGATCACTTGCAATTAATCTTATCATATTATAATACCATTCCTCTCTACTATAATATATTTATATTTCATACATTTGACAGACAATCAGTCCGAAATTTTCTCCCTTGATATGTTAACGTACAAATTATCATTTGTACAGAAAAATTTTAATCAATCTATACAGCCTGTTTCCTTCCGCCTCCTCTCGAACCACCTTAAAAATCTTATATCTAATAAAATATTTGTTATTATTGCATAAAAACCGTTCTGTACTTGAATTTTCATCTAATATTTTGTACAATAGAAACAGTTAGTTTCTGGGAGGAGTTTTTCACAAAAGAGGAGTAATTGAAATGAAAAAAGCGATGAATCAATCTACACAAACGTTTCTATTAAATGGACTGTCGATATTTGCACTGGTTGTCGTAATAGTCCTTTTGCTTTACTATGGTACCATCAGCGATCAGCTTGACTCTGCAAATGAAGACCGTTTCGATCTGACCTATAATGCAAACCGTTTCATGAATGGTTCCTCTTATCTGACAGATGAGGTGCGAGCCTATGCCTCAACAGGAAAACAGGAACATTATGACAATTATATGAACGAAGTAAATAATTTAAAAAACCGTGAGCAGGGTATTGCAGCCATGCAAAAAATCGGTATCACCACAGAAGAACAGGGAATGATTGATGACATGTCTGCTCTTTCCAACGAATTAGTTCCTCTGGAAGAAGAGGCTATGAAAGAAGTCCAGAACGGAGAGTTGCAAAAAGCACTGGACTATGTATATAGCACAGAATACAGTACAGCAATAGCCAAAATCAATTCTTTGAAAGAACAGTTTTTGGCCACTCTGGATGAACGTGCAAAACAAGACGTGAAGGCCCTTAGCGTACAGTCCGCTTATATTAAGCTGGCTATGATTTTTGCCCTGGTGGTCGTTGGAATTTTTCAGCTTACCAATCTGATACTTACCAGAAAACGTGTTTTGAATCCGGTAATTTCGGTCAAAGATCAGATGATTGAAATTTCTCGTGGAAATCTATCCGCAGAATTTTCTCTGGAGCCGGATACTTCTGAAATTGGAATGCTGGTGCAGTCAATTCATGAGACAAAGCGGGAATTAAAAAAATATATCAAAGATATTGATATGAAACTAGCTGAGATGGCACAAGGTAATATGGATCTGACAATCGGCAATGATTACCGAGGAGAATTCCAACCTATCCAGGTTGCGATGCGCCAGATTCTGGATGCCCTTAACAATGCATTAGCGCAGATTAATCAGACAGCCGAACGGGTGACCGAAGAATCCGAACAGGTAGCGGGTGGTGCACAAATTCTTTCCAAAGGTGCCGTAGAGCAAGCTTCCGCTGTGCAGGAACTTACCGCAAGTATACAGGAGCTATCCGGCGAAGTAGATAATTCATCAAGAGATGCCGACTATGCACGCCAAAGTTCAATGCATGCTACAAAACAGCTGGAACTCTGCAATGAAAAAATGGTAGAGCTGACCACTGCAATGGAGAATATTTCTAAATCATCTCATGAGATTGGCGGCATCATTAAAACGATTGAAGATATTTCCTTCCAGACTACCATACTTGCTTTGAACGCAGCTGTGGAAGCAGCACGTGCGGGTGAGACAGGAAAGGGATTTGCAGTCGTGGCTGACGAAGTTCAAAGTCTGGCAAATAAAAGTTCAGAGGCAGCACAAAATATTACGGTACTGATTGAAGATTCTATGAGACTGGTAGAGCAGGGGACTTCCTTATCCGCAGATACGACAGAAGCGCTTGCGACGGGTGTAATTGGTGCACAAAAATCAACCGAATTGGTGGAACGAATCGCAAAATCTGCCGCACAGCAAGTCAATGCTCTCCATCAGCTCACTCAGGGAATGGAACAGATTTCCGGTGTAGTACAGACCAATTCCGCAACTGCAGAAAAGTCTGCATCCTCTGCCGAAGAGCTGCTTGGACAGGCTCAGGAATTAAAGGTTTCCGTTCACCAATTCCGGCTGCGTGCATAGCAGGCGTGTATGTTCTCTATTGAAAAAACAGGCAATGTCTCTTTTCTCCATGAAGACATTGCCTGTTTTTTATGCCCTTTTCGTCCCGGCTCCGTCTCGCTTCGCGACTTTCAACCGATTCAGCATAATTTCTTTTTCTCCTAATTTTCCTTTCGCTTCCGTTCCTTCCTCAAACAAATACACACAATCCAATTCATCCTTTTTCTGCAGCTTAATTCCTCTGACACCTACAGCACCTTTCTTTTTCTCTGGTATCTCCGATGCCGGGAAACGCAGAAAATATCCGCCCTTTGTCTGCATCACAATATGCTGGTTCTCTGTCACAACCTGAACGGAAACCACCGCATCTTCCTCCTGGAGTTTGGTTGCCGCAATGGTTCGTTTGGCCACCTGAAATTCGGCTCCTTCCACCCGCTTAATCATGCCCTGCTTCGTCGCAAACAACAGTTTTGCAAATCGCATCTGTTCTGAATCACAAATCATCACAATCTGTTCCTCTGCGCTTGCATAATTGCTGACATTATCAATCGGCGTCCCTTTATCCCGAAACTTTCCATAAGGAAGGTCTAGTACTTTAATCTGATGCATCTTTCCGGTATCTGTAAAAATACAAAGCTTTCCGGTATTCATACAATGGATGATGTATTTATTTTCACTGTCCGCCGCATCCTTATTTCTCTCATATACAGACGAATCCACCGTTTTTGCATATCCAAAACGATCCATTAGGAATACGACTTCCTGCTCCTCAATCTTCTTCTCCTCAAAAACGGCTTCCTCAGCATTTTCAATCGCCGTACGACGTTTCCTCCCATATTCTTTCCTGAACACATCCAGTTCCTCAATAATGACCTGTGCCATAGAGTCATAGTTATTCAGGATATCCTCATATCTGGCGATATTTTTCAGTGTTTCTTCATGCTCCTTCTGAAGCGCCTCAATCTCCAAGCCAATCAGCTTGTACAGACGCATTTCCAGTATCGCCGTTGCCTGCCGCTCGGTAAACCTGAGCATAGCTGCCATCTTCCTGGAAATACTGCTCTTGAACTTAATGTTCGTAGTCACACCGTTTACGAGACAGTTTCTTGCATCTTTAACAGATTTACTTCCCCGGAGGATTTCGATGATCAAGTCAATCACATCACAGGCTTTGATCAAACCCTCCTGCACTTCCTTACGTTCCAGTTCCTTGGCAAGCAGTGTCTTGTATTTCCTTGTGGCTAGTTCAAACTGGAAGTCCACGTGATGCTCTATAATCGCTTTTAATCCCAGTGTCTCCGGCCTGCCATTTGCAACCGCCAACATATTGACACCAAAAGTATCTTCCAGTCTGGTTTTTTTATAAAGCATGTTTTTCAGATTTTCTACATCTGTGCCTTTTTTTAATTCCAATACAATCCGGATGCCTTCCTTGGATGACTGGTTGGAAATATCTACAATATCTGTTGTTTTTTTCGTTTCAATCAGATTTGCCACATCGTTTAAGAATTTTCCGATACCGCTCCCTATCATCGTATAAGGAATTTCTGTGATTACAAGCTGTTTCTTTCCGCCTTTGAGTTCCTCAATCTCCACCTTGCCCCGGATTTTAATTTTTCCTTGCCCGGTCTCATATATATTTAACAGTTCATCTTTGTTGACCACAATCCCGCCGGTCGGGAAATCAGGTCCTTTCACATACCGCATGAGCTGTTTGGTGCTTATCTCATCATTTTTCATATATGCCTTGACCGCATCAATGACCTCACACAAATTATGTGTTGGAATACTGGTTGCCATTCCTACAGCAATACCTTCCGCCCCATTGATTAAAAGATTCGGCACTCGTACCGGCAGTACCACCGGTTCCTTCTCTGTCTCATCAAAATTAGGACCAAAATCCACTACGTTTTTATCCAAATCGGACAGATAAGCTTCCTGCGTAAATTTGGCAAGCCTTGCCTCCGTATAGCGCATGGCCGCTGCTCCGTCCCCCTCTATGGAACCGAAATTACCATGTCCATCCACAAGAATCATGCCCTTTTTAAATTCCTGCGCCATCACGACCAAAGCTTCATAAATCGAGCTGTCCCCATGAGGGTGGTATTTACCCATTGTATCCCCCACAATACGAGCACATTTCCGATATGGCCTGTCGTAACGAATCCCCAATTCATGCATGTCATAGAGAGTCCGGCGCTGAACAGGCTTCAACCCGTCCCGGACATCCGGCAGGGCTCTCGCAATAATGACACTCATGGCATAATCAATATAAGATTTCTTCATCAGATCCGAATACTCGGTCCGGATGATTTGTGGTTCACTGCTGCTCATTTTCTTCTCCTACCTTCACTCAATCAGATATCCAATTCAGCCTCTGTTGCATTCTCATAGATAAATGCCCTTCTAGGCGGCACTTCGGTTCCCATCAGCATCTCGGTAACACCAGATGCCATTCTTGCATCTTCAATCTCCACCAGTTTTAACAGCCGATGTTCAGGGTCTAATGTGGTTTCCCATAGCTGTTGGGCATCCATCTCACCCAATCCCTTATACCTCTGGAGTGTAAAAGGACCATCGTGAGTCTTACGATACCGCTCAAGAGCTGCATCATCGTAGAGATATTCCTCCTCTCCCTTTTTCGGCATAGCTTTATAAAGAGGAGGCATAGCAATATACACATGTCCTTCATAAATCAACTCCGGCATGAACCGATAAAATAACGTCAGCAGCAAAGTAGATATATGAGCTCCGTCCACATCGGCATCGGCCATGATGATGATTTTATCGTAACGAAGTTTTGAAATGTCGAAATCATTACCATATCCTTCGGAAAATCCACATCCAAATGCATTGATCATGGTCTTAATCTCGGCATTTGCAAGTACTTTATCAATGCTTGCTTTTTCCACATTCAATATTTTTCCGCGAATCGGAAGGATGGCCTGATAATTACGGTTCCGCGCAGTCTTTGCAGACCCCCCGGCAGAATCTCCCTCCACGATAAAGATTTCACATTTTTTCGGATCGCGGCTCTCACAGTTAGCCAACTTTCCATTGCTGTCAAAGGAATATTTCTGTTTGGTCAGCAGATTCGTTTTCGCCTTCTCTTCTGTCTTGCGGATCTTTGCTGCTTTCTCAGCACTGGACAGCACAGTCTTCAAAGTTTCCAAATTTCTGTCAAAATAAAGTACGATCTCATCCCCAGTCACTTTTCCAGCCGCCTTTGCAGCATCCGGATTGTCCAACTTGGTCTTTGTCTGCCCTTCAAACCGCGGGTCAGGATGCTTGATGGACACGATTGCTGTCATACCATTGCGTATATCCGCCCCGGTAAAATTTGCATCTTTTTCTTTCAGAATCCCTAATTCTCTCGCATATTGATTCATCACCGTAGTAAAAGTTGTCTTAAATCCGGTCAGATGCGTCCCGCCTTCTGAATTATAAATATTATTACAAAATCCCAACACATTTTCATGGAATTCATTGACATACTGCAAGGCCACTTCTACTTCAATTCCTTCTGAGCTGCCCTTAAAATAAATCGGGTCATGCAGAGTCTCTTTCTTCTGATTCAATTCCTTGATAAATCCAAGAATTCCGTCCGGTTCATGGAACACAGCATGTTCCGTTGATTCGGGACGCTTATCGTCAAATATAATGGTCAGCTCCGGGTTTAAGTAGGCAGTCTCGTGCATCCTGCTTTTGACTTCCTCGGCCCGGAAACGTGTTTTCTCAAAAATGGTATCATCGGGCAAAAAGTTTACTTTTGTTCCGGTCTTTCTTGTTTTGCCTATAACCGGAAGGAGTCCGTCTTCCAGTTCAATGACCGGAATCCCTTTCTCATACCGGTCATGGTGGATTCCACCTTCACGGCTAATCCAAACATCCATATAAGTTGAAAGAGCATTTACCACTGATGAACCTACCCCATGCAGGCCTCCGCTTGTCTTGTATGCAGAATCATCAAACTTTCCTCCTGCATGCAGCGTGGTATATACAAGCCGTGCGGCAGACACCCCTTTCTGATGCATCCCCACAGGAACCCCACGCCCATTATCTTCAATGGTGGCGGAACCATCCTTCTCAAGCGTAACATGGATTTCCGAACAAAATCCTGCTAAATGTTCATCCACCGCATTGTCCACGATTTCGTAGATCAGGTGATTTAATCCCTTTGTAGAAACACTTCCGATATACATGCCGGGACGCTTTCTGACTGCTTCCAGACCCTCCAATACCGCGATACTATCCGCATCGTATGTATTCTTGCTGCCCATAAATGACTCTCCTTTTTCAAATCTTATCGTATCTGTATAGAACAGTTACAAGGATTTTTTATAACATTCAAACGAACTTCCCTAATTATAGCAAGTTTTCCAACTTTTTCAAGTACATCATGAAATCCCCCGCAGCAACCTTGCGAGGGATTCCACCTGTCTTACTATGCTTTTTTCTTCATCTAACCATTGATTTCCAGAACTTTATAATCCTTATCCTCTACAGTCTTTTTCAGCACTTCATTTGAAAGCTCCGTGTTCAGCGTCACAACAGCCGTTCCTGCCTCATGGCTGACCTCTGCTGAATCCACCTCCGGCAATGCTTCCAGGCATTTCTTTACTGTAGCCTCGCAATGTCCACACATCATCCCTTCAATCTTCATTGTCCTTTCCATGACTGTTACCTCCTGTTTTCTTTTTGTTTTAATTTTTTTGTCTTTCTTTGTATCATGCATTTTAAACCAGTTCAACCTCAGCGCGTTTGTCACCACGCAAAAGCTGGACAGGCTCATTGCCGCTGCTCCAAACATCGGATTCAATTTCAGGCCAAACAGAGGATACCATACACCTGCTGCCAGAGGTATCCCAATCACATTATAGAAAAACGCCCAGAATAAATTCTCGTGAATATTTTTAAGCGCCGCACGGCTTAAACGAATGGCCGCAGGAACATCACTTAACCGGCTCTTCATCAAGACCACGTCAGCAGCATCAATGGCAATATCCGTCCCTGCCCCAATTGCAATTCCCATATCAGCCCTGGTCAATGCAGGGGCATCATTGATGCCATCTCCCACCATGGCCGTCTTTCCTTTTCGCTTCAAAGAACGGATAACGCTTTCTTTACCATCCGGCAGCACGCCGGCAATCACTTCATCTACCCCGGCCTGTTTTCCAATGGCCTTGGCAGTTCGTTCATTATCTCCGGTCAGCATCACCACATGAATTCCCATATTCTGCAGTTCCTTTACCGCCTGCGGGCTGTCTTCCTTCATCACATCCGCCACTGCAATAATTCCGGCTAATTGCCCATTACAACTGAAGAACAATGGAGTTTTCCCCTCTTCCGCCAGATGTTCGGCCTGCTGTTCCGTAGATTCTGTCACTTTAGTATATTGACGAATAAACTTCAAGTTTCCGCCTTTCAGAAGAATACTTTCCTGCTGCCCTTCAGGACTTTTTAAAACTGCTGAAAGTCCGTTTCCAGGAAGCGCCTCAAATTCGCTGACTTCTGATGCTTTCAGCCCTCTTTCCTCCGCCTCCACGAGAATTGCCCTTGCAAGAGGATGCTCGCTTTTTTGTTCCAATGCATATGCCAGCTCTAACAGCTCTGTCTCAGAAGAAACATCCACAGGCAGAATATCCGTCACTCTGGGTTCCCCTCTGGTAATGGTACCGGTTTTATCCAATGCAACAATTTCCATCTTCCCGGTTTCCTCCAAAGAAACCGCGGTTTTGAACATAATTCCATTTTTAGCTCCCACACCATTGCCCACCATGATAGCTACAGGAGTCGCAAGCCCCAATGCGCAGGGACAACTGATCACAAGTACGGAGATTCCTCTCGCCAGAGCAAATCCGATCTCCTGTCCTGCCACAAGCCAGACCATGATTGTAAGCACTGCAATCGTGATAACCGTTGGCACAAACACACCGGAAACCTTATCCGCCACTTTTGCAATGGGAGCTTTTGTGGCCGCCGCATCACTAACCATCTGAATAATCTGGGAAAGCGTCGTGTCCTCTCCTACCCTGGTCGCTTCACATTTCAAAAAACCGGATTGATTCAGTGTAGCCGCAGACACAATATCCCCTTCCGCTTTATCTACGGGAATGCTTTCTCCTGTCAGTGCTGATTCATTGACCGCACTGCTGCCTTCGAGAACCACACCGTCCACCGGAATATTCTCCCCCGGACGAACTACAAAGATATCGCCTTTTCGTACCTGTTCGATGGAGACTTCTACTTCCCCGCCTTCCCGCAGAACCACCGCTGTCTTGGGCGCTAGCTTCATAAGATTCTTCAGCGCGTCTGTGGTCTTCCCTTTGGAACGTGCTTCCAGCATCTTTCCAACCGTAATCAAAGTCAGAATCGTGGCCGACGATTCAAAATAAAATTCATGCATATAAGACATAACGCCTGCCATATCCATTCTCATCTGCGCATCTGTCATGGCAAATAACGCATAGGTACTGTATACAAAGGCCGCCCCTGCCCCCAATGCCACCAACGTATCCATATTAGGCGCACGGTGCAGTAAACCACGAAATCCGCTGACAAAAAATTTCTGATTAATAATCATAACAATCCCTGTCAATAAAAGCTGAATCAGCCCCATAGCGACATGGTTGCCTGCCAGAAATGCAGGAACCGGCCAGTTCCACATCATATGCCCCATGGACAGGTACATCAACGGAATCAGAAATATCAGAGATGCAATGAGTCTCCTCTTCAATACAGGTGTATCATGATCCTTCAAAAATTCTTCCTCAGCCGCCCCTTTCGATACTCCCGCATTCTTTGTCTCAGCATTTTTTAATGCTGCCCCATATCCTGCTGCTTCTACTGCAGCTACCACATCAGATACAGAGGCTGTTCCCTCCACTCCCATAGAATTGGTCAACAGGCTCACAGAACAGGATTCAACCCCCTGCACCCCAGACACCGCTTTTTCCACTCTGGCACTGCAAGCCGCACAGCTCATACCTGTTACCGTATATTGTTCCATTGCTGCCACCTCCTAAAAATGTATAAATCATTTTTCTTTAGAATATCGTTACTATCTATCATTCCCATTTCTGCTGAACACTATGAAACACATCACAGACAATTTTCCGCACAAAATGGTAAAATTACAGTTCCTTTCTACTACAATATAAAATCATTTTTGTCTCACTTCATCAGCTTCTGCAATGTCACAACCAATTCATCAATCGTCTCGTCCTTTCCCGCACGGATATCATCTGCCACACATGTCCGGATATGATTGGCCAGAAGCACTTTGTTAAAACTGTTCAACGCCGCATTGACTGCTGAGACCTGGACCAGAACATCTGTACAGTAAGCATCCGTCTCCACCATTCTTTTAATTCCACGCACCTGTCCTTCAATCCGGTTGAGACGGTGAATCAAATCTTTGTATTCTTTATCTGAACGTTCCTTTGTCCTCTGACAACATTCTTTCTTCTCTTCCATAAAAACCTCTTTCCGCCGTTAATTTCTTTATGCAGGTATATTATATACCCCCTATAGGTATATTGCAACTATTTTTTTCATTTTATCATCAAAAAAATCGCCGCTTGATTCAGCAGCGATTTTTTACATAAACAATTCAAGAATCTGAATCACATTAACACCTGATGCAATGTTTCCGCCAGCACCTCCATGGCATTACGCATTTCCTCCACCGTATTCGTCTGCGCCCCTGCCTCGATCAAAAGCGATTTCGGCATTAGGTGCAAATTATATCGATATCCTCTCAAATAAATATGTCTTGCAAATCCCGGATACATACTCTCTGATGCAAGCTGCATCTGTAAGGAAAAAGCCAGATTATCCTGAATATATGGATTATACAAATACTCAATATCTCCATTGGTTCTTGTACGGCTCAATCCGTTGAAATACATAATCTTCGCTGTCGGCTTTCCATCTACCTCTGTTACCAGATGTGTGCCCTCAGCCACTCCATCACGATGCAGGTCGATTACGACCTCAACAGTCGGATTTGCTTCTAAAAGCGGTCGAATAGAGCTTTCCGCATTTTCATATGCATTACTTCTATCCAACTGTCCATTGATAATATCATAGACTCCGGTATCGTGGAGTGTACTGATCCCCTTCGCGTTCAGCAGTTGTACCAGATACTCACCGATTCCGATAATACTTGTAGACGGATCTCCTGGTGTAGAATCTGCAAATTCCTCCTGGGAATGGGAGTGGAATACAAGCACCTTAGGCCCCTCTGTACTGGTGTCTATCTTCATGCTCCGCCCCAAAAGGTCATCTACATTTAATTGCTCCGGACCAATCATCGTAGAGCTGTCTACCGTATAAAAATTGCTCAAAAGATAATCAAAATCCCGCAGTCTTTCGACAGACATATCAAGAACAGGCTGTCCTTGTGCCGGAACCACATCCTCCACATTATCCACGCCGCCCACCGGATTACCGTTCTGATCTACAAAATGACCGTCATTCGCCTGATTCTCCAATATTTTTGCAATGGTTTCTTCATCCTCTATTGCAGTCCTATATTGTACTTTTGTGCCTAAATATTCTACCAACGGAATCCAATCAAACGATTGCTCTAAAAGCCACTGCGATGCAGTTTTACTCTCCTCCTGAGCAGCATATGCGGCCCCCGGCAGGTACATCTGCTGCGTACTCTGAAAAAGCGCTCTCTGCCAACGGTATTCCCATCCTATGCCTGTACCCCCTGCACTGTTTATGATGACATATGTAAAAGCCAGACATAGCAGAACTGCTGCAATGCCCCGGCTCCACCGTTCTTTTCCCATAACCCCTCCCGGTACTGTGTTGTATAGATTCCAACGGTTTCAGTACTCTCTCTTTGCTCCATACCGTAATAGGAGCAGTAAGCGGCGCTTCTCACACCGCCTCCTTTTACCATATTCTCTACCCTTCCTCTTTATTCGTAAAAAGCATATTTAATGCCTCTGATATCGTATAACTAATCTGCTTTACCAAATCATCCTCATCCTTCGGAGTGACATACATGCCGTTTAAATGCGGAGAAATCAGTTCTTTCACCAACTCGTATTTTTCCGCACTGTTATAAGTCCTCAGCACATCCCCTACGCCTTTGAGCATTTCTGAAGATTCCAGTGCGTCAATCAGATTTTCCATCGTATCATTTGCTATAGTCG
Organism: uncultured Lachnospiraceae bacterium; assembly: GCA_947564305.1. The sequence goes on along the minus strand of CANOBT010000014.1, from coordinate 50,512 downwards.
CCGCATCTACAACAGTCGGAACACCAATCCCAATGACCGGAACCCCCACGGACTCTTTTGTCAGACCGTTCCGATGATTCCCTACACCCGAACCAGGATGTATCCCTGTATCCGCTATCTGAATCGTACGGTTCAGTCTCCTGGTGTTTCTCGCTGCCAGTGCATCAATCGCAATGACAAGGTCCGGCTTGGTCTCATTCACTACACCTTTTACGATTTCCAATGTCTCCATCCCTGTCTGCCCCATAACACCTGGAACAATAGCGCTCACCAGACGGGCATGTTCCATTCCCATAGCATATTTTCCGTATTCCTTTACAATATGGCGTGTGACACACAGATTATCTGCCACATAAGGTCCCAGTGCATCCGGAGTCACCTTACGGTTCCCAAGTCCCACTACAAGAACAGATAGATCCTCCGTATCAAGATCTCTTCCTTGAATAAGTTCCTGAATAAATCCGGCCAGTTTTACCGATACTTCTCTATGGTAATCCTCATCCGGCACTGCCATATTGGGAGCCTCGACCGTTAAATACATACCGACCGGCTTCCCCATCGTTTTTGCACCGTTTTCCGTCTCTACTTTTACTCGTGTAATTCGAATTTCTCTCTCCTTATCGTACTCCTCATCCAATACCACTCCGGGTATCTCCACATTGTCTGACTCAAACCGTTCTTTTTCCTCCAGTGCAAGATCTGTACGCACACTATATTTCTCCAGCATTTTCTTCCCTCACTCTTATTCATAATTTGCTATACACGGGTCAAGCGGGTGTGTCTGCACACACATTTGACCCACAAATTGAGTATGAAAGTTTACTTTCTTACTTTCTGTTCTCTAGTTTTTACAATAATTTAAAAAATATGTATTGACATCTTTTGACAGTTATCTTAAAATAAATGAGTATGTTCCGTTGGAGCGTCCGTGTCCGAGACCAATGGAATATTGAGGCTATAAAGTATCACTGTATTTTGAAAATTTCGTGATTTGGAGGTGTACAGGTTGGCTAATATTAAATCTGCTAAAAAAAGAATTTTAGTAAACGAGACAAAAGCTGCCAGAAACAAAGCAATTAAGTCTAAAGTAAAAACTGCTGTTAAGAAGGTAGAGACTGCAGTTGCACAGAAGGACGCTGAGACAGCTAAGACAGCTTTAAGAGCTGCCATCGTTGAGATTTCAAAAGCTGGAACAAAAGGTGTTTACCACAAGAACACAGTTTCCAGAAAAATCTCCCGTCTGACCAAAGCTGTTAACAGCATTGCTTAAGATAGATTTGACGATAATGATAAATGTTAAGAAGGCATCCGCTCCCGTCATGGTGAATGTCTTCTTTTTTATTGGTACTTTCTTTGGTAAGAGCATTAAAAAAGCAGCATACAAGCTTAATGTATGCTGCTTTTCAACTATTCCTTAATTATTAATCAGTTTGTCCTCATCACTCCAACTGTAGAGCTTGCGGATTTCTTCTCCGATCTTCTCTGATGGATGCTCAGAAGCAAGTTTACGCATTGCCTTAAAGTGAGCCTGTCCGCCGGCCTCAGACATATCCAATAAGAAGTCTTTTGCAAATGCTCCGCTCTGGATATCTGCCAGAATTTTCTTCATGGTCTTCTTCGTCTCATCTGTAATAATCTTTGGTCCTGTGATATAGTCGCCATACTCTGCCGTGTTAGAAATGGAATACCGCATTCCGGCAAAACCAGACTGATAAATCAAATCTACAATCAGCTTCATCTCATGGATACATTCAAAATAAGCATTCCTCGGATCATATCCAGCTTCTACCAATGTCTCGAAACCTGCCTGCATCAGTGCACAAACACCGCCGCAAAGAACAGCCTGTTCACCAAACAAATCTGTCTCTGTCTCTGTTCTGAACGTAGTCTCAAGAACACCTGCTCTTGCACCGCCAATACCTGCAGCATATGCAAGCGCTTTATCCAGTGCCTTTCCAGTCGCATCCTGCTCTACTGCAACCAGGCAGGGAACACCCTTTCCAACCTGATACTCACTTCTTACGGTATGTCCTGGTCCCTTAGGTGCAATCATTGTAACGTCCACATTCTTCGGCGGTACAATCTGTCCAAAATGAATGTTGAAGCCATGAGCAAACATCAGCATATTGCCCTCTTCCAGATTGGGCTCAATATCATTCTTATACATTGCAGCCTGCTTCTCATCATTGATCAGAATCATGATAATATCTGCTCTTTTCGCTGCTTCTGCTGCTGTAAACACTTCAAATCCCTGCTCTACTGCCTTTGACCATGACTTGCTACCTTCATAAAGTCCGATGATGACATTGCATCCGGATTCTTTCAGATTCAGAGCATGTGCGTGTCCCTGGCTTCCATAGCCGATGATGGCAATAGTCTTTCCTTCTAACATGGAAAGATTACAGTCTTCCTGATAATAAATTTTTGCTGACATTTTAATTCCTCCTGCTTTCTTTTCCCGTCCGGATTTTCTGCCGGCCGTCATGTTTTTCTATATTAGGAACTATCTGTACGCATTATTTTGCGGCAGTTCCTTAGTTAAAGGCACGTTGCGGCCCTTAGCTATCCTGATATATCTACAGTCCCTGAAATCTGTTTCCGGTATTTCTTTACTCAAGATATGTAACATCCTTGATGCCTCTGGACAATCCCGTTATTCCTGTCCTTGCAAGTTCCAGAATTTCATACCCATCCAAAAGATTCAGGAACGCCTCCAACTTGGACTGATTTCCGGTCAGTTCAATCATTAAGGACTCTTTTTCCACATCCACGATTTTCGCCCGGAAAATATCGGCAATGGAAGTCACCTCCGGCCTCTGCTGTGCATTCACCCGCACTTTTACCATGATAAGTTCACGATACACAGCTTCATCATCTTTCAGGAGTTTAATCTCCCTAACATCTTCCAACTTACGTACCTGCTTCTCAATCTGTGAGAGAATCAGCTCATCGCCCGATGTCACAACCGTAATTCTGGTAAATCTCGGATCAGCCGTCATCCCCGCCGTAATGCTGTCTATACTATAACCACGCCGGCTGAACAACCCTGAAATTCTGCTCAAAACACCTGGATTGTTATCAACCAACAGAGAATATACCTGCTTTCTCATACCCTATCCCACTTTCTTAAAGAAATATCCAAAAACAGAGTGCGTTCTGTTTTTAAATAATAACAAGTTTTAATAAACTTGTCAATATAAAAAAATACATTTTCCGCAGAAAATCCCTAATTTCATTTAACTGCGGTATCCATCCGGATTATTAGACTGCCATCTCCAGGAATCTGCACACATGTCTTCAATTCCGCGCTCTGCCACCCATCCAAGCTCCGCTTTTGCTTTCGATGCATCACAGTAGCACATTGCAATGTCGCCGGCACGACGCGGCTTAATCTCATATGGGAGTTCCTTTCCACATGCCTTTTCATATGCCTTCACAACATCCAGCACACTGTATCCAACCCCTGTCCCCAGGTTGTAAATATGGACGCCTTTGCCTTCCTCTGTCTTCATTCTCTCAATGGCCTTCACATGTCCTACTGCCAGATCCACAACATGGATGTAATCGCGCACGCCGGTTCCATCAGGAGTATCATAGTCATCGCCAAATACGCCAAGGCATTTCAGTTTACCGACAGCAACCTGAGCGATATAGGGAACCAGATTATTGGGGATTCCCTTTGGATCTTCTCCTATCCTTCCTGACTCGTGTGCCCCGATTGGATTAAAGTAGCGCAGCAGCATGACATTCCACTCCGGATCTCCTACATGCAGATCTGTCAAAATCTGTTCCAACATACCTTTGGTCTGTCCATATGGATTGGTAATCTGTCCCTTCGGGCAGCTTTCTGTAATCGGAATTTCAGCCGGATCTCCATAAACCGTTGCGGAAGAACTGAATATCATATTCTTGCATCCATGCTGCCGCATCACATCACACAAAATTAACGTACCGCTGATATTGTTGTGATAATACTCCCATGGCTTTGCTACGGATTCCCCTACTGCCTTCAACCCTGCAAAATTGATCACAGCCTCAATTTCTTCATTTTCAAAAATCTTCTCCAAATCTTCGCGGTTCAAGATATCCCCTTTATAGAATTTCAAGTCCTTTCCTGTAATCTCCTTCACACGATCCAATGCAATCTCACTGGAATTGTAAAGGTTATCAACTACTACTACTTCATACCCTCTGTTTAGAAGTTCTACACAGGTATGGCTTCCGATATATCCTGCTCCTCCTGCTACTAAAATTGCCATAATTCCACTCCTTTTTTATTGAGCGCATTAAAAAGCACCCTTATTATTTCAGACCAAAACAGATTCCTCTGCCCTTGATTTGTCTTCGTCTTTATTATACGTCCATCCGCTTGTCAGGTCAATCCTTGCATACACGAAAAATCTATTTACGATTCTTAGAACTTTATGAATTTTGCAAAAGAACCCTTGTTTTCCATGTCAAAAAGTTATAGTATATAGGACATTGGAAACAGCGCCTGTTATGTCTTGTAAAAGGAAAGCTGTTTCCCCGTATCTTCTATATTTCATTTGCGAAAGGAGTGTTTTTATGAATTCTTCGAAAAAAAATTATGAGGATTTCGGCGATGATTTTGAAGTTACATATGAAGAAGAGCCTTCATTTGAATATGATTTAGATTCAGAATATGAGGAAGATGAATCCTACAGAGTCCGTCCGGATACAACGACCCAGCCAATGCGTCAAAACGGACAGAACAACCGCTATTATGATCTGTCTATTGAAAACCCGGATAATGGTTATGACGGTTACTATGATTCTGACTACGATGAGGATTATGAACGGCCGAGAAGACGCCCCAAGCGCAGCAGCTACAATAATCACAGCCAATACAGAGAACCTAGCCCGCCGGTCCGCACCAACCAGAGAAGAGAAGGACAAACGCCTCTTGCTGCGCCTATCAAAAAAGGTGGAAAGACCGTGTATCGTATTTCCCACTCTCTGTTCCGGAATCTGTCCCTCATCCTGATTCTTGTAATCGCAGCATTTATGGCATACAATTTTGTTCGCGGAAGCGCCCCCTATGGCGATCTACAAAATGAGATTACCACTCAGAATTATACGGAAATGTTGGCATCTTATATTGCCGTTGCCGCTGTTTTCATCTTATATGAGCTGTTTTCCGCACTCTGGGCAATGTCAGGCTCCGGGTATAGAGGGGATACTGGGCGTGGAATGTTCTCCTTTTTCTTTATTTATATCTGCTCCCACGCCGCCTTTTTCATCAGTAACTGGATTCCGGAAACTTATGAATTTTTAAAGGGAGTCAAAGGTGCCCTGGAGGTATTTGGCTCCATGCATAATGTGTTGTTCGGCCTGTGCGCCGCAGGAGTGATTTCCTGCATGATCCGTAAATATAGTACGTCCCTGTAAAATCGAATGCTCTTGTAAAGCCCCAAAGTATGATTTCATGGTTCGCTTTACAAGAGCATATTTTATCCTTCTCCGAATCGGACTTCGCAGTCCTTCCGATAGAACGCTATCCCATAACAATCTATCTTCCGATACCCTTCACTTAATATGCCGGAATATGGTTCTCTTTTACTTTGAAATTCTATCAGTCAAGAATGATCAATGCCATAAATACCAGGTTGTCCAAACCTGTATTTTTCAGACCATGCCCGCAGCCGTCCGGGGTAAACGTCACATCTCCTGCTTTTACCGGACGCTTTGTCCCATTGTCATCATATTCTCCTTCTCCTGAAAGAATATAATAAGTTTCACTTTCATTGTGGTGCATATGATATCCCAAAGAGCAACCCGGCTCAATGGTCACCTCTGCATACAGTCGGCACTTTCCGTTCAGTTCCTTTTCTCCAAGAATTCTTTTAATGATTACGTGGCCGTCGCCGCCAGCCATATTTTCTACACGTTCGATTGTCATGTTTTTGTCCTCCTGATATTTGTATCTGCTTATAATAAAGATGCCCTCAGCTCAGCCCCATCCTTTGGACTTAAATATGCCGGTGCAATATCAAATACCGTCTTGCATCCGCTTACGCCTTCCTGCCCAAGCCTGTATACTGCCCTTGCATATGCTGCGAGTACACAGGAGGTAAATTCCGGATTAGAATCCAACCGAAGGCTGTATTCAATCAGATGGTTGTTTTCATGGTTCCATCCTGTCTTTCCGCTGCGAAGCACGAAACCGCCATGTGGGATTCCACTGTGATTTTTCTCCAGTTCTTCCTGGCTGATAAAATGAACCGTGGTGTCATAATCTACAAAATAATTCGGCATGGTCTTGATTTCTTCTTCTACCTTCGCCGCATCCGCCCCGTCTTCCAATACCACAAAGCATTCTCTTGTATGCTTCTGTCTGGTCGTCAGGTCAGGATTCTCACCGTTTCTCACTGCATCCAGCGCATCCTGTACAGGAACCGTATACTGCTTTGCATCCTTAACACCTGCCACACGGCGTATAGCATCGGAGTGCCCCTGGCTGACTCCTTTTCCCCAAAAAGTGTAATCCTTTCCGTCCGGAAGGATTGCATTGGCATACATTCTGTTCAAAGAGAACATTCCCGGGTCCCAGCCAACCGAAATGATTCCCACTTTCCCGCCTTTTTTTGCCGCCTCATCTACGTTGGCGAAATGTTCCGGGATTCTGGCGTGTGTGTCAAAGCTGTCCACCACATGAAACAGTTCTGCATAGATGGGAGTCTGCTCCGGTAAATCTGTAGCACTGCCTCCGCACAGGATGAGGACATCAATCTTGTCCTTCCACTTGGGCGTCTCAGAAATACTGCATACAGAAGCACCTTCTGTCAATATTTTCACATCTGCCGGATTCCTGCGGGTAAACACCGCCGCCAGTTCCATATCCGGATTCTGCTTTACGGCACATTCTACGCCTCTGCCAAGATTGCCGTAGCCTAAAATACCAATTCTTATCATCTGCATGTACCCCTTTGTCTCTAAAATTTGCTTTTTTATTATAGACGTTTCGGGGATATTATGCAAGGTTTTCATATCTTCTAATACATCTAAATACATCTCCGCCAGACTTTGCATCGGTTTCCAACCCAATGCGGCCATTTTTTTTCCTGACAGCCGCAACCCTGTATCTGCCGCATACCCATAGCGGTCGTCATCCGGAATATCATATACCACATTAATTTTTTCACCTTGGGCCTGCTCCGCCGCAAGCATTGCCATCTCACGGATTGTCATGGTATTTTCTTCATTCACTACATTATAGGCTTCCCCATCTCTTCCGTGTTCCAGAATCAATAATATTGCACAAACCGCATCCTCAATACCGCAGTAATTTCCCATAGAATCACCTGCCGTATGAAGAATGATATCCCGCCCCTCTTTTACTGCACGAGCAAACTGGGCAAATACTCTGTTTTCACCCGCATGTATCCCCCTGCCAAATGTTTGGGCAAGACGAGCAATTTTTACAGGGAGTCCATATTCTTTATAATAGGAATAACAAATATTTTCGGCCATACGCTTTCCAAGAGGGTAACAGCTTCTGGCATGAAGCGTCTCAATCGTTCCGCTCTCTGTTTCTGCCACCCTGTGCCCGTCAGAGCAGTCAACAACTCCATAGACCTCCATACTGGACAGATAAACGATACTTTTTACTCCACACCGTCTTGCCAGATTCAACACGTTCTGGGTCGTATTGACAATACTTTCCGTCACCTCCACTGGATGTGACATCATTTCGGCAGACTTAGTAACAGATGCACAATGAATCAAAAAATCACCGTTTATTTTCAGTTTCCTGCAAGCTTCCCCATCCGATAAATCAGCCTGCAGAATCACCACCCCGGTTGGAAACATCGCCTTTGCTTTCTGGCTGTCACGCACAAGTGCAGTAATTCTGCAGGTCTCATCAGATTCTTTCAATTTTTTAATCAGCATAGAGCCGATATACCCAGTTGCCCCTGTAATAAGATAAGTTTTCATGCCGTTTTTTTCTGAAGCGTTTCTTCAAAATAGCGGATAGTGCGCTTCAGTCCTTCGTCTAGCATGATATGAGGCTCCCAACCCAACTCTTTTTTTGCAAGGTCAATGACAGGCTTCCTCTGTGCAGGATCGTCTGAGGGCAATGCCTTGTGTACAACATGTGACCTGCTTCCTGTAAGGCTAATCACCTTATCCGCCAGTTCCAACATTGTAAATTCCCCGGGATTACCAAGATTTACTGGTCCGGTAAAGCCCTCGCGGCTGTTCATCATACGGTACATCCCTTCTACCAGATCATCTACATAGCAGAAACTCCTTGTCTGATTTCCGTCCCCATAAATCGTAATATCTTCGCCCTTCAGCGCCTGCACAATGAAGTTGGAGACTACTCTCCCATCGTCCGGATTCATATTGGGTCCATAAGTATTAAAAATACGGATAACTTTGATATCCAGGTCATGCTGCCTGTGATAATCAAAAAAGAGTGTTTCCGCCATACGTTTCCCTTCATCATAGCATGATCGGATACCTATAGGATTTACACAGCCACGGTAACTCTCCGGCTGCGGATGCACCTCCGGATCTCCATATACCTCACTGGTACTGGCCTGCAGAATACGGGCATGAACCCTTTTCGCAAGCCCTAACATATTGAGCGTACCCAGCACAGATGTTTTCGCTGTCTTAATTGGATTATACTGATAATGCGGCGGGCTTGCAGGACACGCCAGATTATAAATCTGATCTGTTTCTATGTAGATTTCTTTTGTCACATCATGACGGATAAGTTCAAAATTATCATAATCCATGAGTTTCCTTATATTTTCTTTTGACCCTGTAAAAAAATTATCAATGCAAATGACCTCATTTCCTTCTTTTACAAGTTTTTCACATAAATGAGAGCCAATAAAACCAGCGCCTCCAGTAACTACAATCCGCTTCATGCCAATTCCTCCACTGATGTGCTTACTCCTATCTGGTAATATTCCAACCCATATTTTCCAAGGCTCTTCCTGTCGTATTGATTCCTGCCATCAAATATGACGGGAGTTTTCAGACGTTCCTTAATCTCATAAAAATCCGGACTTCTAAACTCCTTCCATTCTGTGACCAACATCAATGCATCTGCGCCTTTTAACGCATCATATTTACTTTCACAGTAAATGACCTGCTCATTTCCCTTTAAGTAGCACTGCTTCGCTTCCTCCATAGCTTTTGGGTCATAAGCCTGGACTGTAACTCCCAATTCCGTCAGCGTATTAATAATGGTAATAGCCGCTGATTCACGCATGTCATCCGTATCCGGCTTAAAGGCAAGTCCCCACACTGCAATAACCCTGCCGGATAAATCTTCCCCAAAATACTGCTTTACTTTGTTGACCAGAACCTGCTTCTGAGCGTTATTGACATGCTCCACAGACTTTAAAAGCTGTGTCTCATACCCATACTCGCCCGCTGTCTTTATCAAAGCTGTCACATCCTTTGGAAAACAGCTTCCCCCATATCCGCATCCGGGATAGATAAAAGAATAGCCGATACGCCTGTCACTCCCGATACCTTTGCGCACCTTATTCACATCAGCGCCTACTCGTTCGCAGATATTAGAAATTTCATTAATAAAAGAAATCTTTGTCGCAAGCATGGAATTGGCTGCATATTTGGTCATTTCCGCGCTCGCGATATCCATGATGATAAAATTATCCGTGTTACGCAGATACGGCTTGTACAATTCCCGCATAGTCTCTTCCGCCCCCACATTATCCACGCCTATGACGATACGGTCCGGCTTCATACAATCCCCGATGGCACTTCCTTCTTTCAGGAACTCAGGATTGGAAATCACGTCGAAAGTCAATTCACTTCCCCGTTTGTCAAGCTCTTCCTGAATTTTGCTGCGAACCTTGCCTGCCGTGCCCACAGGTACAGTAGACTTGTCCACCACATACATGTGACGCGACATATATTTCCCGATGCTTTCTGCCACGCCGAGGACATACTGCAAGTCCGCACTGCCGTCCTCCCCCATGGGGGTGCCTACGGCAATGAAACAGATATCGCAGACATCTAGCGCTTCCTGAATCTTTGTTGTAAAATGCAGGTGACCCTGCTTATAATTATTAATGACCATTTCCGATAATCCCGGCTCGTAGATTGGGATGATGCCATTTTTTAGGTTTTCGATTTTCTTCTCGTCTACATCGACACACCAGACCGTATTGCCCATGTTGGCAAAACATGTACCAGTTACCAGGCCGACGTAGCCGGTTCCGATTACTGAGATTTTCATGATGTTGTTCTCCTTTGTTATAATATAGGCTAATGAATCTAAAACAAATGTTTTATCTCGGCATACAAAATTTTATACTTTTCCTTATTGTGCAGAAAAAATATCCCCAACAGATGCTCGCCTGTATATGCTGGTTCTCTCTTTTCTTCTTCTCCTCTTTCCTTTCTTATCCGCACACATTCATACAGTACTTTCATCATCCATTCATAATAACTGTTAAATATCTCTTTCTTGGCCAAAATAATGTTGCCTATAAAAAACAACTTGCCTGAAAAATACTGCTCGGCTGCATTTTTATATTCTGGAGCCACCCTGCTTATTGCCTCAAAAATCACTTCTGCCCTTTTCACCGAACATGAAAATACGATTTCCTGACGCGCAACACAGGGTACTGTAAGCAGTACATCAATGTCAGCCGCCACCAGACTTTCAATCTGTGTATCTGATATATTGATTCCTCTGCCATAATGATATAATCCTACATAATCATTTTCATTGTCATTTTTATAAATCCAATATCCTGCCGTCACTTCACAAAAAGAAGGGTTTAATTCTGAGATATTATCTCCTGTATCATCCGTAATCTCACATACTTTTTCCTCCGTAAGTTTTGCTCCTGCCTGTATATATTTTATGTATTTTGATTCATACTTTCGGCTGCATTGATGCAGATTTCTATGCGATGTAACAGAATAAATGCAAATCTTAGAATGAAGGTTCATTTGTCCAGGATTACAGCGCAGATAATCTTCTGCCAATACAAAACTTCCTAAAAGGGAACTTCGGTACTTATTCTCTTCCTCACCCTGAATCCAGGACATCTGTGTCACACCTGGGATCATGTTTCTAAAACCGGCTCTGTACAATATCATTTCCATCTCTTTATGGCTGGCATATATCTGGGAAATGATAACTAATCCGCTTTTCTTTATTTCATCATCTATTTCATCAAAAATCTTTACCGGTTTTCCATTTAATATATAAGGATTATCTCTTCTTTCACTTACAATAAAACATTCAATGCAATCGTATCCGAGCATATTTTTTATATTACAATGTGTGTTCCACGCATCCCTCGCTGCACCGAATATCATAATATGGCTGTAATTTTTTAGACTCCTGTACCACTCTGTGTTTTCTATAAAAGACAACATTTTTGATTCCCTCCTCTTATTTAAAATAAAATATTCAAAACATCCTACTTTTTATAAACGCCTTACTATTTTATTTTCTCTATATCCCATTCCCTATTCCAATTACAGTTTCTCCTTATCACTTTTGCCGGTATTCCCCTATCACGATATTCTCTTCCTCTATTTTTCCTGTCATAAGGCATCTCGTAGCAAGAACACTATTAGATGGAATTTTCGTGTTATTCAAAATCTTAACCCCTTCACATATCCATATATGTTTACAATTCCTGATTATTTTCAATAAACTTCTTAATCTGTAATCCATTGTCACCCTTAAATGATTTAATAAATTTTCGGCTTGCATTCCTGCGCTTCTCATACATAGGATCCTTTCCATTTTTTACCATTTCCATAAAAGAAATTACATCTTTGTCAGAATATGCCTGATAGTAATTTTCCACTAATTCAGGATGAATAGGCTCAATGTTTCTATCGTTGCGGTACAATGTACAAATTGGTTTTAAAGTTGGCAAAGCCGAACATATCGTTCCACAAAAGCCATCCATAATAAAAGCATCTGCAATGCCCAATGTATTATCATAAGTTTCTGTCTCGTCCCATACAATGTTTGGAGAGAGTCTGCAATATTCTTTAAAACTCTCCACTTCTTCATAGTTCCAAACTCCACTCTCAAATAACTCATATATAAATAAATGATGAAGTCTTATAATTAGTCCTACATTTAAATTTTCTTTGACAAAATCAAGTATAACTTTTGCATACAAATCAAATGTTACAAAAAGAGAAAACCTCCCCCGATTTACACCATGTGTGGTTATCCACGCAAATACTTTTTTGCCTTTTAGTTTACTGTTGTTATCGTCATATGTTTTTTCTATTATGCCTCTATAAATTCCGTCAAATTTAGGATTTCCTAATTCTATGAGCTTATCACCGATTAACGGATGCCCTCGCATTTCATTATATATAATTGTATCTGCAATATAAAACTTAGGATGAAATCGATACAAATTCGCAAAGTTAAACTCAAACAATTCTTGCTTATTTCCATAATAATTAACGAGTACGGCGGATAACGCTATTACATATTTAAAAAAACGCATATTATTTATCATATTATTAGAAAGCTGTGCATTATAATAGCTTACAATCACAATATCCGGTCTTTCTTCCTGCGCCTTATATTCATGTTCTGATACATAAGGAATACTTTTTCTTTCCAATTTTTCGATAAAAGAATATTGATGAACTGTATCCATAATGATAATCTTTACATCATAATTCTTATCTTCCAAAAAAGCGTTGCAGATACTTTCTTCAGAATTCCATAAAGGATAACCTTGAGGGATAAATACAACTTTTTTTATTTTTGATTTTGAAAATTGAGGTCTATAAGCAGGCAAATCAATATCTGGACAAATATGCCGAAAAGAAAAACTTGGATTGGATACAACATACTCAATCGCCGCGTCCTTTTGTATCTGTAACAGATTTATAATATTTGCTTTTGGAGCAAAATTCAGTAACTCCCGATACATACTACTGTTCAACTGTTTATCTTCAATTGTAAGTATGATATACATAGATTTATCGTATTGCATTTTCAATTCCTCAAGCGAAATAATATCTGCCTGATATTTACAATATTGATTATCTATGGTAAGGTATGACGTATTCGAAAAGTATTCCTGCAAAATTTGCTTCACCAAAAATCCATTATCTCCATACGGATATATTACAAACTTTAAAATATTCTTATCAATTTTGCTTTTTAATACGCTTTTCACAAAATTTGCCGTATACATATTTTCATACTCCCTTTTTATCTGTTACTATGGCATTTTGATTAAGAGTGATAAAAATGCTTCTATTTGCCAATTTGAACTGTCCATGCCCTAGACTTATACGGAACAACTATTTCATCATAATCCTTTAATATGGCTTCAATCCCTCTTAAAATTCTTCCAAATCCTTCTTTACCTGCCTGAACCTGTATGTCATTGACGGAACGCCAGATATTCATATAACGTTCTTTTGTCATAATCTCCTCATGTTCACACTCCATGAAAATCAAAGGGCACTCTATGTTTCCAATCTTTTCATGCATTTGCGCAGTTGTAATGGATTTTCCAGACGATACTCTTTTCATATCTGGTATTTCCTGATAAACAACTTCCTCTATTTTCTGATGTAATTCACTCGATTCAACATTTCTTGGATTCCAGATTGCAGTAAAAAAACCGCCTGGTTTTAAAATCCGCTTAAATTCCTCTATAGACTGCGCAGCATCTGTCCAGTGAAAGGACGAACCCATAAGAACCCAGTCAACACAGTTATCTGGCAAATTAGTAGCCTCTGCCGCTCCCTTGTACCATACAAATGCATCCTTATCTTGAAAATGCTTAATCCCCTCTTCTCTCATAGCATCATTTGGTTCGACTGCATATCCTGTAAGACCAATCTGGGTAAGATTCTCTGTCAATTTTCCAGTTCCAGCTCCTATGTCTGCAACCTTTATATTACTTAAATGTTGTGACGCTAAGATATGGTCACGCACATATATTAACAATTCTAAAGAATACCCCGGTCTATCTGTATAAAACTTTGCTAATTCTGTAAAATCACCATGCTGCATTTCTTTCCCCCCTTAACTGCTCTTCAGTCATTATCAAATCATCTCTGTTATCTATTTCAAACCATCCACGATTAATGTGAACTGCTTTTAATTCATTATGTTCGTCAATCAATCCTTGCAACAAATCTGTCATATACATTTTCTGATAATTTCTGTCTGTCCTCCAAAGACGTTTCCCATCCTCTGTCCTACGTTTTGCCTCTTTTGCTGTTATCAATAATTGACTCAATCCCTGACCTCTAAAATGCATTAATCCAATATACTGTGCCTGAATTCTTGACAGATTGTCCGTTTTTTGTCCAATTTCCAGAAGATTATGATTCTCATCAAACACTAACGTTTCAGCATCATCCAAAGGATTTTCACATCTTTTACACCAATACTCATACCAACCATCATCGACAATAACAGAAATAGGATTTTGTACATTAAGTATCTTATTGAAAACCTCAATTTCATATATAATATCTCCATAAGATATAATAATGTCACTTTCCTCTTCCATAATTTTCTCCGCACACATCAAAGAGCAAACCATATTCGTTGTTTTAAACTGTTCATTTTCTATACATGTAATTCCTGTATCAATAAAATGCTGACGTAGTACATCGCTTCGATATCCCGTCACAACATAAATTTGCTCCTCACGAATCCCCGCTGCTTTTATTGTCTCGACCTGTCTGTCAATAATGCTTTTTCCATTTATTTTCACCATACATTTTGGATATTCATCTGTTAATGGACGCAGTCTTGTCCCCTGACCTGCTGCTAAAATGATTACTTTCATAGCTTCCCTCTCATTTCTCCATCTTCGTTATCTTGTTATAAACTAAAAAGAACTTTTAGTCTTTTAATATCCCATTCACAAAACGGGTTTTCTCTTTCCGGATGCCACATAGTAGCTTCGATTTTTTTATTTTCATGCTGTATCCATTCTGCAACCCCATCCTCAGATTGGGCTAAAACCGATAAAGGTTTCCTTACATTTATAGAATAAATACCTTGATTGTGATAACTGTTTACCTCTGATTTTCTGTTTTGGTATTGGATAGTATGTCTTACTGCAGAATGATCCTGAATCTGCTGCAGTTCATGTCCATAATATGCCAGAATAGACTGCATCCCCCGGCAAAACCCGTACAACGGAATTCCGGTGTATTCAGCAATACGAATACACCCTGCATCTGTTCGATCCCGTTCCGGAGCATTCCCTCCATATTGAACCAGACTGTTGCCTCCTGTTAGTACAATACCTGTCGGTTTTATTATGTTAATATATTCATCTATCTTTTCTATCACATTTGGAATCGGTACCGGCATGAAGCCACATGCTTGTATGAATTTTGGAATCCTTTGATCGGCACAGTCACGATACTCCTTATAACTTTCAACTCTTTCCACGCGTTGTGTATATAACACTATTTTCATCGTATTACCGTTATCCTCTTTTCCTCTGCATCAATCTCTATGTAATTTGCTTTTTTTAGCTCTTCAAATCTATGCTCACCTACTCCAATCACGGCTGGTATTGATAATTCATTTGCTCTGATAGCCATATGGGAATTTGCACCGCCCCACTGTGTAATCAACCCACAGATAGAATATGAAAAAATCCAGTCATATCCGGGATCGGCGCTGGGAATCATTAGAATTTTGTTGTCTATCGAAGCAGCTTGTTTTTCTCCGTCAAGTAAATAGATTTCACCGTCTGCCCTCTTTAAAGTTATATAATTGGGGCTTGTATCCATCTCACAGAAGATTTTTACATCCTGCTCCTTAAACACTAATGGTGGCAAAAGGAGACTCTGAGTAATTCTATATTTTTTCTTTCCCGCTTGTATGCTATTCTCCAATACACTTTTTATATCAAAACAGGATGCATACAATTTAAGAATTGCTGTAATATCTGCAAAAGCACAATCTTCCTCATTAATCCCTAGAGCACTTCCCATCTCCGCAATCAACTGAATTGCATCGCTTAAGTTCCTAGTAAATACAAATTTTGCATATTCTCTGCCTTCTATCGCCATTTTTATAAAACGGAAAAACCCCAAAACATCATCTGACATGGCATGTTCTGAAAGAAGAATTTTCAATTTTTTTATTTGTTCCAAAGTCAATTTAAAATCTTCACCAGAGTTATTTAAAGATTCTTCAGATGTCATAACGTCTTCATTATCCCATCGAAAATACAATTCAGCAGCCTTATCATACCGTTTAGAACAAATATCATAAGTTCCAGGCCGCAAATGTCCGTACTTTTTCAAAAATGCTATACGGGACAATTGTTTTTTATCTATTTTCATCATAGAACTTACTGTATGCAAATCGCTCATAAAAATCTGATATTCTTTTTCAGAAATGATCCGCTCCTGAATAAGAGACTTTAAAAGCTGTACTGCAATAAATCCGGCTCTTGCCAGACCGGCAAATGGCAATGTCCCATATCGTTTACAGTCTTCAAGCAGCCAGTATATTTTAGAGACAGAATCCATATCACTGTCCATAATCTCTTGATGGCGCTTTTCTAAACACTCTATTTTTTTATAGTCTTTCTTCCATAACCCCTCTTCATTATCAATAATTTTCTTTGTCATTTCCCTGAGCGATATAATAATCTCTTTTATTTCACTATCTGTAAACCCATATTTTTTTAATGCAGTAATACGTTTAGGCAAATCAAATGTATAACATGTATAACAGATTTCAAACTCGACTTTATCGTGTAACTCTGGATGGGCTTCTAATTTGTCAAGATAATAGGTTACTAACTTTTCTCCTAACTCTTCTCTTAAATCAGCAGGTATGAAAGAATTAAAACTTACACGTACATCAATATAAGGCAACCCAAAAAAGTCTATTAATAATGGACTGCTCCTTAAATTTTGATACCCATAATTATCCCTTTGATATGCCCATATATTATCTGTAATAATTTCCTTATATAATGACAAAGCCAACGGTTTTGGCCGTATTCCTATAATTTCTGCGGGATTCCAATCCGGCATAACGCCATATATGATTCTATCTCCATACAAAAATGGTTTTCTGGTATTATCCTTACGGATCTTTTCCTGTATACATTTCAGATAATATGATTGTTCTGATATAGAGATACCTTTATTTTTCACACAAAGAGGACGTACCTGTAACACATATAAACAATTCATTTGATCAATTGCAAATTCAACATCAAGTCTGTCTGTTTCAAAAATGGTTTCCAATTCCGCAAGGCATGAGCAAATTTGTTTGATCACTACATTATCTATCTCTTCTTTATCCTCTTTAAACACATACTGCAGCTTATTGGTATAAGAATTACCACTAGTAACAGAATTTGTCATCTGACTGTTATCATCATAATTAATCACATAATAATTTCCCAACGTATTGGGTTCTATAGTAAACGCTACCCCCGATACCTTAACTTGCTGCAGAAAGGGCTGTATCAAAATCTGATCATCTATATTTTTATCTCCAAAAGAAGCAATCACTGTTTCCATTGCTCTGGCAAACTGATCATTTCCTTTAACATCTAATACTGAATCATATCTGCCAGCATTGGAATATTTCATTGTATCTTCATTTAGCGCACTGCTTCTGACAGCCAGTCTGGAATCTGGAAATTTTATGCTGATTTGATTCCATACATCTTCCTCTGAGTTCCGCCAGTCTCCTACAGTGACTATAAGTTGAGGAAGAACCGATGCTTTTACTAATTTCCCTTGTAAAAATTGTAAAGTTTCTGCTTTCGTTAAAAACTTCATAACCATTCCCTGTCTTCGCCAATAATTTTTTCCAATACCTGATCCATGGATTTTTGTCTTGCATAATCAATTACTATATCTGGAGTTTCAGGAAGCTCAACCTGGAGATCTGCACCTGCAACTTCCGCTAATCTACCACTCTTTACTCCACTATATAGTCCTTTCTGGTTCCGTTTCTCTAAAATGTTCATTGGTACTTTAATATAAATCTCTTTATAACCCTCAATATGCTCTCTGTTCCATGTGCGTATATCCGTAAACATGGAGATAGTACAGCAAATTACAATAATTTCCTGTTCAGCCAAAAGCCTGCATATTTTAGCATATCGTACAGCACATTGATGTCTATCCTCCAAGTTATATCCCAAATCATCGCAAAATGCCGCTCTCATAGAATCGCCATCTAACATAACGACATTATCCCGTCTTTCTTTGATAAACTTATATAAAGCTTTGCCAATTGTGGTCTTGCCTGCACCTGATAATCCAGTAAGCCAGTATACTCGTCTATGCTGCATAATACACCTTTCCCCATATTTTCTCTACTTTGGTATAGAAATGATAATTTATTTTCAGATGATATTTATGGTAAAAATCCAGAAATACATCTGAGACGTTATTGCTTTTTATTTCTTCTAAAATAGATACCTTCAATAATTTATAATTTTTTGATGTATTTCATTTCCAACGGTCTCTTTTTCATTTCGCATAGATAATAAATTTCTTCTCTCTATTATGTTTAAATAATTACTCAGACTTACCATATTTTCATTCAGGATACAATTTGGAGTATACTCAACTTCCAGAAAATATCTATTTTTATCCTCTCCCGAAAGATAAAACGGTAACTCTTTTATGCTATTTTTTTCTGTATCATACTGCACAAGCACTCCTTGTATTACTGAATAAAATTTCAAAAATATTCCTTCTGTTTTTGTCATCCAATATTTTGTAAAATTATCTGAATCTTTTTTATAACTACTATATTTTTTTAACGCTTTTGCGGCTTCCATACTTCCTGTCTTTGCATCAATTTTTACTACTTCCGGCGCTGCTACTGGAAAAAGCCAAAAATAATCCCCAATACTCTGTACCGAGTTAAATCCAATTCTATCAGGTAAAGGCATTAAATTTTCTGGAAGAGAATATCTTTCTTCTTTATCCGTTTTGGGATTCCATTTAATAATCTCTCCTCTATATCTTGGAAAAAGCCAATAATAGTCCTTCTGTTTTATAATGGCACAAAAACCTTTTTCATAATGATTAAATTCTTTTTTAGTATACGTTAATGTTTGAGCATTAATTATAATAAGAGCAGGTTCTTCTCCTACAGTCATATAAATATATTCCATATCCAATATAGACTGACTAAATGGAATTGTACTATTAGTATTAATACCTGCATCGGATATATCCTTAACAGAAACTATACATTTCTGTTTTACATCTATTTTGCATATAATGTTAGACCATGCTGGAAGAAATATTAAATAATTACCATAGATAATCCCCCTTCCAAATTTGCCTTTTTTTTGTGCATCCTCATTCCAGACCCCTATTGGTAAATACATTTTATCAATTGTCTTTGTAACTATATCATACATTAAAATATTATCTGCCCTCACAGGTATTCCAATTATTTTATTATGATATTTAATAATACGATTATATTGTTCATTATCTTTCTTGGATAAACTCATTAAATATTTAAGCGTTCCTGATTGCTTATCATTACTAAAAAGCACTTGTCTACGAAAATCCCAAAACCATTGTGTAGTTTCATCTTCTTCCATTTCAGTAAACTCAACATAAAATCTATCATCCATTTTTATTCCCTCTAATGATGCATATGACTATATTTTTAATTAACAGAATAATATGAATAACCTTCCGCTATATCATCACTCCGGCCTTAACAATCTGCTGCCATGTAATAACACCTACAACTACATTATTTTCATCTACAACTGGAAAGTTATTAATACTACTTTCTTTCAATTTATGCAATGCATCCACTGCCAGTATATTTGCAGTTATACTTTTGGGGTTAATTGTCATAATAGAATCTATATACCCATGGTATAAATCTATCCGTTTTTCAATTGCTCTTCGTAAATCACCATCTGTTAACAATCCTGTTAATTTTTGGTCATCGTCTAAAACAGCGACAACCCCCAGAGTTTTTTTACTCATCTCCATAATAGCATCCGTAATCCTGCTGCCACTTCTGATGACAGGCATTTCCTCTCCCTCCGCCATAATATCAGAAACACGAATCAACAGTCTTTTGCCCAGTGCTCCTGCCGGATGCAATACAGCAAAATTCTCTTTACCAAATCCCTGCAATTCAGACGCAACTACTGCCAGTGCGTCCCCGTATGCCATAACTGAAACTGTACTGGATGTA
Source organism: uncultured Lachnospiraceae bacterium (assembly GCA_947564305.1). Next base: position 30,306 of record CANOBT010000014.1, on the reverse strand, counting down.
GGAGCTAGCTTCAATGCACATGCCTCCTGGACATACGGCATAATCTGTACAATTTCACATTCCTTTGCAAGTGTAGAATCTGCCTTAGAAGTAATTGCAATAAGCCTTGCTCCTATCAATTTCAAAGAAGGAATCAGCCGTATGATTTCTTCACTTTCTCCACTATGGCTTACACAAATCACAATGTCCTGTTTAGAGACCATTCCCAAATCACCATGCAGTGCTTCTGCTGGACTCAACGCAAAAGCAGGAGTTCCCAGACTTGCCATAGTAGCTGCCATTTTTCCTGCAATATGTCCGGATTTTCCAATCCCACACCAGACAACTTTTCCAACACATGTAATGACCGCTTGCAGGATTTTTTCAAATGGCTCTCCAAGAGCATCTCCCGTGATTTTTAATGCCTCTATTTCCTGTTTAAACACTCTTTTTGCTTCTGTAATACAATCCATATTTTTTACCTGATTTCATATATATTCAGACATGTATGAAGCAGTTCTTCCACCTGCGCTAATGGAACCATATTAGCTCCGTCTGATAATGCCTTTTCCGGAGAAATATGTGTCTCCAAAAACAGCCCGTCCGCACCGGCTGCTACTGCTGCTTTCGATAAATATGGCACATATTCTCTATTTCCAGAAGAAGAAATTCCATTTCCTCCAGGTTTCTGAACACTGTGTGTTCCATCAAAAATAACCGGATAACCATACTTCTTCATTTCACATATACCTGTCATATCTACAACAAGACGATTATATCCAAAACAAGTTCCTCTTTCACAAAGCATAATATCTGTATTTCCAACCTCTTGGAGTTTTTCAGCCACACATTTCATATCCCAAGGCGCTAAAAACTGAGCTTTTTTTACATGAATTTTCCTTCCTGTTCTGGCAGCGGCTAATAATAAATCCGTCTGTCTGCATAAAAAAGCCGGTATTTGTATAATATCTGCAATCTCTGCGGCAGGAGCCGCCTGAAAAGGTTCGTGGATATCCGTTGCAATCTTTACGTGAAAAGTATTTTTGACCTTTTCCAATATTGAGAGTCCGGTTTCTAATCCTGGTCCCCGATAGGAATGGATACTGGTCCTGTTAGCCTTATCAAACGATGCTTTAAAGTAGAAATCTACATTCAAAGTCTTCACGATTTCTGCTAATTTTTCCGCAATCTCCATAGTCGTCTCTTCTGATTCAATGACGCATGGTCCTGCAATTACAATAAATTTATTCTTCACCATCGCAAATTACCAATTTAATTCATTGATATTACCATCAAAACAAATTCCGCCAAATCTTGTACATCCACAGTCCAGATTCTCTGGAAAATATTGTCTGGAGTCAGATGCTGCCCTATAATCTTTCTCTCTGAAAATAGGTTCTTTTGGTACAATCACACTTACATTATCCGCATATGTTTTTACAGCCGCTTTCCTGCAGCTGTAGCCTGCCTGAATGATATTGTACATCAGAAGACCTGCATTCCATAAAGTCACGTGGCCCTCAATAATCCCCCCTCCCACGCCAGATGGAACGGTAATCGCCACCTTTCCCTGCTTATTACAGCAATCAAATAACTTTTTCAGAAATGGACCTACTGCCATCTGATGCTCCAGGACATGTGCACACCATACACAGTCATAGGTTTCTTCAAAATTATGTTCAAGAAAGTCATCATTGATTATTTTGAAATCATTTTTCTTTTGTATACTACATGTATATCCGCTTTCAATTCCAGTTACACTTTTACCAAATGCCTTTAAAATTTTTGAGTGGCTCCCCTTACCACATCCTACATCCAGTACAGTATTGATTTCATCATCATTCGCCACTTTTAATAATGCATCCTGTGAGGTTAATGGTTCTCCCTTTAGCAAATAGCACTTTTCTTCATCAACCCCTACTTCCCGAAATTTTTCTAAAAGAATATCAACCCTTATGTCTCCTACTAAAATAACATAATCACTTTGACCGACTATTTCCTGTAAATACTCTATTGGATGTATATTGGAATTATATTTCCACATCTTATCATCGACTATTGAATACTCCTGAATTCCATAACGCATATTTATATATTGCTTAATCTGCATCCCATAGCTTCCATAGGGACATATAATCACTTTTTTCTGCTCCAGATATCCATTTATAACAAGCCAATCTATCTTTGCTTCAATTCCTAAGTTGTGCAGCCTATACATATGTTTCTTTTCCTTTCTTCACTGATTATATCCGTTACCTGTACAAGCATTTATATATATTTTTTTAATCGCATCTTGATTTTTTCTGCGCTGTTCTGATATCCAGGTTCCTGCATAATGATGGACTGCATATGTGAACTCCGTAATATGGATTGCTCCTGTAATATTGTTCATTCCGCTCAATACAATTTCAGGATAAATTGTCATACCATCTATAATCTGATATGTTCCATTATTTACATATCCATTTTCTTCAAATACTGGCCTTTGCACAGCCGGGCATGCCTGCATTCCATATTCACCTCCATTGTTTACAAAATCTATCGTTTGATAGATTTTTTTTAATTTCCAAATCATAGAATGACCACGAATCGCACCAATTCCTAACCCCGCACTGACATTTCTGGAATGGTCTATCCCCGCAAAGGCTGGCTGATATAGCAAATCATCTATATTCCTGACCAGTTCAACATCCGTATCTAAAAAGATACCGCCCTCCCGGTATAAAATATCCAATCTGGCATAATCAGAAGCATATGCCCACATTTCAGATTGATATGCTTTTTCCATGTAAGCGTTCTTCGTTACATCATAATTATTTTCATCCCATCTGATGATTTCATAATCCGGACAATATTTTTCCCAGGATGCCATCCACCTCTGGCACTGCACAGGAATTTCTTTTTTTCCAAACCAACAGTAATGAATTTTTTTCGGAATCACTGTTTTTTTGGTCAAACGCATATCTTTTATTGAAAAAGCATCCGCATCTTTCTTCCACCTTGTTTCAATATCAATAAAAACTGTAATCAGACAGTCTGTTTCCTTTAATTGCTCCGTATCATCCAACTGTTGGAATACATCTACATAATCCAGACATGAGATTAAAAGGATATAGTCTTTCATCGTCAGTAATTGTTGAAGCGATATAATTGGGATTTTCTTTTCTTTTACATTCAGATATTTCCCTGATATATGCTCATTATTATCAGCTACATATCGTATTCTATCTTCAAAATGAAACTGCCCATATTGGCGAATAAAGCTTTTTAGTGTATTACCTGCCCCAAAAGCTATAATCGGTTTATTCCTGCAAAAAACATCTACCTCTCCAATATGCATATTATATAAATTCACCAAACTCCTTCTTTCCCATGTACTAGCATTTCTTCTATTTTGACAGCATCCCCTGGTGTATCTACACCCCATCCCGCATAATCTGTTTCCATGACTCTTATAGAATATCCATTTTCCAAAACCCTTAACTGCTCTAATTGTTCGGACTGCTCTAGCTTAGAAGGACTCCAAGATATATACTGGCATAAAAAATCCTTTTGGTAAGCATAAATCCCAACATGCGCCCAGAATTCTATATCCATATCATGTTTCCTTTGATATGGTATTGGACAACGTGAAAAATAAATTGCATTCTGGTATATATCTGAAACTACCTTTACGACATTTGGATTCTCTATTTCTGCAGAATCCTTTATTTTCCGTTTCATTGTCACCACCTGCACATCATTATAAATCAATTCATATGCCAGTCTGTCAATAATAGCAGGGCTGATCAAAGGTTCATCTCCCTGAATGTTGATTACCGCATCGCAGGCTATATTTTTTACGGCTTCATAAACCCGTTCCGTACCGCATCTGCATTCTCCTGTCATGACGGCATGTCCGCCAAATTCCTGCACACATCCAAATATTCTCCTGTCATCAGTTGCAATGATAATATCCTGCAGATTTTCTGCCATGGATGCTCTCTCCCAAACCCACTGGAGCATTGGTTTATTTCCTATCTTATACAGTGGTTTCCCTGGAAATCTTGTGGAAGCATATCTTGCCGGGATTACTCCTACTATCCTTTTCTCCATTCTCAGCCTCCCTGTTCTATCTGGATTATATATTTATTCTGTGTATATATCCTTAAAAATCCCCTTTAGCCCCACAGGGTTAATAGAAATAATTTCTGTTTCCGGATAATGTTTCCCGGCAAATTCTTTTATCGCAGCATATCCCCGAAGTACACATCCGACTTCTAGAACGTCTTGCTTATCTTGGTTAAAGTGCCCCTCCTGTGAGCAATCACAGCCTGCCAGATAGATTCTCTTCGGATTACAGAACAGGGCAAACTGTATTGCAGGAAACGTAACACTATGGTATTCCATAAGTGGAGCATAACGAATATCCCGATGGACTGTCGATTCCGGCGGCCAGTCTGTATAATATCTTCTGGCACCTGACTGTAAAGCTTTCTGTTCTGGTATTTCCATCGTGCTTTCTGAGTACTGATGGAACTCTGAACATTCCATAAATTTTCCAAAAAATTTGACAAATGGTTTCGCTTTAATGTCTTCAACCGTTTGAATACTTTTCCCTGTATAATCCTGTAAAAAATAATAATCAAATACAATATCTGATGCTTTATAGGCCGTATTAACACCTATATGGACTGCATTCGAAATTGGTTTGTATTTCTGTAAAGAAGGCCCCGTTGCTACAATGACAATATCTCTTCCCTTATGAATTCCTTCAAATTCAGAAAATGTCTGATAATTCACCTGTCTGACCTCTCCCATTTCTCTGTTATAAAGCAATTCCTGTTCTATCCTCTGAAGCCGGTCAGATAATTCATGATGATATGTCTGAACCTCTCTGAACATATGAATCTGCCTGCACAAAATATCAGAGTTAAAGTCTATATCTTTTCTTCTGATTGAACGATAGAAGAAATCACTTACTGCCGTAATCTCTTTACAATGGCTGGACTCCAGTTCTTTTACGATTTCAAGATGCAGGTTTTCCAGTGTAGCTATGATAAAAACTGTATTTATGTATCGCTTCAAAACTTCATCCATCTGTAAGACTGGTATACCCAGAATCTCCGCCGGATTATTTTCTCTTGATTTCACTGCTATACAGAGTACACGTTCACCATAGAAATTCTCTAATAAATACTTCACTATCACGTGGGCAACCAGTCCTGCACCATATACCACAACTTTATCCTGCCCGCATACCCTTTTCATGTCTTCATCATTTTTAATTAGAAACATAATTTGTCCACTCCTGATATATTTAATCCCATAAAAGAATTATTATTTTCTATGCGAATCTGCCCATAATATCTTCTCCTGCCCGATGCCCGCATTCAACAAATTCTCCCTGATTTCCCTTGCTGTACTTTCCTTTTCAATTGCGATAAGGATAACGTCATATGCATATTCTTCAATCTCAGAAACAGATATCACTGGTATATTGGAATGATACACAGACTCTGGACTTTTATCACAAATCGCTTTCACTACACAGTAACGTGTAGCGCTAATCTGTTTCAAAAAAGTCTGACCAACAACACCGCCTCCATATAGAATAATCTCACTTTCGGGTTTTACTATCTTCCACGGAAAAACAAAGCGGGCGAAAATATCCTCCGGCGGTCTGGCAATCGGTACATTTGCAAAAAGTATTTCTTCATAAAAAATTGTTTCCCTTGCATATTTCCAAAACCACTCTGCATATTCATTCTCCGGATGCAGCCAGGGCTTAAATGGGGATGTAAAATGAACAATATAAGGGTCATCCAAATAAGACAGCGTATCTTTGCGGACGTCATCAATCAAAATCTCTTTCCCCTCTCCAGTCAAATGTTCCCATTCGACATTCCATCTCCCATCAATATACCTTATTCTTCCATCACAAAGAATGTTTAAAACGTCCTGATCCATTGTCATATACTTTTTTTCCGAAATCATCTGCAATCCACGCTGTCCGATATTCTCCTTATGGAATTCTGCTATATTTATCAACAATATACCTGCATTAATATATCCCTGAAGCGGTACTGATAATTCACGGTTAATATATTCAACCAATCCCCGGCACAGCCTGGCTCTTGCTGCCCCAATAATAGCATCTCCCATTTCTTCAAGATAAAGTTCTGCAACATCACGGTTAATTACAATATCACTGTCTAAATAAAGTACTTTCTCATATTGTGGAAATAATAAGTCAATTAATAAACGATAAGATGATTCAGGAGTAATATGTTCTATCGTCGCAAAATGGAATCCGCACATTATTTTTTTCACATCTATAAATCTAATAGAAACATTTTCTTTTTGTAAGGATAATATTCTTTTTTGATGGTGACGGTTGAACTCTGTAGTCAAAATATGTATATTATACTGAATTTCCTGAGAAGTATGTTGAATCAAAGAGTATAAGGCCACACCCAGATAGGGAGCATATAAATCATTTGATGCAAAGACAATCGGTATCTCATTTATTCTTTCATTCATAACTTTTTTCATTCTCCCCTTTTTCTGCTTGATACCTCAGTTCCGTAGCCGCATGCAGCCCCATCTCTGGTGCTGATATGATTCGTCCAGGCTTCACTCCCATTCTTAACAATTGGGCTTTCATTTCCTTATAAAGTCTTTTTGAAGGAAGAAGAAAGCAGGTATCGGGAAATCTTTTATATGCCTCGTCAACTGACCATATTTTATATCCTGATATTTCTGTATTTTCTTTATTTTGATCATTATCACAAAAACAAATTTCCCTCTTAAAATCATTTATTAAAAGAAATGCTAAAAGATTCTGTCCGTATTCTCCACTTCCAAAAATCGTAATATGTTTCTTTCCCTTAAGGTATTTCCTGAATTGTACTAAACTATTTATTCCTTTCAGAGCATTTGATTTTGCCAACTCCTTAAAGAAAACGGGAGATTCCATAAACAACCGGAACAGTTCAAAATCTTCGACTTCTGCGTATATCGTAAAATTTTGCTGCCAGTAAAGCCTCTCCAGTCTGTTCTGTAACTTTTTTATGTGTTCATCCCGGTCTACCGCTCCATTCTGATATAGATATGTTCCATACACCATGGCAAAAAAAGCAAACAATTTTTGAAGTATTTTTGCCCCATAAGGCAATATATATTGTTCCTTCTTCTCTAGCCAATCTAGCATATACAACAGTTCCCAGATTATAAACCGATATGTTTCGGTTTTATATACAGAGGATTTTTCATTATCTCGCCGGTAGTGGTAAAATGACTCCTGTAAATATACCATCCGTTCCGCAGTGATATTTGTCTGTAAAACAAAACTTATATCCTGAAATGCCGCTCCATTAGTCTCATTCAGTTTAATCTGCTTTTCTTCCAGAAATGCTTTCTTATAAATTCCATTCCACATATTGACATCTCTGCCGAATAACAGCGGGGCTTTTTGCAGGTTAATGCTTTCTCCATAGAGCTTTTCATTTTTTCCTGGCAGTATAGAGTAATAGAAAGAGAGTTCTTTTTCTCCTTTTATAAAAAACATATAGAAATCTGACTTGACTACTGCCGGCCATTTCTCCTGTCTGGCTACCTCATACAGCTTTTCAAATGCCTCTTTTTCTATATAGTCATCGCTTTCACAAAAACCTATATATTGCCCTCTGGCAGTTTCAATCCCTAGGTTATATTGATGCCCCATGCTCCTTCTTTCTGTTTCCAACAGCCTAATCCGGCTGTCTTTTTGAGCCGCTTCGAGTACATACTCCTTCGTCCCGTCTGTGGAGCCGCTATCCACAACTATAATCTCGATTTCTTTTAAACTCTGGTTTAAAATACTGTCAAATGCTTTATCAAAATAGGGCATCCCATTTAACACCGGCATAATGACTGATAATTTAATATCCTTCATATATCATTTCTCCATGGATTTCTATGTTATATCTTCTGTTGATACTTCATATTCCGCTCCAACTGTCTTCTGTCCCGCCATCTCGTTTTGCGCTGTCTCCGAAGAATACCAGATGATTTTTTTTTCTTCCACGCCCGACCGCATCAAATAATCTTTAACTTGTTCCGCAGTTGTCCTGTTCTCTATTGCGATCAATATCCTGTCGAAATCACGTTTTAAAACAGTATGGATTTCTTCTACAGATTCATACATCTGCCTGGCATTTTTATCTGTCCATCCGACAATATTACAATATCCGTTTACTACATTCTGGATATAGTAAGCTTTTCCGCTGTCTCCGGCTCCGTAAAGAATAATCCTTTCCTGCGGTTTTATCAGATTCACTGGAAATAGCTTATTGGTTCCATAGCCAAAAGCATGTTTATTGCCGTATAAGCGATTAAAAAGAAACTCTTCTTTATCATACTTTCCAATCCTTTGTATCCAATCATATAAAGATTCAAAAATAAGCTCCCCTTCTTCTATTTTATCGAATCCAAACTCATGAAAGTATTTTTTCTTAAGTGCGTCATAAAGAACCACAAAATTTTGACAACAATCCATTGTCTCTATATAAAAATTGCAGTATCGTACCGCCACATTATGAAACCCCTGCTCATACAGCGCATACAGGTTCTTTTTCTCCAACCATTCCTTCAACTTTTCACATGCCTGTACTGCCGCCAAAGGTGCCCTGCCTTTATTATATGACTGGCTGTTTATATTCCCTTTTCTGTAGAAAATCAATTTTTCATTGATAATTGTTATCCTGTCCGCAACTGCAAGCGCTCCATATGCGAAGAAAAAATCGTCCGCATGATATAGGGATTGGAAAGAAAGATGATGCTTTTTTATAAAAGTGTGTCTAAACAGCATATTCCAGGCCGCACCAATCGTTGAAATAAAAATCTCTTTTGGGTAATCACTGCCTGAAAACACCTCTTTCCCGGGAAACATATCTATCTGCAGAACATCCTTTGTCTGAATTTCTTTTCCCGTATTGTCCTCAAACAGCAATGCGTCATACATGACAATATCGGTATCTAAAGCGACTGCCTTATCATATGCTTTTTGGAGCATAGACCAATCAAAATAGTCGTCGGAATCCAGGAAGGACAAATACTTTCCTTTTGCCTCTTTCAGCCCTCTGTTCCGGGCGCTCGCGGCGCCTGAACCCACATGCCTGTTATTTATGATCCTTATCCTTTTATCTTTCCTTGCATATTCCTCCAATATTTCATGTGATCCATCACTGGATTGATCGTCAACGCACAAGATTTCAATCTCTTTTAATGTCTGCCCACAGATACTATCCAGACACTTTTTAAGAAAGGGACGGGAGTTATATACCGGTACTATTACGGAAACCTTTATGTCATTCATATTCTCTCCTACACAAAAGCAATTTGATTTGTTTTAAATCCTAATTTAAGAATTTCATTCCTAATCTCAGCATAATAATACAGACTTCCAATCAAAACATAATCAATGTTTGGTTTTTGCTCCCTCAGATACTCTGGACTGTGTACAATATGTCCATTAAACATATCCCCCTGCTTGAATTTATCGCTGTCAACAATGCAGATAAATTCTCCTTTTTCTCTTTTAATATTTTCATATACCTGTTGAGACTTAATTCCATTCCCATATATAGCATATCTTTTATTCGCATAGATTCTGGTTTCCGGTGGATAATAAAACAATCGTTCATCAAAATGAATAATCTTTTCCTGTTTCCAATGTATAACTAAATCTTCCAAAGAATTTATATCCTCTTTGTCAAAATCATTCAATGATGAGGCTCCGCCATTCATGATAAGCAATTTACAATTCTCTGCTCTGAATCCATAATCCATCCATTGCTGTAAAACAATCGTCTTTTCCCCTGTTTCTGTATAGATTAATGTTCCCGGATTGAAAATATATTTTTTCATATTTTCCACAAAGGATGTTTTGGGATACACCTCACCCCGAAATACCGCAAGGTAATTTTTATGTTCATTGATTTCCAATATTTCCTGTAGTATTTCTCCATACTTTTTAGTATCCATATTGAATACCACATAAGATTCTTTCTCTAAAATTCCCTGGCAAATATTAAAACTCTCAGTATTTTCACAAATGATAAATATTTTTTCAAACTGCTTTTTCATTGAGTCAAGAGCTTTCTGTATATCATTTACAGCAGCATTCTGCTCTAAATGATATATCACATCAAACCCTTGTGGATATAACGCAGATTTCATGGAATTAAATCTTGCTTCATAGCTTTCGGTGTAAGGCATTGAGCCTTCAAATCTTTTACCTGCAGCCTTACTCTCTTTCGAAATAACCCCATTTTCTATTTTAAGCAAATTCACCTGTCCTTTTTTCAGACGAGGACTTTCCTGATTCTTCAGCTTCTGATATAGTACAGGACTGACATCATCCACCTCTTCTCTTGCGTCACGCATAAATGTATGACATGCAAGTCCACAGAATTCACACCATTGAAGCTGTTCTCCAAATTCTTCTGGCGTCCGCATCCACCATCCTGCCTCAATCTCCCACCCTCCGGGACCGTCAAACAACATATCCAAAGCGCCTGCCACTTCACAGAAAAATGCTCCTTTAGGCGTAATCGTGGCGCTCCATTCATTCTGAACCCAACAGTTATCTCTCAGATTACTCCATTCCTCATCCGCAATGCCGAGTTCTTTCCGTGTGATTAATATCGGTTGGTGGTACATTGGATTATAATGGTCATTTAACGCCTGATATTTAAAAGTATCCTGGATCACCTCATAATGCTTCTGATAGTGTTTTCCCATTGCAGACAACAGCCCCGGTCCAATAACAGTCTGACGCTTTCCCAGACCGCTGTCATACCAACAAGTATTGGAAAACTCCAAATCCTGTATTGCTTTCATAAATGCTGCCTGAGGATGCAGCATTTGCCTGTCCTTTCCCTTTAATTGAGGAAATTTAGAACCTATATAATTAGCTATTTTCTCAAATTCAGGATGTAATGTAGGTTCCCCTCCCATCACCCCAACCGTTCCTATATATCCATCCAGAGAATCTACTGCCTTTTTAAATGTGTCAAAATCCATGAAGAAAGGTTTCTTATGATGCCCACAAAATCTTGTACAATTTGAACATTGATGTATACACGCATTTGTTATATCAATCTGAATGATTCTCATATCTTTCGGCGATTTCATTTTTCCCTTTCCTCCTCTAACTTCAGCCACAGCCTGCGGGATACAATCTTCATAATCTCTTTATTCTCAATTACATCCGTAAAACCATTCTCAGCAAATGAACATTTTACTGCATCAGAAATGGTTGGGCTCTCAATTGTAATAACGCAAAATACATCATCACGCCCATTCAAGGATGCGAAATCCGGCCTGAGAACAGGAATACCAAACAGCCTTTGTCCGCTTCGTGCCGACCGATCCCATATTTCTGCCGGATAATCCAGACCAATCTGGTCAAAGTACAGCAAAATCTGTTTACAACAATTACCAGCTCCATAAAAAATAATTCGTTTCCCGCTTGTCAGAGACTGATAATGATCATCCTCTTTCTTAATGCTTTCCACCAATGCGCCAGATAAGCCAATGGCAGATAATTCCGAATATGCTTTCATGATCGGGATTACCATACCGGCAACATCATCCGGCCACAGGGAAAGCCGATCCAATACAGGATCGCTTTTTGTCACAATGCCGCGGCGGAAAAATGCGGCAGAGCCAATCAAATCTTCCAGGATAATCTCATACCATGAAGTCTTGCGGGCCGCATCCCAGAAAACATCTGCTTTATCTAGCCCTGGATCGTTCCATGGTTTATCTGCCCCCGCAAAGTGGTAAATATACGCGTTTTCACGATTTTCCCTGTACTCTTTCCACATAGCCGCCGGAGCATAAGGAACAACTTTCATGGCAATGTTATTTACATCTACATTCCATTTATTATCAATAAATTTTACCTGTCCCTGGCAAAATAGATTCAGTACATCCTGGTCGACCAAATCGCAGTCATGGGTTGACGCATACTCAATCATTCTTTCACAAAGATTATCTTGCGATATCTTTTTCAGATTAATCAGTAAGACCCCTGCTTGAAAATAGTCATAAATATTTTTGATTCCAAGTTTGACCATGTCATCGTGCTTATTATATGCGGGAGACTTATTTGAACCGGAAATAATTGGATCACGAACCGCACCCAGTAACGCATCCCCCAAATCTATGCGGTAAAGCTCTGCAACATCATGGCAAATAACAATATCTGCATCTAAATATAACACTTTTTCATAATTTCCAAGTATCTGAGGTAAAAACAGTCTAAAGTATGTTTCTGGCGTAAAATTTCCACGCACAAAAAATTTTTTGTTCCCAAGCAATCCAGAAATATCTACAAAACGAATGCATGCATTGGGATACTGCCCTACTAGTTTTTTCAACATCTTAATATTCCGAATTGCATCATCACTATCAAATTCCGGCTGATTCCGCAAAACAAGTATGTCATAATTATTTTCTGGAGAGCCATTTTCAAGCAGTGAATTCAGCATCACCCCCAATATCGGCATATAATACTCGTTACAGGATACAGCAACAGCCACATTGTTTTTCTCAAATGCAGGCTTAATATCTGGCTCCTTCTCCGTATTTTTCAGAAGCGTTACTTTCAAATGTTTTATTTTTAAGTCTGGTTTATCTTTTATGAGTTTAATCATAAACACGCTGAGCAGGCGTTCCGCCATAAATGCCAGAGTCCTCATCTCCTGTTCGCTAAAATAGGTGAAATTTACCTTTGGCTCTGTATTTTTAAGAATACAAAACAGCCATTCACAATAGTCAAAGAAAATCTCTTTTCTCATAATAAACATATTGTACCAATATGCAGACTTGCCATTCCGGAATTCTGACACTGCCTCTGCATAGTCAGGATATAATTCCAACAGAGTCTGGCAGGTAAGCTCAAAATCGACTGCATGCAGATTATCCAGGCTGCTGAACTGCACCTCATTTGATAATGTCCCCCAGGCGGAAGCGTCAATCGGCGTAGGCAGAATCACATCGTAACCCCGAATGCAGGCATAGATTTCATTGTCAGCCAATCCGATATTCTGTTTATATTCCTCATCAATTCTCGGCAGGATAGTCACGCCGCCAGGTCCGATTGGATTCGGTATTTCACGAAACGCAAAATGCCGACGGTAATGCATAAAACCATAGTAATCTGCATCTACATTCTTCCATGCCCAGTATTGCGCGGTCAGTTCGCAATATCTGTCATTTCGAACGGATATATTATCTCCTTCATCGTCGCGCTGCATATCTAATTTTGCTGCGCTTAATGCCGCGCCTGCATGTACAGGGGTCAATATTTCACTTCTAAGAAGCTCCCCGTCTTTGTGGTATGATACAAATATTTTTACCTTGCCGGTTTCCTCTTTTATCATTGGATTGATTCCTTCCTTACGTCTGGCATATCCTCCGCCCCCCAAAGTCTGCTGGGCTGATAAACTGTTGCTTTTTCTTTTGATCACATTTTCCAACTGTCCTTTAAATGATGCTGAGTAGACTCTTGTTCCCCACTTTTTTTCAATATTTTCCAACTGTCTCGATACATTCTCTAATTGTTCCCGGGTAAGCATGTCGATACTTTCCCTTTCACAAAAATCCGGAGAAAAATTCGCTTTAAAAAGAATATTCAACGAAAGGTCAAATCCCGCATTTAAATAAAAGTCAACCGTCTCTTCCAGATGCTCCGCTGTCGATCTGAGTACGGCGCATAAAATCCGGATATGGGGTGATGTCCTTCCTAGCTTATTACGCTTATCCAACAGCCTTTTTGCATTTTCATATACTTGCTCAAATGTAGAACCACGCCGGATATAATTAAACAAATCCGCCCGCGCCGTATCCATAGAGATTCCAACAAAATCAACAGGCGCCGCTAATATGGCATCGCAAGCTTCCTCGTCAAGTAAAGTGCCGTTTGTAAATACTTCAATCCCGCCTTTGTTATCATCCAGTGACGCAAGCTCTTTCAGCTTATCCACAAATCTCCATTTAGGCAGAAATGTTTCGCCGCCTGTCAGAAGCAGATGCCCGCCATTATGTACAAAAGGTACGATAAAATCTGCAAACTGAGGGTTACAGGAACCAAAATCAACTTCAAAGTTATCCGTATCCAGACAATAACGGCAGCGTATGTTGCAGTCCGGACCTAAACTAAGATTGGCTTTATTAAAAATAAAGCTACCATTATCATCCTGGAAATCTTCAGCTTTTACTTTCGCCATGCCGACACGGAAAGCTGCCATACACTCGCAGCTTTCCGGACACCCAGCTCCTCTAAAATCTCCCCTTAAAAATTTCTGGCGGATATTGACAGCATTTTCATTATTGCTGAATATGTCACATAATTCCTCATATCCGATATTTTCATAATTATCAATCTCAGCCAACGTAGAATGAAACGGACAAAAACGAATATACAATTTATCACGGGGAATTAAATATAATTGAGAAAATGGATTTGCACATGGATATAATATTTTACTCTTGATATCTGGCATAATATTTTTCCTCCTGCTGCAATAAAATAATATTTATTCTTTTAAGGATAAAAACTGATAATCTGTTACTGTAATGCAGTATTTATCCTTATTTTTCACGAAATAGTATGATGTCAGCAGCTCTGCCGCATAGGCTATATGCCTGTCCTCTAAATTCTTATATCCTGTTTCCGCATCAATTTCTTCCATTCGGAATAAAATTGGAAATACCCAGGAACAATAGCTGTCATATATCTCATTTCTGGCTGCGACCATATTATTGGGATAATAGAAACATCTGTCCATATAGCATTCAAATGCCTCTCTGTCTTCCGGGCTCAATTCAGATATTGAATCAAGCAGCGTTTCATACACTTGCTCATTCACAGGCGTTTCCGCAAGAAACATACTCCTGATTCCACCGGGAACATATCTTGGAGTAGTCAATATTACATCTGTTCCATTTCTGTCTAAAGACAAAATTTCTTCTTCTGAGATAATAAAATGTCTCCGATAATGGCATATTCCCTTATACTTCGAGCACGTCCTGTTTTTCCAGACCCAATATGCCCCTGTCATCTCGGCAAATAAACGGTTCTTGTCTGAAATACTGTCTCCTGTATCATCAGATAACTTTTCATATACCTGATCCGCCAACGCGCTCCCGGCCTGTATAGGATATATCCATGGTTTATTCTGTCCTGGAGCCGTTTTAATACTATCCCCTTTACTACAGACCATATAAATGTTAAGAATCCTGCATAACTCCTCTATATCTACTTTTTGTATATCAAAAACTGGCTGTGCATGCAAATCTCTATAGCACCCGCATATTTTCTCGTAATCCGCAGATAAGCTGATATAGGCTGCTTTTTCAAAAACTGTTTCTTCCTCCAGATAAAAGAGAGCCGGAAACTTGCAATGGAGATTTTTTCCTGCCCTGGCATCTGCCTCCGAAAAAACGGAATTCTTCTCGACCATATCCAACCAGCTTGGATCATAGTCATTCTCTTCCAGGATAAACGGCAGATACGGATAACTTCTCTGTCTGCCAACCAGATATCTCCCTTTTATCCTTGACATACATTCCAACCCCGCCTTAAAAACAGGATAAAAACCTTTTCCTTTTAGATAACATTCTATTTCATCATGATATTTTTCCGGAGTTGCTATGATAACGGTTAAAGACTGGCTCCTACTTTGATACTCTTCAATTTTCTTAACAGGAAATCCAGCAAGATTTCTGGGATTTCCAACAATATCTGTTACTGCAAACCCTCTTAACTTATTCCTTTTTCCATTTTTTATGAGCCATCTGGCACACTCCAAAGCCACCAGATGCGCCCCATATATAATCAATTCTTCTGCTTCCAGTGCCTTCTCCAGTGTATCCTCTCCAACCATGATTCCAACATCCCCCTAAACCCTCCACACCTTCTCAGCATGGACAATCTTCCATCCCTTTACATTCCTCATAAAATAAATGGATGTCAGTACTTCGCCGATTCTGCCGATATATCTCGGCATCCGGTTTCTTCTTTCTTTCTCACATCGGCATGCAACCTCTTTTAAAATCGGAAACATCCATGCACAATAATCCTCAAATACTTCTTTTCTGGCAATCAGCATATTGTAGTTATATAGATATGGCATACTCAGGATTTTCTGTATTTCTCTAAAATGTTCCCTCTCCTGTTCCTGCAGGACCTTCCTCATGATGTCTATATCCTGCTTCAAAAGATACCTGCCATACTGACCGGAAGCGTCCGGGCAGCATACAAACGGCAGCGGCAGAATCACATCTGCCAGGCCTTTGTCTAACAAGGATATCTGCGCTTCACTGACCTTGAGTATCCTTCGGTAATGGAACAGCCCGGTAATACTGTATTTACTGTGTTTCCACACATAGTTGGTCACCGTCAGTTCGCCATACAGTTCATTTTCCATCGACAGGCTGCCATTAAAACCATCATCTGTTATCCCGCAGAGTTTGTCTTGTGTCAGGGCAGCCCCTGCCTGTACTTTTTTTACCCATGCTTTTTCATCATATTGTTTATCAAGCGGTCTGTCTTTATGACTCACAGCCATATATACACCCACAGAATCACAATTTTTCTGAATAATACCACCTGTCAAATAACTGTCTAAATCCTCTATCAATTTCAGGTTCCTGATTTTTTTCAGGTAATTTCCCATCAGCAGATATTCCATATGGGAATCCAGTCTCATATGATGAAAAAAACGGGCCGCCTCCAAGGTTTGTTCTATACTACTGTGATACTCCTCCGGAGTTGCAATCAGGATAAATATCCTGGAATTCTCTGCCTCTATTTCTTTTAACGAATGTACGGCAATCCCTTCTATCTTGTCTGGCTGTCCGCCCCGATCTGTCACAAGGAATCCCTGGACCGTAATATCAAAGAGTTCCTGGACTGCCTTGTATGCCCCATAAGCCACAACACCGGCTCCATAGAGATAAACTAATGGATATTGATGTAAATTTTTCTCTAATTCCTGATATTCCATCATTTCCTCTAATATTTCTTATTGCAGTACCAGTTCCAGGCATGGTTAAGGATTGTCTTGATGTCTCCATACTGCGGATTCCATCCAAGTTCCTTTTTCGCTTTCTCGGCGCTTCCTACCAAAACGGGCGGATCGCCGGGACGTCTTTCTCTGATTTCTACAGGAATCTCTCTGCCTGTCACTTCCTTTGCTGCTTCTATCACTTCTAGTACAGAATTTCCAATACCATTTCCCAGATTAAAGCAGGTACTTTCTCCACCATTCTTCAGATAGTCCATAGCCTTGATATGTGCATCTGCCAAATCTGCCACATGAATGTAGTCCCGGACACAGCTTCCGTCTTCTGTCGGATAATCCGTCCCAAACACCATGATATTTTCCCTGTCACCCGATGCAGCTGCCAAAATCAGAGGAATCAGGTGTGTCTCCGGTGTATGGCTTTCCCCAATCTGACCTTCAGGATCCGCACCCGCCGCATTAAAATATCGAAGACAGCAATAATTGATTCCATATGCCTTCTGGTAATCACTTAATATCCTTTCAACCATCAGCTTGGATGCACCGTAGGGATTGATAGGTTTCTGCTCCATCTCTTCCACAATCGGGATAGATATTGGCACACCATAGGTAGCACAGGTGGAAGAAAATACGATATATTTTACATGATTCTTACGCATCGCATCCAGAAGATGCAGGGTATTTGCCACATTATTGTTATAATATTTTCCCGGGTCACTTACGGATTCTCCTACATAGGCATATGCTGCAAAATGAAACACCGATTCAATCTCATATTTCTCAAATATCTCATCCAGTCTTTCAGAGTCTGACAAGTCTCCGATTTCCAGGATTCCATGGGTCACGGCTTCTTTATGGCCGTATATCAAATTGTCAAATACAACCGTCTCAGCTCCCCGTGTACAAAGCATTTTGTTTATATGGCTTCCGATATATCCGGCGCCTCCCACAATCAGTATCATACCATTCACTCCCTGCTTGTAATGAAATACAGAACATCTGTCTGACTTGTTTTACTCTAACATTCTTTCTGCCAGTTCCAGTGTATCCGCAATGACTTTGTCCATATCGTAATATCGATAAGTTCCCAGTCTTCCTGCAAAGACCACATGCTCATCCTTCAAACTTTCTTTCCTGTATTTCTCATATAGTTCCGTATTCCTCTGGTCATTGACCGGATAATAAGGCTCATCTCCTTTTTTCCAGAGCACAGGATATTCCCTGGTAATAACTGTCTTCTTCGGATTCCCCGCGCCAAACTCAAAGTGCTTATGTTCAATAATCCGTGTATACGGCGTTTCCCTGTCCGTATAATTCATCCCCGCAATTCCCTGATAATTTCCGGTATCTATTGTTTCTGTTTCAAACCGGAGGCTCCTATATTCCAGTTCCCCAAAGCAATAGTTAAAATATTCATCAATAGGCCCTGTATAAATAAGCTTTCGGGCCATCTTCTCATATTCCGTCCTGCCTGCCAGATAATCGGTCTGCAGGCGGATTTCAATACCTTCTAACATTTTTTTTACCATTCTGGTATAGCCGCCGATTGGAATCCCCTGATAGGGATGATTAAAATAATTGTTGTCATATGTAAATCGAAGCGGCAGTCTGTTGATAATAAATGCCGGCAGTTCCCCACAGGACTTCCCCCACTGCTTTTCGGTATATCCCTTGACCAATTTTTCGTAAATATCCCGGCCTGCAAGCATGATTGCCTGCTCTTCCAGATTTTCCGGATTTAGAATACCGCTTTCTCTTTTCTGTCGTTCAATGACCTCTCTTGCCTCATCTGGTGTATTCACACCCCACAAAGCATGGAACGTATTCATATTAAAAGGAAGGTTATACAGCTCTCCTTTATAGTTTGCCACCGGAGAGTATACGAAATGATTGAACGAAGCAAACCGGTTCACAAAATTCCAGACTTGTTCATTATCTGTATGAAAAATATGAGGACCGTATCGATGCACTTCGATTCCTTCCATCCGCTCGCTGTAAATATTTCCTGCAATATGATTCCTTCTTTCAAGGACAAGGCATTTTTTTCCTTTATCTGTCATGTATCTGGCAAAAACAGCTCCAGCAAGTCCGGCGCCTACGATAAGATAATCATACATTTTCTTCATTTCCTTTTTCATATTCACGAATCATGATTGGTTTTCCTGCTGCCTGATATAAGGTAACGACACTGCTCCAGTCCCCATAATAGGCATCTGACAATGCAATAGCCCGTTCAATGTCCGCCGTATCATCATAAATTCCCCATCCTTCTCTTTTGTAATCCTCTATAATCCGATATAATCTCTGGTACAATTCCGGCCTCATAGAGCTTAAAGTTGAGAGCAGCAGCGGATGCGGACGCCAGAGCAATACGATTTCCGAATTCTTCTGGAATATTTCCAGAACATCATCTATCTTGTCCAAAGACATTTCGCCATACTTTAACATAGATGCAACAGTCGTATTATATAAAACAACTTTCTTCCTTACCCCGTTTTCTTTGATGAGCAGCTGCTGCCATTCCTCTGAGATTTTAATATCTTCTCTTTTAATGCTTCTCACTCTGTCAAATTTAGGCGACCCTAACGCCAGAAACTTTTTTTCCAGATTGCCAAATTTACCTTTGCAATTGTTTTCTTTTTCATATTTTCTGAATTCCCTGATATATATTTTCCGGACTTCTTCTGACTCTACGATTACTTTGTCTGCATAAATCGTGCCCGGTACAACACAAAAATGTTCTTCTACTGAATTATTGATTCCGACGAAGTAAGGGATGTAGACAAGCATATCCGTATATTTTTTTAACTCTCTTGCATAAAACATAGGATGCACACTTGTTACATAGTTATAATCATCATAAGGATTATGAATATAAATAACATCCGGTTTGTGTTCCGGGATGGAATAAAGCTGCCAGTCTGTAACTGGTACATAATCCGGATATTCTTCTCCCTCATAATGCATCTGCCCAAAACTTCCATCTGGATTTCTCTCGAAATATGGAATCGGGATTACATACGCATCACAGTTTTTATCATCTCTGGCCGCCATCCATACACTTTCCAGAGAATCCCACATAGATGCTTTATACGGAAGGAAGATTACTTCCTTTCTATCCTCCGGAAGTTTATATCTGACCATATTGATAACCTGGGAAAGCTGTTTTTGAATCTTCTTAGATATTTTCCTGCATATGTCCGGACGGTTAGTCTGGATACTCTGCTGATAGAGATTCTCACAGTAGTCCTCTAAAATATTCACAATTTCCGCGGCAGTATCCCCGCATGTTTCCAGATATGTCCCTATCTCAATTGCCGCGGTCTGGCACTGCTCAAACGCTTCTCCTGCCATTGACAGCTGACGTTGGTCTGCATTCCCTATGGTCTGGTTTGCCTGGACTAAAGTATTTAACATTTTCAGTAATTCTTTTTTCTTATACTTCATCCAACCTCTCCTAAAATCCATAAATCTGCTGGCTTTCCAACGCCTCATATAATGCGCGGAAAATATAAAAATCTGCCGGTTCCGTAATCTTCATATTATTTTTCGTACTCAGTATCAGATGCATCGGTTCATGATAAATACTGCATAGATGCGATGAATCAATACTTTTTATCCCATCCTTATTTGCCTTCTCATATAAAGGTAATATCCTGCCAAACCGAAATGACTGCGGTGCTTTTGCCATATACATCTGACTTCTCGGCGGTACATCGCAGACTTCTTCCCCGTCTATGCTGCGAACCACACTCTCCCTTGCTGTCTCAGATGTGATAGTGCTGCCAAATGTTTCCACCGCTCTAATATTTTCCGTAATCAGTTCTTCTGTTATAAAAGGACGTACCCCGTCATGAATCAATACGATATCGTCATTCCCGCAAAACTTTTTCATAGCAAGCAGCCCGCAGTAGATAGAATCATGTCCGGTCGCCCCGCCCGGAACAATCATTTTTACTTTCGATATGCCAAACCGCTTTAACAGACTTTCCAATTCTCCTATCCATTCTTTGATACATACAATTACAATGCTGTCTATTTCCTCATGATATTCAAAATGCTCCAATGTATATATAATAATAGGTTTCCCGTGCATTTCCAGAAACTGTTTCGGTCTGGAACGGGAGTTCATTCTTTTTCCGGTTCCTCCTGCAAATATAAGCGCTGTCGTCATACTATTCTCCTTAACCGAGAGTCCATCCTGCAAATAACTAGATATTCTGACTTCTCCCGGTAATCTTTTTACAACTAAATCTGCCCCCTGCTTTCAAATGTTAAATAGGGCATATTGGTTACTTCTTCAAGTAATGTCATGGCAAAACCATGGCTTCGCTCCCTCGTACGTCACAAACTTTTACAAGCTCTTGTGTTCCGAAGGTCCTGGCATACCCAATTTACGTTACCGCTATTCTAATGCCGTTCTTTGTTTTTATATCACGGAAGATTCCGCAGTCCATTTCCGGCTGCTGCATACTGATTTCTCAATAGGCTGCTGCTCCTGGTAAAATACCGGCTCATCGCCGATATTCATCTGCAAAATATTCTATTATGATCTTTCTTTATCTGATGGGAAGACTGTCCTGATAACCTGCTCGCCTGCCATCCCTCTTTTGATTGCATTTCTTGCCGCATTTATTTTTTTATCTGTTTCATAACCACAATGACTGCAATGAAAACTATCTTTTACATAACCGCCCGTCCGTCCACACTCACTGCATTCTATACTAATATCTTTTCCAATAACTTCGATGAATTGGACTGAGTTTTCTTTGCATTTTTGTTCCAGACGCTGCCTGACAAATCCTCTTTTCCATACACTGACGGAATAATTAATTTTCCGGTTGACCCCGGCTTTTGAAGAACGCGGCAGTTTCGGGACGTATATAGCTTTCGGCTTTTCTGTTTGCAACATCCGGTTAATCTCCTGATTTACATATGCCTGGAGTTTTGCGTCAAGCCGCGCTTTTGCCTTCCTGTATTTCTGCCTTCCAGGATTATTGTGTTTCTCCCTGCGATATGTGCTGCTGCCTTTCCTTATAAAATCAATAAGTTCCATATGGATTGTCCCTAAATCTTCTCCATAGATGTTTCCAGTGTCTGTAACAAACATTTTCCACATTCCCAGTGCCAGCCCCACTTCACTTTGATAGTCGGCATGATGCCGAACCTCTACTTCCATCGGAACAGAAATCTCTATCCGGCTTTCCTCTGGTTTCAGTTTAATATAAAGCTGTTTTTTATACTGATTCTCATCCGTCAAAGGCACAAAAATTCGTTTACGCTTCTCCTTTGTTGAAATATAAATTCCATATGTATCTTTGTCTTTTCCATATCGGTATGCGCGTTCAGCAATTGCAAACCCGGCGGCTTTATCGGTACGGAGTTTTTTCAGCTTTCTTCTGACCTTCCTGCAGAGGTATCGGTTTAGTTTTTCAGAATCTACTGCAGAAACTACGTCTTGATACATTTCCTGCATTTCTTTTGGAATATCCGGTTCACGCCCCGTGAGAATATTTTCAAAGCATCCGCTGACCTTAAGGACAAATCTGAGATAGTGTCTGTCTTCCGGTGTGAAATCCTCATTAGCTTTGATTGCATCCAATACACTGCTTTTTACCTTTGCCCATTGGGTCTTGATATCCCCCAACGCATCAAAAACAGCAAGATAAAAATATACGGAGGGAAGCCCAAGCTGTGCGCGAAGCCCGCTCTCAGTCATCTCATTCTGCACGGTATAGCCCGGATAAATTTTTGTAAGTCCGCCAATCCCCTCATAGCGTTGGTAAACATAATTTTTTACCCTGCTGTAATCGGCTGCAATTTCCTGCATCTTGTTCATATTTTCCTGTGAAACAGGAATACTGCTATATTGATGAATTGTTTTATACACGGTATTTAAATGCATCATTCCTCTCCGCACAAAAATCTAGCATTATTTTTCGCAGATTTCCCAAATCTGCGAAAACAGGGACCCAAGCCCGTTTATTCGACTTTTCATTATCCCACCTGACCACAAATCTGACCATAAAACGATGAAAGCTCATCTAGATGCCTGCGCTTTGTATCCATAGTAGGATGAACATATTTGTTCAGGGTAATCTGTACATCGGAATGCCCTAACATTTCACTTAGGCTTTTTACATCCGTCCCACCCTCAATACAATTTGTAGCAAACGTGTGCCGTAAAATGTGAAAATTTTTATCTGCCAAATCCGCCTCTTTCAATATTTTCTTAAAGTGATACTGAAGCGTCCGCGGCTCCATTGGTTTATTGCCCCCAAATATATATTCTTTCTCGTTCTGCAGCTGCAGCAGATACTTAAAGATACGATCAGATAAAGGGATTTCTCGTCTTGAACTCTCACTTTTGGGTTCTGTAACCAACAAAATAGTCTTTGTTTTGCTGCCCTCTACATAAATTCTCTGAACAGTTCTCTTTACCATTAAAATCTGGTTTTTTAAATCAATATCCTCCCATTTTAAAGCACACAATTCTCCTAAACGAAGCCCTGTAAATAAGCATAGTAAAATCACAATCTTAAAAATATCCATTTTGCAATAAAGTTCCTCCAACAGTTTTTCCTGTTCCCTTTTCGTAAGAACTTCTATCGGTTTCCTGCTTACATAAGACAGATTGTTTTTGAGAGTGGGAATCGTTATGGAATAATGTCTTGACGCGAATTTTAAAATCTGGTTAAGCACGCAGTAAATACTTCTCTGCATACTATAAGATAGAAGAACTGGTATTTTTTCTTTCACGAATTCATTTGTAACTTCTGACAAAGCAGCATTTCCAAAAGACACTTTCAGATAATCTCGATAAATTAGCTCATACTTTACATAAGTTGACAGCTTTCTTATTTTTTTTACCTCAGAAAGCCATTTCTCAGCCGTATCTGAAAACAGGATATCCGATGGCTTATACAGACTTACAGGCTGTACCGATTCTGGCGTCCATTTCTGTATATTCCGCAGATTATTTTTTTGTATAGTCAGTTTGTTTCTGGCTTCTTCATATGTTTTGCCATAGATAGAATGATAAATACACTTTCCTTTCTCCTCACTGTATACAGGATAGCGTCCTTCCCAACGTCCGTCCTTTCTTTTTCTTATGTTTTCTCCATGTCGCGCCATTGTAATATCTCCTTTTCCCTAGATTTTGACCACAAATGTGACCATAAAAGCTTTAAAATACTTCGTTATCTTACCGTAATCCCCTATATTGGTAAAATTAGTCTGCAAAATTTTTTAAAAATGAATAGAAATTTTGCTTAACATATGGTAGAATAGTGCCGATATAATTAATCGGAGAAAATAATTTCTATTTTTTCAGAAAAACAAACTTTTTTCCCTTTCGCAGATTTGGGAAGTCTAAGAAAAATTTGACTGATTCAGATATTCTGTTTTTAGATATTTCCACGTAAAAAACGGTTGATTGGAATATATAATTCCAGTCAACCGTTTTTGATGAGCATAAAAATCAGCGAACGAAAACTATAATAATAAGTTTTCATCCGCCGTTCCCTGTCAAACCACTGCCTCTATAAGCAATTTATCATCCAGTTTAATTTCTTTTACCCCAATTTCCTTTTTCTTGTTAAAATTAAAACTGAGCATATACCCTTTCTTCAGATGATAATAATCAAGATAATCCGATAACTGTCTTTCCCCCCTTGTATGATACGCATTCCCCCGCCATATTTTTAACTCAATCACAAATTGCTCACCACGATAATCTATGATTACATCCGTGCGTTCCATATCACGCGTACAAGTCTCAATATAATAGTTCCCAACACCATTAATGATTGGCCGGAGATACAGAAGAAAATATCTCCTTCCATCTTCCTCGTAGAATTTCTCCGTCCGTTCCCCATACAGTTCATGAAAATGGACTACAAATTTCTCTAATATAAGCCGCATATTCAAATGTCCATTTCCGACAAACTGATTTTTATTCTGCAAAGCAGCCGAATAGATACCGCAATCCTGTATTTCTGGTGCGGAAAGGAAATAATTATAGATACGTGTCTCAAATATTCTGTTTGCTACTACAATCTGATTATTATCTGTTATTTTAATAAAGCCAAACATATAGGCTATGTCAATCGCCTCTTCATCCGGATTGAAAAAAAAGTCATTTCCCTGAAACAGGATTACATATAGAATATTTTTAAGCTGTGGATATGCCTCTAACTTCTCCATCAATGAATCAAACAGCGTATTTTTCTCAGATACCAGGATATTGACAGCCTTTAGAACGCCTTCTTTCGACCATACATCTGACTTATCCATAAAAGCACTATCCTGACTGATTCTTTCATCTATTAATTTACAGACACGAGAAACCAGATAGGGATACCCAGATGTATAATCATAAATCAAACCAGATATCTCTTCTATATCCATTCCCGTTTCAACATCTGCCTCATATGTTGTAAGCATCCCCTGGATATCCTGAATAGAAAAACTCATATCAACAAGAAAGTCTGCCGCTATATTCCATGGACTATTTACCATATGCTCATTTTTCAAAACAAGTTTTCGTTTCACATTTTTAATGTCATACACTCCGGCAAGTATCACTGACCGAAATGTAGGTTTATCATCCCGCTGTATATAATATCCCCGAAGCTGCGCAAGAAAATCTATAAATACCTGGTTATTTGCAGCACTGTCTACCTCATCGACCATTAAAACAATATCTTTTGGCATATTTCTGCACAAGTCGCTTAAATCTTCAAATAATTCCTGTAGTTCAAAATCTTCTCTTCTTCTCTGCACATCTAAATCTAATGCTTCAACGATTTCGCGGGAATCTCCAAATTCTGAATGATTATTTTTCAATTCCCTTAAAAAAGAACGAGCAAATGAAAGGGAAAAAATATTTTCATTTTTAAACTTTGCTTCACCAAATAATTGGAAATCCAAACTCACAACTACATAATCCTTTTCAAGCAATTTCTGCAGTGCCTTTAACGTAGTCGTCTTACCATACTGTCTCGCCCGATTGATTATAAAATACTGTCCGGCATCTACCATAGACTTAATCTGCTGTAGTTTATCTGATATATCAACCATATAATGTTTCTTCGGACTGCAAAGCCCTTCCGTATTAAAATAACGCTGCATTTATTTTCTCGCTCCCACTGATTACATCTTCAATTATTATCGGATACGTTGTCATTTTAACATCGCAGTTCTACTCTGTAAATAAAGGATTCTGTAAAATTATTTCTTCCTTCCATTTTTATCAAATCGTCTCCGCAGTTCCCTCTCCACAGGTACAATCGAAGTACATAAAAATATCATCTGTACCACCGTCAAATAAATAGATACGTTTTCATAATCACCATTCTTGAAACACAGCATGACCACCACTGAAAATATCGCAATGATTCCACTCCATTTATACCAGATTTCTGCACAGTACTTATTTGCAAAATCCCATGTATCCTGACTTTTCATTGACATCTCTGTCCGATATCCAACCCAGAAATTGATATCCCGTGGAGGATGCTTCATCCAGGTCTTACCAATCAAAAATGTAGATACTGGTGTCAAAGCCACCATACACAACAAAAATATAAACATACTATCACCTCTGGATTTTTGCGTACACTTGAGAGTAAATCTATTCCTGAATATCTATAACTCTATTTCATCTTATACTTTCCAAATGCCTTTTCCTCATCCAGATGTACCTCTCGAAAAAACACAACCACGCAGATAATCATGGACGCAATTGCTATACTCTGGGTTGAAAACACCTTAGAAAGCGCACCACCCACATCTAAAATAACAGCCCACAGAACAAAGGAATTTCTCATATCTTTACTCATTTCTTCTTTATCATATTGTTCTCTCTGTGCTTTAGGCATGGTATTAAATCCGGCAATCAACATTGCTGCTTTCCCTTTTAATACCGTAAATAGAACTGCCATAATCCAGAATATCACACTCATAGCTATACAGCCAGTACTCACACTCTCCATATCATTCACCCTTCAAGATTGTAACCAACCGGTTTCACTGCGAATTATTTGATGAAAAACCCAGCAACCTTCATATCCGTATCAAAAGAAATCGTAAACTGCGCCTTCCGCTTCTCATATTTCGCCTTGATTACGGCTACCGCAAATTCCTGCTCGGTATCCGAATCCTTTCCTCCGGTAACTGCCTCCTTGTCAAATCCCTCAAATTCTCCAAGTTCTTCCAGAATCGGCATGACCTGCTCTTCTATTGCCACTTCGTCAAGAGCGTTTTTCATCATGGCACTCCAATTTTCTTCCACAAGAACCTCAAGCTCTCCGCTATTCAAGGTTTCAATGACTTCCTCCGCCGCCTTTTTCACCTCTTCCTCATCGAATTGTTCTGAAAGCTTCTGACTACCCGCACATCCTGAAAGCAATGCAGTCAGCATAAACATACTTATCAAAATTCCTACTGTTTTCTTCATCATGATTCCTTCTCTCCTTTTCCATCATCTTTTTCTGGTATCGTAATATTTACGAGAAATTCATCTTCCATTGCTTCTATCAGCATTCCCCCTCCATATTTTTCCAAAGTATGACGTACATTTACCAAACCGATTCCCATATGTGGTTTCCTGCCTTTGGCGCCTCTCTCTTCCAGAATATCCAAATCCTGGATTCTCTGTCGAATACCACTTAGCCCTGTAATATCATCGTTTCCATCTTTATCATACTTTTGATGCACTGTGTCAGCACATTTCATGGAATTGCATATCCGCACCACCGTAAATTCATGAAACATATCCGCCCTGAATTGGATTACCCGCTTCCTATCTGCCTGTTCCGCCGCTTCCAACGCATTATCCAGCAGATTCCCAAATATCGTGGTGATATCCATATCCTTGATATGCTCCAAATGAATCTCTCCGACCTGAACTTCCATCACAATTCCCTTTTTTTCAGCCTCTTCTGATTTATCATTTAGAATAATATTAAGCATTCTATGATTCGTAAAATTTACGATTGCAACACCATCCAATATCTGATGCATATCTCTTACATACGCTTTCGCCTGTGCTCCATCCTGCTCCTGCAATACCTCGATTGCCTGTAAGTGATTTCTCATATCATGAACCAGTTTGCGTGAAGACTGGTATTTTTGCTCCATTTTCTCATAGTACTGGTACTGCATCTCGCCCTGTTTTTTCCAGAGTTCCAGTTCTGTCATCAGTTTCTTATTTTTTGACTGGTACGAGAACAAATGCCAGATATAGAAATTCATAAAAACCAGTAAAAAAATATCCAAAATAATTAGAAATGCGCCATAAAACTGCATATATATATTTCCAATGTAAAGCAAAGAAAAAATAATACACACACTGACAGCAGGAGGCAGGAATAAACCTACAAAATGAAGCCCTTTTACATTTTCATACTTCTTCCGGTTCAGAAGCACAATCCAGACACCGGTCAATAAAATTTCGGTCAGTTGTTTTATAATCAATGCCACATTTGCCGATGCATAATCAAAAATCAATGTTCCCCATCTGGAGCCCCTGTAAGCAAAGACAATATAAATCACGAAAATCTGAATGGTCACCAAGGTAATCGGAAAAAGAAAGTAATAAAATCGGTACATTCTGCTGCGATTATACAACAATGCTCCTGTCACTACCGTCATTACGACCATATATACTAGTAATATCAGATTTATATACTGGATGTTCTGCATTCCAAAGGTACACCCTGTCAGGCCGGCCCAATACAGAAATACGCCTCCACAGCGGTATTTCTTATTTGCCCGCACATTCTGTTCCGTATGACTCAGGAAATACCAGGTACACAACGTCAGTACAATCGTCTCCATCAAAGCAAGGGTTAGATTCCATCTGGCAGATTCTATCCAGTCCATACGCATTCCCCCATCCATAAAATGTTCGCTTGGTTTATTGCTCTACGTGAATAGCGCACACCTCACATTTTACCCTTTTCATAACCTCTCAGCCTGATATTTTCCCAACAGCCCCCGAAATTCTGTGGAGCGCTTCTGAGACAAAGGAATCAAATCTCCGTTCATCATAAAAATATCATAGCCTCGAATTGCTTTCACATGATACAGGTTCACTACAAAACTCTTATGCGGTGAAGCAAAACCATAGGAAATGAGCTTTTCTGAAAACTCCGATATTTTTCCCCGAATCATACATTCCCCGTGTTTCATCACCAGGCGCAGCTTCCGGCTTTGGTATTCCAGATAATAAATTTCTGATACAGCAAACTCCTCCATCCCTTCCATTGTCTCCAGACGAAGCGTAACTGCTTTCTCTTCCTCTCTGCTATATAAAAGTGCTTCTCGAATCTGCTTTACAATTGTTTCTCTGCTTACAGGTTTGACAAGAAATGAAAACGGATGAACCGCAAAGGAACGCTGCATATAATCCTGATAACCGGTGACGTAGATGATTTTTACCTTCCGGTCTCTTTGCCGAATCCTTTTTGCTGCTTCCATTCCATTTACCACAGGCATATCAATATCCAGAAACAAGATATCATATTTCTGATAATTCGTAAGAAGTTCAGTACCATTCGAGAACTCATCTATCGTACAGGCAATCCTCGCTCCCTCAATAGCTGAGTATAAAAAACGGCGCATCTGTATATCATCATCACATACGGCAATCTGATACATACAATCCCCCCTTCCCCATGCATGGATTAAAATTTGTCTTTATAGTTGTATCCTCTTATCGCCGAATCTGAATCTTAGGATTCCTCTGCTTTAATTCATGAAACAACTGCTCTTTATCACATACGGAAATTATCATCTCCTGTCTCCTCCCTTTTATTACAACCCGATCCAATGACAATGCTCCGGCTGAAATCGGATTGTGGGTCCTATATACTTCTATGATATCTTCAATTTTGATTGAATCCTTACACAGCCCCAACACCAGAGTCATTTTCTCATCATCAATCTCCACATAATTTTTTATAACCATAGGTACAAAAATACTATTGAAAAAAATCAAAATGAATACGATAAAAAGCAATCCTTTCGCAGCGCCTGTTGTCACGATTTCATATATCATCGCAATATTTACACCGACCAAAATGCACCAGAACCATATTGCTATTTTTCCTTTAATCTGCATACGACACCCCCTTCAATTTCATATTATAAACTTTTTTCATTGAAGGGCAATATGAGATTCCTGTTATATAGTTTTTCGGACATAAAATACATCATAATCGCTTTCCATTATATCTAAAAAATCGCCTAAAAACGATTTTTCCTT
>CANOBT010000013.1 GCA_947564305.1 uncultured Lachnospiraceae bacterium | reverse complement strand
AACGAGGCTGTAAAAAATCTTGTGTCTATGGAAAATAGAATTCCTTGATAAGAACTTGATATGTAAGAAAATATTTGTCGGTTTTAAGTATTTGATGCTGTCGATTTCCTGTCGAATATTTCTTTGTATCTATAGTATAACCACTTCCAGGAATGTTATACAGTTTTTTCTATTTTTTTGCACAATTATTAAGGCTCTGTATTGATTGCTTTTTCGTGGGCTCTGCCCACACCCGGCCTCCGGAATAAGATTGGAGATTTTTGGCAATAATACAGATGCCGATGGAATAAGGGTGGGATGACAGGTCTTGGTGACGTCATCCCGCCTTTTGTCTTATAGATAGTTTGTAATCCTTTCATCATATAGAACAATTAATTGATTCAGTACCTGGTCCCAGTTCCGATATCTTTGCGTCCATTTCTTTACCACATTTTCACTGGCCAGATATAACATTTTTTCTAAGGATGTATCGCTTGGAAATACACTTTTTGTTTTTGTAACTTTCCGGTATTGCCGGTTGACTCCCTCTATGATATTAGTCGTGTACATAATGCGTCTGATGTCTTCTGAGAATTGGAAAAAGGAGCTTACATCTTCCCAATTGTTTTCCCAATTACTAATGGCATAAGGATACTTTTTCCCCCACCGGTCTTTCACAGAATCCAATTCTGCAAGTGCTGCTGATTCCGTCGGGGCATTATATACTGCTTTAAAATCTGTGGAAAATTTCTTCAAGTCATTATAGTTAATATACTTGAAAGAATTTCTCAGCATATGGATCACACACCTCTGGATTTCTGCCTGCGGGTAGACTGCCCGTATCGCCTCCTTAAAGCCAGGGAGCCCGTCTACACAGAAGAACAGCACATCCTTTACACCACGGTTTTTCAGATCATTTAACATGCCAAGCCAGAATTTACTGGTTTCGTTTGCACCGACTGTAATACTTAAGATGTCTTTGTATCCTTCTACTGTGACGCCAAGCACGACATATGCAGCGCGGTTCAGTATTCTTCCATCTTCCCGCACTTTGTAATGGATACAGTCCATGAATACAAAAGGATAGATAGGATTCAAAGGGCGGGACTGCCATTCTTTTACTTGTGGCAGAATTTTATCTGTAATCTTGCTGACCATCTCTGCGGATACTTCGATTCCATACAGATCATTTATCTGGTCATGGATATCACGGGTACTCATTCCGCGTGCATAAAGTGAGATTACTTTTTCTTCGATTCCAGAAATATCTCTCTGGTACTTTGGTATCAGCTTTGGCTCAAATTCACCATTTCTATCCCTGGGAACATCAATCTGGAATTCTCCGTATTGGCTTTTCAGTGTTTTGGATGAATGGCCGTTTCTTTTGTTGTCTGTCAGCAGATCACCTTTTTGATTTTTCTCATAACCAAGGGTAGCATCCAATTCGGCTTCCATAAGTTCCTGAAGGATATCCTTGAAACTTTCTTTGAGAAGAGAATACACATCTGCTACACTGCTAATGTTATTTTGTGAAATAATTTGTCGGATTTGCTCCTTTGCAACTGCCATAAAAATACTCCTTTTCCGCAAGAATTGTCATACCTTAATTCTTACCAAAAAGGAGCCATTTTTTACCAGAAACACAAATTATTTTACACTACCGTTACAATAGTGGGATTTGGGGGCAGTTCATACTAAAGAAGTGCCCCCAAATTACATATTATTCCCTTATCATAGCAGCAATACAAGTTCTTTGAGCTCTTTACCGGCGAAACAAATGTTGCCACGCCTAGTAGACACACAGTATAAAAGTAATTTTTTTTTGATTTCATATTTATTTTCAGATAACCATTTCCCTTCTTTTTCTCTAAACATATTCCAATTTTTTAGAGAACAAGCATCCGACTCAAGAAGCGAGAGATTCGAACAGACTTGCCACAGATTATGGATAGCTTCACGTTCGTTTGTGATATGATTTTTCTGTAAAAAATAATAATATTTATTAAAAAAAGATGTCAGAGCATTAAATGCTATGGCATCTACCGAATGAACATTAATTTGAAGTTTTTTGCAATTTCTTAAAAATGTATCAATAGTCATATTGTTAATAGGTATTTTTCCAAATTTTAAATTTGCTATAAATTTGGTTAATGTTATAAAATTATCTGAATATTCATATATTTTATGTGTTTTCCTTTCACCGTCTTTTTCTATCTTGTTTTCGACATCTTTTTTGAACATCTTTGGATTTGATAAAAATCCATCTTCAATTTTAGCTATCAATCGCTCTATGGTTTTGATAGTGTTACTTTCAAAATCTGAATCTGTGTTGGAATCTGCGTGTTCTTCTATCTCTTTCCTGTGTTCATTCCATATAATTTTTGCTAAGCTTGATTTAGAATTGTTTCCTTTATTCATAAATATTGTCCTCCATTTCTGATTTTTAAAAAGTACCTATAATATATTGTTGTTTTGAATCTTGGAAAACTAAGGAAAATATGGCTAGGACGGCATAAAGGGGGACAAAAAATGAACTTTTTGGACGAAATTGTGGCGTATATTTACTTCTGTGAGTTTGATATGATAATTTTTGCAACTCATAAACCTGCCTGTCGATTGGAATATATCGTTTTGAGGTAAGTAGGCAAAGCTTATTTTCTATATTATGATAACTCCGCTCAAAGCGCATAAGAACTTGGTAGTTCAACCGGACAGGCTATTTTATAGGAGGAATTAAACATGAAACTTTATAAAGACCTCTGTTATACGGATAAGGAAAGAATCTGTACAAAGGAATATAATTACATTCCGAGTAAGGTGGTTGAGGAATTTGAAGCAATCCCTTCAGACAGCAGTCACTACTATGACAAATATGTAATACAGATTACAGAGTATTGCTTTGAAGAACATGAGGATGTTCAATACTGCGTTCTCGGTTTCTCAACAGTTGAAAAAGACTTCGGTTTTTCGTTCAAAAGGTATTATCCACTTGTGGATGGCGAGAACATGGAACTGCTAAATCTTTTTAGGAGATGTAGAACCATAAGAATATATGGTAATTACATTGATTTCAACGCATTCCGTGAATGTAAATTCCGTTTTCGTTTTACGGAAGAAGACGGGAAATACAAGGTTAGCGATATTCAATTTTTGGAGGAGACTCTTGATAATGATATTGATTTTTCTGTTGATGTGACTCCATTAAGGGAGATGCTTTTTAAAGGCTATCTCTTAGAAAAATATTTTCTTAAGATGCCAGACTTGGATGAAATTAAATATAATCCAGAGGAAATTCTTTCAGAAGATTTAATCTAGGGAAGGGATGAAAATTAATAGTGGATGGACAAACGTTCCATCCGCTAAGCTAAGTAACTAAAAAAATTTTATTTTCCATAAAGAGGAGGGAGAAAAATAGCATGATATACAATAAAAAGGTGTTCACTCCGTTTGTAACAGAAGACAATACCTATTATTGTTCGGTTAATCTGAAAGGGAGGCATCTGAATTTTGAGATTGATTCTAAGGAGTTTGAAATGGAGTATCGAACAGTATACCGCCAAAAGTTCAACAAGATGGTTTCGAGTCAGAAGTTTGAGCAAATCCGGGAAGAGATGCGTCTGGATGCGTACAGCAATAAGGTTGATTACAGTTTAGAAACACGCATTTGGAATGAGGAGGATGGCAGTATTGTCTATAGATTAGCAAATGAAAAGGATGAATCTGTATGGGTTCATGATGGAATCGTAGAACTTATTGAAACACCTGCAATGCGGTTCAAGAACAGTACATCTATGCGCATGCAGGTTACACCAGATTTAGAAGTAGATGAGACAGAACTTTTAGTATTATTGAAAAAGCATTTTCATTTGAAGGAAGTAGACCTTATGATACTTGGCTTGTATTTAGTATGCGCTTTTTCCGGTAATAATATCGGACATCCGATATTAATTTTATCAGGTAGTAAGGGAGCGGGTAAGAGTCAGATTGCAAAAGAAATTTCTACGATTGTGGACCCGCGGGATATGGATTTAGTAGTTACTTCAAGGAA
The DNA here is from genome assembly GCA_947564305.1 of uncultured Lachnospiraceae bacterium. The sequence goes on along the minus strand of CANOBT010000013.1, from coordinate 61,397 downwards.
GAGAGATGATTTTGCGCTACGCTTACATAATAATTATATGGTAGTGCTTGATAACGTTTTATCGACCAATACATCTAACTCAGATTTGATTGCTGAAGCAGTAACAGGGGGTGGTTACACACGTAGGGCATTATATAAGAATACAGAAGAAATTCATCTTAATCTTCGAACTCTTATCGTAATGACGGGAACAGATATTGCGTGTCGGGAGAATGATATTTTAGACCGAAGCATTCTGTTGACATTAGATAGACTGAATCCAAAAGAAATAATGACGGAAGAAAAGCTGAATGCTCTTTTTTTGGATGACTTATCTTTGATATTGGGATGCTGCTTTAAACTTCTTGCTACGGCACTAAATGATGAAGAACCTGTAACAGTTTCCAAAACCCGCATGGCAGACGCTTTTGATTTGATGGTTCGTATAGGAAGGGCGTTAGGATATGAGGACGACACAATTTCACAACTGTTATGGGATAACCAGAGTAAGATAAACCACGTGGCAATCTCAGATGACGTTGTAGGAGCCTGTCTGATTGAGTTTATGCAGATGCGGGATAGTTTTCAAGGTTCGGTATCAGAACTTTTGCGTGAATTAAAAGAGATTTCTGTAGACAATGGGATTGACAAAAGTGTTCTACCGAAACAGCCCAACGTATTGAGCAGAAAACTTAATTCCTTGAAAAGCAATTTAGAGCAGGAATATGGTCTGGTTTTCAAAATAAAAAATACTGGTGCATTCCGGGAAATTACTCTTTGGTGGAATAACGTGAAGTGATTGGACTTGCGATACTTGCGATAAATTTCGTAAAAAAATTTACTGAATAAATTGCAATAAACTATAATATTTAAATTTTTTATAAAAAATATCGCAATATCGACAGAATCGCAAAAGGAAAAGCAAACGTTTAGAATTATTTCAGGCGATATTCTGTCAATACTTGCGAATTAAACTAAATTAAACTAAAGGAGGAAATATTCTGATGGATATTCAAAATGAAAATATTGATGAAGAATACTGGCAGTATCTGCTGCATCAAGCTGAAGCGGCTGAAAAGCAGATTAGCTTAATAGACCAGATAAAAGAAGAATCTGGGATAGAATGCTGATTCTGTTTTACTATCGCCAGAAGACATTAGGCTTTTTCATATGAAAAAGCCGTATCTTCTGGTGCAGTCCCCCTTTGAGGGGGATTAGGGGGTGTATGTGGCTATGCCACAAGGAGTAAAAAGAAAGGATGAAAAAAGTGCTTTATATCAATGAAATAAAAATATATGAGCTGTATGGCAGCTATTTTAGGGAACTTGTTGACCTTACATCTATGGAAGATATTATTAAAGAGGAATATAAGTTTATAAATTCAGAACTGGATATAATCGTTACGGCTAACTATTATATAGTGATTGGCAACATTAGCAGGTCAGAGATAAATAGAGTAGGGGCAGCGATTGCTCAACATAGTGAAATGTGGGATTATTTAGTTCGTGGAAAAATTAACCGATTATTCAAGCAGGTGTCTTCACAAAGACGCAAAATGGATATATTGAACCTTTTAAACTTATATTATACGAAAGAAGGAGGTAAACATGAAGCATGTAACAAAGAGTAATCAGCAGTGTCTGACCGTGAAACAAATTCAAAAGGAATACGTCAACATGGATTCCAGGAAACTACGTGCGTTCCTTAATACTTATTTGCATTATAAGAAAATTGGACACACGTATTATTACATCCGGCATGAAGTGGAATCGTTACTGCTGAATGAATCAAAATCACAGGTGTTTCCAGTAAAGGATTATTAGAAAGTGAGGTGATTAAAATTGGGTTACTATCTGGAGACGGTAAAACGCAAGTATGGCGTAAGATATCGTATCGTCAGAGATTTGGTTAGGGATGGCAGACGTGACCGTACCTATCAGACGCTTCCGGCAGGGACTACCAAAGATGCGGCGAAGAAGATTTGCTGTGAAATGAATCTGAATGCTGATTTTGGGGATTTCCTGCAGAAGAAGTATATGCTTTTCAAGGATTATGTGGAGCAGGTTTATTTTCCTAAGTATACGCTGTATCTATCTCCAACAACCAAAGAAGCGTACATACAGATGTATAAGACTAGTGGCGGCGTGCGTGACTGTCTAGGAAATTATACTCTCACAGAGATTACGGTTGAAGTTTTGCAGGATATGGTGAATCGATATGTGAAGATAGGGAAAGCACCTAAAACCATTCGGAACTATCTCTATTTTATCTCAGCCATATTGAAAGAGGCAATGAATGATAACTACATCAAGAGACAGGAAAGTACTGCCTGTGCATTCGTCCGCCTGCCGAAACCTGCAGGAGTGGAGGGGAATGCTTATACAATCGGTCAGGTAAGGGTGATGTTGGACAGAGCTTATGAGACTCAGAACAGAGCAATGGAACTTTTAATTGCTGTCTGCTGTCTTGCAGGAGGATTGAGACGCTCAGAGTTAGCAGGTCTCAGATGGGAAGATATCGTTCTGGATAAGGATGAGGCTTACATCAAAGTGCAGAGGTCGATTGTGCAGGTGAATAGCCAGTTAATCGAGAAAGAGACGAAAACAAAGTCTGGGAAACGTACCATCCCATTGGCAGTTGGGGGAACGGTATATCAGATTTTGGAACGTGCAAGGAAAGAGCATATGAAATTCCAATCAAAACCGGGATTCCAAGGCGGTAACAGTGTATTCATTATGAACAAAGAGCCGCATGCTTCTCTTACGCCAATGGCACTGTACAAGAACTTCAAACGGTTCATGAAAAAAGACTGTCCAGACCTGCCGCAATTCCGCTTGCACGACTTGCGCCATACCTACTTCACGCTATGCTCGAATATTGAAGGGTTCAGTGAACTCTCTATGATTGGAACAGGCGGACACAGCACCGTGCAGAGTTCAAAGCGTTATCAGCATTCACAGCTTGAGAGGATGCGTGATGATATGCAGAAACTGGATACTGCATTTGCACAGGCTTTGTAATTGTGGACATTGTAATTGATAGTACTTCATATTCAAAGGGGCATACAAATGGTTTTGAAATTTTGTATGTCCCTTGCATTATTTTCTGAATATGGATATACTAATGAGTGAGAAAGTGGGAAAATCTTATTTTCAAACTTGGACAAAAAGGGAGATGATATTATGTTGGCGGAACTACGTCAGAAATCACAGGTCACGATTCCAAAAGAGATTATTGTAAAGTTGGGTCTATCAGAGGGAGATAAGTTGGAAATCTTTGAAAAAGACGGTACTATATTCCTCATGCCGGTTGTCGTCTATCCAAAAAAATATTTAGATGAGCTGAAAGAAGAAATCAGTGATGTAAAAGCAAAGATTGCCTCCGGTGAGCAGCCTGTTTTTGACAGTGTAGATGCTCTGTTTGAAAAGTTGGAGGGAGACTGATGGGATATGAATTCACTTTTACGCCACGGTTTCAGAAACATTTTAAAAGGCTGACCGCGCAGGAGAAAAATCAGCTAAAGAACAAACTGGAACTTCTGGCAGAAAATCCTTCCCATCCATCATTACGCACCAAACGGATTCAGGGAACGGAAGAACTTTTTGAATGCAGTGTCAATATGGATATCCGTATTATCTGGTATTATGAGGGCGATAAGATGATTATTCTGTTGGACGTAGGTCATCATGATATCTTAAAACAGTTTTGACGGCAGAAGTGGCAGGTCTATCCAATCAAATGATTTAAAAAAAACTACGGCGACGAATTGCCTACGCTTTTTTTAAAGGAAGCCTTACCACTCCGTCTGCCAGGTGCTCTCTTATAGAAAACAAGAAAACGAGCAAATATTCTAAAAGTGGTCATGGGTTCGAGCCCCATTGTTTCCACGCATAAGGCTTGGTTCTGAGAATACCGGAACTGAGCCTTTTTTCGTTGGTTTTATAGGGAAATAATGGGAAAAAAACGTTTAGAGGAAGAAGTTCATCTAAAGGCTTGGGGTGGGATGTGGCGACAAGTGGGCGGCGGCGTAATGGCGATGGTTTGGTAAATGTTGGAGTGGTGGTGATGAGTGAATCTGGTTTTGGAAGGAAGGGGGAATTTGGGATTGTTTTAGATATTGATTAAGGGTATAATGGCTATAAAGAAATTACTTTCAAAATAGAATATTTATAGGATGTATAGAGTGATAATGAAGGATAGGAAGGTGAACGGACTATGAGTGAGAGAGAACGGATAAAACAGGTTATTGACCGATTACCGGAATATAAACTTGCGTATGTTTCAAAATTGATATTAAGCATTGAAAAAACAGATATTGAGGAAGTTGAGCCTGACGAATGGGATAGGGCAATGATTGCGGATGCGGAAAAAAATAATGATGGGTCTGTGGTTAGCTTGGAAGAACTTTTAGAGAAAGAAGAACTGACGTATGCCGACTTATAAAATTATTTTTGAGAAGCAGGCGAAAAAGTTTCTTGATAGACAGGATAGAAATAAGCGTTTACAGCTCTACCGAGCCATATACAGATTGCCGGAGGGAACAGATATCAAGAAGTTAAAAGGGCATAATCTTTATCGTCTTCGAGTAGGTGACTGCAGAATTTTATATACAGTTGATGATGGTATAAGGCTGATTGATATTGAAAACATAGATAATCGGGGAGACGTTTATAAAAGACTTTAGGCAGTTGAAAACTTGGGAATCAAAAGGAGCTTGAGTGAATATGAGATGTACAAGATGCAAAAGCGGAGAAATGGAAGAAGGTAAGACAACGTATTTTGCACAGCTTAAAGATTGCTATGTTATTATTGAGAATGTTCCCTGTTTAAAATGCAATCAGTGTGGAGAAATTGTCTATAGAAATTCTACTGCAGAAAAAATTGATGATATTTTGGATGATTTAGGGAAGATAGTAAGCAGAATTTCAATCGTTGATTATTCTAAGGCTGCTTGATGGGGTTACGGAGAAAAAAGAGAGGTACTACAAATTAAATGATAGAAAGAGGAAGTTTAATAAGTGAGATAAAATTAGCAAGTACGCCTTATGATGATGTGTTTTGTACTTTATTTCATGATTGCACCAGTTTTAATTATTCCAATAGAGTAGTCTCAGAAAGTCGCTGAAAAAAGAGCTTGGAAGGAGTGCAATCAGTAATGGGTGGAAAAATTTTGGAGCATGAAGCAAAGACGATTAGAGAAGAAGGCAGGGAAGAGGGCATCAGAGGAACAGTTTCGGTATTAAAGGGTATGGGAATACCTTTGCAGACTATTCTGACTAAAATTCAGGAACAGTATAATCTGAGTCCAGAAGTATCTAAGAAATACCTATAAGGAAGTTAGTAGCAGAGAAAATTTCTAAATAGTGATTCTAACAGCAGAGGGATAGTAACCGGGCAGGTTATTATCCCCTTTTTAATGTAGTCCATAAGAAAAATATTATTTATCAGAGGAGAATAAAAATGGGATACGAAGAATTTAAGTAGGATGCTTACAGAACGGCTGCAGGCAATGTTTGGAGATACTGTAGCGGTCAAAATTGAAACATGTTACAAGAACAACCAAACGGAAATGGAGTCTTGCCCGTAGAAACCTCTTGTAAGAAAACGGAAAAATGATAAAATGTAATCAAAAAATAACAAAAAGATGTAATGGAATGGAGAAATATGAAGAGATTACTGGAGAATCGGCAGATATCAAAAGCATTGCAGTATATAAAAGAAGATAATGAGCGGACCTGTCAGGAGCTGTTGGAGATGTGCCAGATTCCTGCACCGTCTTTTCATGAAAAGGAAAAAGCAGAATATGTGATGCGTAAATTTGTGGACATTGGGTTGGAAGATGTATATATGGATGAAGTACACAATGTCTTTGGAGTGATAAGGGGTGCGGGTAATGGCCCGGTATTGATGCTGGCGGCACATACGGACACGGTATTTCCGATAGATACGGATTTGACGATCAAGCAGGAAGGAAGCCGTTATATTTGTCCGGGCATTAATGATGATACGAGGGCAATCGCCGAACTCTTTACAATTGCACGCGCAATGATGACCAGTCATATTCGGGGAAATGGGGATATCATTTTCTGTGCCAATGTGTGCGAAGAAGGCTTGGGGGATCTTCGGGGTGTAAAACATATTTTTGGAAAGCCAAATGTGCTGGACGGGTTCGTGACGATTGATAATCTTGTGACGGCGGGAATTGTATATACGGCAACCGGAAGTCAGCGGTTTAAAGTACATTTTCATGGTGCAGGCGGACATAGCTTTTCGGATTTTGGGATACCAAATCCGGTTCATGCAATGGGAAGGGCCATAAGCCGGATTGCAGACTTTCAGATTCCAAAGCAGCCGAAGACTACATTTAATGTGGGAGTTATCAAGGGAGGAACCTCTGTCAATACGATATCTGCAGAAGCGGAGATGCTGGTGGATATCCGTTCAGACAGTAAATATGAACTGGAAAGGCTGGTTCATGAAATGAAACAGGCGGTCTACTTGGCGGTGGAATCAGAAAATCAGCGTTGGAACAGCCAGAAATCAATTGTGGAGAATATGGTTACGGCGGATATTGAACTGCTAGGGGTTCGCCCGGCGGGGAAGCAGGAGGAAGACTGCAGGATTGTAAGAGCGGCATGGGATGCGGCGAAGATACTTGGATTGGAGCCGGAACTTCGAGATGAGTCTAGTACGGATGCCAATATTCCAATTGCACTTGGAATTCCGGCAATTGCAGTTGGCCGGGGCGGAGAGGAAGGCGGGATACATACCGTTCATGAATGGCATGACCCGACAAACGCATATCTTGGGGCGCAGAAAAATTTTCTTTTGATACTGGCGCTTTCGGGATATGGTGAGATGCGGCAGTATCAGCTTCCTAAATTAGAGAAAGAGCAGAGAGAATGTTGGAAGATTAGAAAAAGCAGATTGCATGAATAGAAAAGATAATAAAACTGTGAAAAAAGAACTGAAAATCCAGGATTGTTTTAGAATGTATTTGAGGGTATAATAGATACGTATGAAAAGAGATGAGATTGTTTTTTGTCGGGGAATTTAAACGAGAGGAAGAGATATATGGCAGATTTTGTGCAACTGCAGGACATAACAAAAGTATACAAAATGGGCGAAGTAGAAATCCGTGCGGTGGATGGAATTAATTTTTCCATTCAAAAAGGAGAATTTGTTGTGATTGTAGGTCCCAGCGGTGCAGGGAAGACAACGGTATTGAATATTTTAGGCGGAATGGATACGGCTACAACGGGAATGATCACCGTGGATGGGGAGGACATTACCGGATATAATGAACGTCAGCTTACAGGGTATCGCAGAAATGATATTGGATTTGTATTCCAATTCTATAATCTGGTGCCGAACCTGACAGCAAAGGAAAATGTGGAGCTTGCGCTGCAGATCTGCAAGGACCCGTTGGACGCGCGGACTGTTTTAGAGGATGTAGGGCTTGGAGACCGGTTGGATAATTTCCCGGCGCAGCTTTCCGGTGGGGAGCAGCAGAGGGTTTCCATCGCACGTGCACTGGCGAAAAATCCGAAACTCTTACTGTGTGACGAGCCTACCGGGGCATTGGATTACAATACCGGAAAGGCAATTTTAAAGTTACTGCAGGATATGTGCAGAGAAAAGGGGATGACGGTGATTGTCATCACGCACAATTCTGCTCTGGCGCCTATGGCGGACCGTTTGATCAAGATTAAAAACGGAAAGGTTTCTCACATGGAAACGAATGCACATCCGTTGTCTATTGAGTTTATCGAATGGTAAAATGTGTGATGGAATGGCAGGCATATGATTAATCTGAAGAGCAGATTAGTTATATAAATGAGTGGGGCTTATCATAAAAATAAAGGTGGCAGGTTTTTTATATGAATAAAAAAGCATTGAGAAAAGATTTTTTTATGGAAATCCGGACAAGCCTGGGGCGCTTTTTATCCATATTTTTTATAGTGGCGATCGGGGTTGCATTTTTTTCAGGAATCCGTGCTACGGAGCCGGACATGCGGTACTCCGGAGATGAATATTTTGATGAAAAAAATCTGATGGACCTACAGGTGATCAGTACCCTGGGACTGACAGATGAGGATATCCGGGCACTGGAAAAGCTGGACGGTGTAGAGAAAGTGGAGTACGGATATTCCGTGGATGCGCTGTGCATGGCGAATGACAGCCAGCAGGCGGTACATATCATGTCGATTCTGCCTACCATGAATGTATTGACGGTAGAGGAAGGCAGGCTTCCCGAGAAAGCAGACGAATGCGTGGTGGATGTGGATTATCTGGGGGTCAGCGGATATGAAATTGGGGATAAGATTACCTTTACATCCGGTACGGAGGATGAGATTACGGATATCCTTTCCAGAGATACCTTTACCATAGTCGGTGCTGTCAGCAGTCCATGTTATATCGCATTTCACAGGGGAAGTACGACTATTGGCACCGGAAGCATTGCCGCATTCATCTGTGTACCTGAGGAAAGCTTTGATATGGATGTCTACACAGAGCTGTATCTGTCTGTGGAAGGGGCAGCGGAACTGACGGAATTTACGGATGCGTATACGGACCGCATAGAGGAAGTAACGGAACAGGTGGAAGGAATCCGCAAAAAACGGGAGGAAGCCCGTTATCAGGATATCATAGACGAGGCAAATGAAGAACTGGACGAGGCAAGGCAGGAACTGGAGGATGCGAAAAAAGAAGCCGAGAAAGAACTAAAGGATGCGGAAAGTAAAATTAAGGATGGTTGGAAGAAGTGGAATGATGGAAAATCACAGGCGGATGACTCTGCTGTAAAACTGGAAGATTCCCGTGCCCAGCTGATTTCAAGTCAGGACGAGGTGAACCGCAATTCGGCAGAACTGGAGAAGCAGAACGGACTGTTAAATCAGAAAGTTGCTGAGTATAACGGACATGTGGAAGAATATAACAAACAGTTAGGGGAATTTAATCGGCGTTCAGCAGAGTATGATGAAGCCCTGGCTGAGTTTAACAAAGGGGTGAATGAATACAATCAGCGCCTGGCGGAGTATAATGAGCAGTTGGAGTCCTTTAATCAGCAGAAAGAACAGTATTATGAAAAGAAAAGTGAATATGACCAACAGAAGGAGACGTTTGACCAGAAAAAGCAGGAGTATAACCAGCAGAAACAGAATCTGCAGAGCCAGCAGGCAGAGGTGGACAATGGGCTTGTGCAGTTAGATGCGGGTAAGAAATTAATCGAGGCGGGAATCGCAAATCTGAATGCAGGTATTGCTGCTTCGGAGGCAACAATTGCGGGACTGCAGGAACAAATTGACCAATTGGATTCAAACGATCCTAATAATGCATCCAGTTTGCAGACCTTGAATACACAGTTGAATACCGAGACTGGAATTCTGACTACCCTGAAAACAGAACTGGCTACCCAGAACACACAATTGTCCGGATTGTCCGCGGAAGAGAAAAGGCTCACCGACGCAAAAGCCCAGATATCATCCGGTCTGGCCAAACTGGAATCAGCCGGTGTCCAACTGAAAGAAGGCGAAGCTGAATTAGAATCCGGCCGCATACAGTTGGAAGCAGCCTGGGAGCAGATTCAGGCAGCCCAGATTCAGTTTGATGAAGGAAGGGAACAGTTAGCGGAAGGCAAAGCGGAACTGGAGTCCGCCAGAGTTCAGCTTGCAGACGGCAAGACACAGTTGGACAGCGGGAAAACCCAGTTAAATGATGCAAAAAAACAATTAGATGACGGACTGGTCCAGTTGGATGATGCGAAAAAGCAGATTCAATCCGGTCGGAACCAGCTTGCAGACGGTCAGGCTCAGATTAATGACGGATGGTATCAGCTTTGGCAGGGGGAAAGCCAGCTTAAGGATGCCCAGACAGAGCTGACCGGAAAGAAGACAGAACTGACAGATGCCGAGGAAGAATATGAGAAGGCGAAGGCAGACGCGGAGAAAAAAATCGCAGACGGAGAGAAGGAGCTGCGGGACGCTGAGGACGAAATCAGCAAAATAGAACACGCAAAATGGTATATCAATGACAGGAGCGATCTGACAGAACACGCGGGGTATGGAGAAAATGCGGACCGGATGCGTGCCATCGGCCAGGTATTCCCGGTATTATTTTTCCTGGTAGCGGCTTTGATCAGCCTGACTACCATGACCCGTATGGTAGAGGAACAGAGGACTCAGATTGGGACCTTAAAAGCACTGGGATATGAACGGCATTCGATTGCTGCAAAATATCTGGGATACGCTGCCATTGCAACAATCCTTGGAAGTATTGTAGGCGTATTGTTTGGAGAAAAAGTATTTCCATATATCATCATTGTGGCATATGGAATCATGTATGAACATATCCCCAATGTAGTGACCCCTTACAACCTGTATTATGCTTTGACGGCATCGGTGGCGGCACTGGCATGCACATTGCTTGCAACCATTTTCTCCTGTTACCGGGAACTGCGGGAACAGGCGGCGGAACTGATGCGCCCGCCCACACCCAAACAGGGAAAACGCGTTTTGCTGGAGCGGATTCCTTTTATCTGGAACAGGCTGAACTTTACGTGGAAGGCCACGGTGCGTAATCTTGTCCGTTATAAAAAGAGATTTTTCATGACGATTTTCGGTATAGGCGGCTGTATGGCACTGCTGCTGGTGGGATTCGGACTGAGAGATTCTATCTTTGATATTGGCGTATTGCAGTACCATGAATTACAGATTTATGATGGAGATATTATTTTAAATGAGGATGCGTCGGCGGAGGAGAAAGCATCCGCCTGTGAGAAATTGGACAGTGATTCCAGAGTGGACAAAACGGAAGTAAACTTGTTGAAACAGGTGACAATCGGACGTGGAAAAAAGAAGAAGGACGTATTCCTTAATGTCCCGGCAGATGTAGAAAAGTTTCCGGAATTTGTCATCCACAGAGACAGGGTGACAAAAGAAGTCTTTACATTAAATGATGAAGGCGTTATTTTGACAGAAAAGATGGCAAAGGAACTGGAGGCAGGTGTAGGTGATACTATCTTTATTAAAGATGATGTGAAAGGGGAAATCGAGATCACAATTTCTGCAATCTGCGAAAACTATATGCAGCATTATTTATACATGACTCCTTCGCTGTATGAAGAAGTATATGGAAAGGTCCCGGATTATAATTCCATTTACTTTATCATGAAGGAGGGGAATGAGAAGGCGCTGGAAGACGTAGGAGAGGCAGTACTGAAAGAAAAAGGAGCGCTCAGTGCCAGCTACACAAAAGATATTGAAGCGCAGCTCAATGATATGCTTGTCAGTCTGAATATTGTAATGGTAGTATTGGTGATTTCAGCGGGAATGCTGGCATTTGTGGTACTGTATAACCTCAATAATATCAATATCACAGAACGAAAACGAGAACTTGCCACATTGAAAGTGTTGGGATTCTATCCCGGTGAAGTGGCGCAGTATGTATACCGGGAAAATATTATATTGACTGTGTTAGGCGCATTGGCGGGAATCGTACTGGGCAAATTCCTTCATCAGTTCGTGATTGTGACGGTTGAGATTGATTCGGCAATGTTTGGCCGGAATATTGACTTTAGCAGCTTTGTGTACGGATTCCTGATTACAATCGGATTCTCTGCGTTTGTCAATGGAGTGATGTATTTTAAACTGAAGAAAATTGATATGGTAGAATCATTAAAGAGTGTGGAATAGATGTTAACAAGGGACAGATTTCACAAGGGGATTTGAATAATCATAAAGAATATGAACGATGATAAAGACAACGGCAGGAAAAGGAGATTTGCACGATGGATAAGATTAAGATTTTAGTAGTAGATGACGAGAGCAGGATGCGCAAACTGGTGCGGGATTTCCTTGTGCGGGAAGGATATGTGGTTCTGGAGGCCGGCGATGGAATGGAAGCGATGGACATCTTTTACGAGGATAAAGATGTGGCGCTCGTTATTCTCGATGTGATGATGCCGAAGATGGACGGATGGCAGGTATGCCGCGAGATTCGAGAACACTCTAAAGTGCCGGTGATCATGCTGACAGCACGCTCTGATGAGAGGGACGAACTGCAGGGGTTTGAGCTTGGGGTGGATGAGTATATTTCAAAACCATTCAGCCCGAAGATTCTGGTGGCACGTGTGGAGGCTATTCTCAGGAGGACACTTGGCGCGGAGAAGAACGATATAATCAATGCAGGCGGTATCGTGGTGGACAAGGCGGCACATATTGTGAAGATTGATGACAGACCGGTAGATTTAAGCTTTAAGGAATTTGAACTGTTGTCATATTTTATCGAGAATCAGGGAATAGCCTTGTCCAGAGAGAAAATTTTAAACCATGTATGGAACTACGATTATTTCGGGGATGCGCGTACCATTGACACTCATGTGAAAAAGCTGAGGAGCAAGCTGGGAGATAAGGGTGAACTGATTAAAACCATTTGGGGGATGGGCTATAAGTTTGAAGTGGAGGGTTAGGGAACCGCATTATGATGAATTCAATTAAGCGGCAGCTTGTGGTCGTATTTTTGGGGTTGATTGTGATGCTGCTGTCTCTGGTATTTATTATCAATTCCAGTTTTTTGGGACAGTACTATATTTCTCATAAAAAGTCCGATATGACAGAGATGTATCAGATGCTTGAACGTGTGATTACGGACGGAAAACTGGGGGAGGAACAGCAGCAGGAAGAAATCCAGCGTCAGAGCGACAGGACCAATATTTTTCTGATGGTGGTAGACCAAGAGGCGGAACTTATCCTTTGTACGGAACGAAGAAAAGAAGTGATGTTCTCTCAGCTGTTCGGATATATTACAGGACAGAATATGGGAGAGACTCTGGATGAAGAAGAGAACTATGTGATTTACAGGGCCAGAGATGTTTTGAATAACGGAACGATGTATCTGGAGATGTTTGGAATCCTGTCCAATGACTATTGGTTTCTGCTGAGGACACCACTGGAAAGCATCAGGGACAGTGCGGCTCTTGCAAATAAATTTCTCGCATATGTGGGGATTATCACTCTGGTGTTTGGCGCATTGTTTGTCTGGTTCTTTTCCCAGAAGATTACGACTCCGATATTGGAGTTGGCAGCTCTTTCCAAACGCATGGCGAATCTGGATTTTGATGCAAAATACACAGGCGGCGGGAAGGATGAGATTGGGATACTTGGGGAAAGCTTTAATACCATGTCCCAAAAATTGGAGAAGACCGTATCAGAATTAAAGAGTGCAAACCATCAATTACAGAAGGATATTGAACAGAAAGAAAAAATAGAGATGATGCGGACAGAGTTTTTGGGAAATGTGTCCCATGAGCTAAAGACCCCAATTGCCTTGATTCAGGGTTATGCAGAAGGGTTGAAGGAAGGAGTCAATGAGGACCCGGAGAGCCGGGAGTTTTATTGTGATGTGATTATCGATGAATCCAATAAGATGAATCAGATGGTGAAGAATCTGCTCACTCTGAATCAGCTCGAATTTGGCTCGGAGGAATTGGATGTGGAACGTTTTGATGTGATTCGTTTAATCCGGGGTGTGATTGCAAGCTGTGAAATTTTGATTCAGCAGGCAGAGGCATCCGTAGATTTTATTGCAGATGAATCCCTGTTTGTATGGGCAGATGAGTTTAAGACAGAGCAGGTATTTCGTAACTATCTGACCAACGCCATTCATCACGTGGACCATGAGAAGCGGATTGAAATACGAGTGATGCGCAGAGGAGAGATTGCGCATATTACTGTCTTTAACAGTGGAACACCGATTCCAGAAGAAGACTTAGAAAAACTTTGGGATAAGTTTTATAAGGTGGATAAGGCACATACGAGAGAATATGGCGGGAATGGAATCGGGTTGTCGATTGTAAAGGCAATTATGGAATCATTCCATCAGCAGTATGGAGTACGTAATTATGACAATGGCGTGGAGTTCTGGTTTGAATTGGATGCCAAAAGCTATGATTCGCAGTTAGAGGATTTAAACAAAAATTAAAAACAAAAAAATCTTGACATTTTCGATTCATCAGCATATACTATGTATCATCGAGTTAGCAATTTAACGCGTGAAACCGTTGAACAAGAGGAGTAAGTAAAGATATTTGTTCACAGAGAGCCGTAGGCGGTGGGATTACGGCAGCAAGAGTTTTTACTGAATGGACTTGTGAGGGCAGCTTGAACTTCTCAGAGATTGGGAAAAGTAGACGCTGACGGGAATCCTGTCCGTTACCAGCAGGAAGTGTATGTTAGTACATGAAAGAGTGGCCGATTAGGTCTGTTTCAAAATATCGGAACAGGCAGGCAATTTGGGTGGCACCGCAGGTGGATTATCAGATGATTCGTCCCTGTCCCATTGGAAAGTTATTTTCCAGTGGGGCAGGGACTTTTTGTTTTAGGGAATCAGCAAAAATGTGATTTTGGGAAATCTGATTTTCAGAGGAGATTGCTTTTGCGGCTTTTTCAAGAAAGGATGAGATAGATGATGTTAAAACCAGATAGTGAAACAATTATGAAACTTGCCGGGAAATATTCGGTAATCCCCATCTGTCGGGAATTGTTCGGAGACAGTACGACTCCAATCGCAATCCTCAGAAAATTGGCGCGAAAAAGCAGCCGTTATTATCTGCTGGAAAGTGTGGAGGGCGGTGAGAAGTGGGGGCGGTATTCTTTCCTCGGATGTGATCCGGTGATGCGGGTCACATGCAGAGGCAGGGAAAACACGGCTGATAACAATGCAAAGACGGAAAATGGAACCAATCATGGTGAGGGAATAGAAAACAAACAGTCCGAAGTGACGATTGAGGAAGAAGGAAAGAAGCGGGTGGTATGTACGGACCATCCTCTGGAAGTTCTGCGGGGGATACTGAAAGACTACAAAGCCCCTTCACTTCCGGAGTTGCCGCCATTTACCGGAGGGTTTGTAGGATACTTTGCCTATTCCATGATTGGTTATGCAGAACCGGTACTGGATATCAGGAAAGGTGCATTTCCCGATTATGATGTGATGATGTTTGATAAAGTTATCGCATATGACCATCTAAAACAAAAGCTGATTTTGATTGTAAATATGAAAACAGATAAGGTATTGGAAAATTATGGGGAAGCCACAGCGGAGATCGAAAAGCTGGCCAATCTGATACAGCAGGAAATTCCAGAAGGCTTTGCACAAAAGGAGGAAATCCATTTTACCTGTACGACAGAAAAGCAGGATTATTGTAAACAGGTGGAGCGGACGAAAGAATACATCCGAAGCGGAGATATTTTCCAGGCCGTGATATCCAGACAGTTTCAAAGTCCGATGAAGCAAAGCCTGCTGAATGCATACCGGGTACTCCGCACGACAAATCCTTCCCCCTATATGGTGTATCTCCATTCGGAAGATCTGGAACTAATGAGTACATCCCCGGAGACTCTGGTACGGTTGAATAGAGGGAGATTGGTGACATTTCCCGTGGCCGGGTCCAGGCCAAGGGGAAAGACGGAAGAGGAAGATGCGGCATTCGCAGAAGAACTGCTGAGAGATGAAAAGGAATTGTCAGAACATAATATGTTGGTAGATTTGGGAAGAAATGATTTGGGGAGAATCAGTCAGTATGGCTCTGTTGAAGTGACCGAATATCAGATGATTCATAAATATTCCCGAATCATGCATATTTGTTCTCAAGTAGAGGGGGATATCCAGGAGGGACGGGATGCACTGGATGCCATTGAGGCGGTGCTGCCGGCAGGAACCCTTTCTGGAGCTCCGAAAATACGTGCCTGTCAGATTATTGAGGAATTAGAGCAGGAGGAAAGAGGGATTTATGGTGGAGCCATTGGATATATTGATTTTACAGGAAATATGGATACCTGTATTGCAATCCGTATGGCGGTGCGCAAGGACGATATGGTCTATGTCCAGGCCGGTGGTGGTGTCGTAGCAGACAGCGTGCCGGAGACCGAATATGAGGAGTCAGGAAATAAGGCGGCTGCAGTAATCCAGGCAGTGATTCGGGCCGGAGAGGCTGAAGGGCTGTAAACAGACGGTGGTTTACTTAATAAAAATGAGGTATGAAAGATGGTATTATTGATTGATAATTATGACAGCTTTACGTATAACCTGGTACAGTATCTGGGAACCTTACAGCCGGATATCCGTGTTGTAAGAAATGATAAGGTGACGGTGGAGGAAATCACGGAGATGGCTCCCGACCATATCGTACTCTCACCTGGACCCGGATACCCGAAGGATGCGGGAATCTGCGAACAGGTCGTAAAAACATTTCAAGGGAAGATACCAATCCTGGGAATCTGCCTTGGGCATCAGGCCATCTGTGAAGTATATGGGGCGCAGATTTCACCGGCAGGGAAACTGATGCATGGAAAGAAAAGCAGGATTACTCTAAACCAGGATTGTGAATTATTTGCCGGACTGGGGCAGGAATTGGATGCAGCCAGATATCATTCTCTTGTAGCTAAAAAGGAGACAGTTCCAGACACGCTTTCGGTCACTGCCGTCTCTCCCGAAGGGGAAGTCATGGCGGTACAGCATAAACAATATCCGGTTTATGGACTGCAGTTTCATCCAGAATCTATTTTGACGGAACAGGGAATTCATATTTTAAAAAATTTTTTAGATATCAGAACAGGAAAGGAAAAAAGGATTATGATTAAAGAAGCAATTTACGAATTACTGCAAGGAAAAGATTTGAGTTATGAGACTGCCAAGCAGGTCATGGAGGAGATGATGGACGGAACTGCTACTCAGGCACAGATGGGGGGATTCTTGACAGCACTTCGGATGCAGGGCGAGAGTATTGATGAGATTACTGCATTTGCGGAGGTCATGCGTGAGAAGGGCGTAAAAATCCATCCGGAGCGGGAAGTCATTGATATTGTAGGTACAGGCGGAGATGAAGTGGGAACATTTAATATCTCTACCACTTCTGCGTTTGTAGTGGCAGCAGGCGGAGTTCCGGTGGCAAAGCATGGAAACCGGAGTGTATCCAGTAAGAGCGGTGCGGCGGATGTATTGGAACATTTGGGAGCAAATGTGGCGCTGAGCGCGCAGCAGAATGAGACGGTTCTGAATAAGACAGGAATGTGCTTTATGTTTGCACCGGTCTATCATTCCTCCATGAGATATGCGGCTCCGGTTCGGAAGGAATTGGGAGTGCGTACCGTATTCAATATTTTAGGACCTCTGTCAAACCCGGCAGCGGCAACGATGCAGCTTTTAGGCGTCTATGACAAAAATCTGGTAGAGCCTTTGGCGCAAGTGCTGGGAAATCTGGGCGTGGTACGCGGGGTTGCTGTCTGCGGCGAGGATGGATTGGATGAGATTACTCTGACAGGAGAGACCATAGTATGTGAAATTCGTTTTGGAGAGATATCCAGGTATACCATTACGCCAGAGCAGTTTGGATTAAGACGCTGTGGGATTGAAGAGATGGTCGGGGGGAATCCGGAGGAGAATGCGCAGATTACGAGGGATATCCTGTCTGGTAAGGAGCGCGGCGCAAAGCGGGATGTGATATTAATGAATGCGGGAATGAGTCTGTATCTTGGGATAGATGGCATTACATTGGCAGAAGGCATTCAAAAAGCAGCGGAGCTGATTGACAGTGGGAAGGCTTTGGAGAAACTGGAAGAGTTTATTGCGGCAACGAAGGAGTATGGAGAAGAATGATTTTAGATGAAATTGCAGAATCTACGAGGAAACGAGTTGCGAAAAAGAAGTGTAGTATATCTTTTGAAGAAGTAAAGGCGTCTGCATTAAAGAAAGCGGCGTCCAGACAAGACGGTTCAGAAGGGCAGGACAGTTTTCTTTTTGAGAAAGCATTGCGGGACGGAGACATTTCCTTTATCTGTGAGGTAAAAAAAGCTTCTCCGTCTAAAGGAGTGATTGCCGAGCATTTCCCCTATCTGGAGATTGCGCAGGAGTATGAGCGTGCTGGCGCTGCGGCGATTTCCTGTCTTACGGAACCAGAATATTTCCAGGGAAGCGATCAATATTTGGAAGAAATCGCAAAGGCGGTGAACATTCCGGTTCTCCGGAAAGATTTTACAGTGGATGCTTACCAGATTTATGAGGCAAAGGTGCTGGGGGCAGCGGCTGTCCTGCTGATTTGTGCCATTCTGGAAGACACGCAGATGCGGGAATACATTAAGATTGCCGACAGCTTGGGGCTTTCCGCTTTGGTGGAGGCCCATGATGAGCAGGAAATCAGTCGGGCGCTCTCCTGCGGTGCGAGAATTCTGGGAGTAAATAACCGGAATCTGAAGGATTTTACGGTCAATGTGGAAAATAGCTTAAATTTACGCCGGAATGTACCGGACAATGTGATTTTTGTGGCGGAAAGCGGAATCCGAACGGCGGAGGATATCAAAAAGCTTCGACAAGGGAATGTGCAGGCGGTGCTGATTGGTGAGACATTGATGCGAAGCACGGATAAGAAAGCGATGTTGGATGAGCTGCGGGGAGGCAGAAAGTGAAAATAAAAATTTGTGGTTTGAAAACCATAGAAGATATTCATATGGTGAACAGGTTGAAACCGGATTTTGTGGGATTTGTCTTCGCCGGCAAGAAGCGGAAGATTTCACCGGAGCAGGCAGAGGAGATGAAAAAACATCTCATTCCGGAAATCAAAAGTGTCGGGGTCTTTGTGAATGAAGAGCAGGACAGGATTGTAGAACTTGCGCAAAAAGGTATTTTGGACTATATCCAGCTTCATGGTGAGGAAAGTGAAACCTATATCAGACAACTAAAGGAGAGGACAGCGAAGCCGGTTATAAAAGCAGTCCGTGTCCGAAACAGGGAAGATATATTAAAAGCACAGGAGCTTCCCTGTGAGTGCTTGCTCTTGGACACTTATAAAGCGGATGAGTATGGGGGAAGCGGGGAGACATTTTGTTGGGAACTGATACCCGAGCTTAGGAAACATTATTTTCTTGCGGGGGGCTTGAATTCTGACAATATTTCGGAGGCTTTGAGGTGGTGCCGCCCGTGGGCGGTGGATGTGAGTAGTTCTGTGGAGACAGACGGAAGGAAAGACGAAGCGAAAGTAAGGGAGTTTATTGAGACAGTAAAGAGACTGTAATATGTTCATGCGTAATATAGAGGGAGTTGCCATGAAAGTTCATTTCATGACAGCCTCCGTGCGCAGAAGTATTCAAACAGGAGTACTTATAGAAAGAGAGGAGGCTCATATGAGCAGCAGTGAGAAAAATCAGAAAGGCAGATATGGACAATATGGCGGGCAGTATATCCCGGAGACATTGATGAACGCGGTCCATGAACTGGAAGAGGCATATGAAAAATACAGTCAGGACCCGGAATTTAACAGAGAATTGGATGAACTTTTGAAAAACTATGCAGGACGTCCCTCGATTTTATATTTTGCAGAGAAGATGACAAAAGATTTGGGCGGCGCAAAGGTTTATCTGAAGCGGGAAGATTTAAACCACACAGGCTCCCATAAAATCAACAATGTGCTTGGGCAGGTGCTTCTGGCGAAAAAAATGGGAAAAACCAGGGTCATTGCAGAGACCGGGGCAGGACAGCATGGGGTGGCAACTGCGACAGCGGCTGCACTGATGGGTATGGAATGTGAGATTTTCATGGGAAAAGAAGATACGGACAGACAGGCGCTGAACGTATACCGGATGGAACTGCTGGGAGCAAAAGTTCATGCAGTGACCAGCGGCACCCAGACATTGAAGGATGCGGTTAACGAAACTATGCGGGAGTGGACAAAGCGTATGGATGATACTCTGTATGTCCTGGGTTCCGTGATGGGGCCGCATCCGTTTCCTATGATTGTGCGTGATTTCCAGAAAATTATTGGCGAGGAGATCAAAGCGCAGCTTCAGGAGAGGGAAGGAAAACTGCCGGATGCGGTGATCGCATGTGTGGGCGGCGGAAGCAACGCCATGGGAGCATTTTATGATTTTATTCAGAATCCGGAGGTTCGCTTAATCGGATGCGAGGCAGCAGGGTTAGGTGTGGATACGGAAAAACATGCAGCAGCGGTTGCGAAGGGAAGCATTGGTGTGTTCCATGGCATGAAATCTATTTTCTGTCAGGATGAGTACGGACAGATTGCACCGGTATACTCGATTTCCGCCGGATTGGATTATCCGGGAATCGGGCCGGAACATGCACGACTGGCAGAGACTAAACGTGCGGAATATGTTCCGATTACAGACGAGGAGGCCGTTCAGGCATTCGAATATCTGTCCAGGACAGAGGGCATTATTCCGGCAGTGGAGAGCGCCCATGCTGTGGCCTATGCCATGAAGCTGGCGCCTACGATGGAAAAAGACCAGATCATTGTGGTGAACATTTCCGGCCGCGGAGACAAGGACGTGGCGGCAATTGCAAGATACAGGGGGGTGGAGATTTATGAGTAGGATAGAGCATGCATTTCAGAATAAAAAGGCATTTATTCCATTTGTGACAGGCGGGGACCCCACATTAGATGTGACAGAACAGCTTTTATATGCCATGGAAGAGGCAGGGGCAGACCTGATTGAAATCGGGATTCCGTTTTCTGACCCAATTGCAGAGGGCGTGGTCATTCAAGAAGCAAATGAACGAGCTTTGGCAGCGGGATGTACAACGGATAAATTATTTGATATGATAAAAAAGGCAAGGCAGAAAGTATCTGTGCCTATTGTGTTTCTGACATATCTGAACCCCATCTACACCTATGGAAAAGAGAAGTTTATGGAGCAATGTGTGGAATGTGGAATTGATGGAATCATTGTGCCGGATATGCCGTATGAGGAAAAAGGGGAACTCTCGGATGTATGTAAGTCCTATGGGGTAGACATTATTTCTTTGATTGCTCCTACATCCAAAGAGCGGATTCGGACAATCGCGAAAGAAGCCACAGGATATATTTACTGTGTATCCTCTCTTGGCGTGACCGGTATGCGAAGCGAGATTAAGGCGGACATCGCAGGGATGGTGAAGCTGGTTCGGGAGACGACAGATGTGCCCTGCGCGGTAGGGTTTGGAATTTCAACGCCGGAACAGGCGGAGAAGATGGCGCGTGTGTCTGACGGGGCAATCGTAGGGAGTGCAATCGTAAAGATGGTTGCAAGGTATGGGGAAAAGTGTGTTCCCTATGTAGCGGAATATGTGGGAAAGATGAAAGAGGCAGTGGATGCGGCAGGCCGATGATAAAAGAAAGGCAGGAGCAGCAAGATGAGTAAAATGGAGTATGTAGAAATTCCCTATGTGGAGAAAAAGGTGTCCCGAATCCTGTATGGTACGGCGATACAGCCGTTTTTGGACGGAGGGGACGGGAAGGAATTGCTGGATGCGGTATACGGCATGGGAATCAATACCCTTGATACTGGCCGGGTGTACGGCAAGGCGGAGCAGTCTATCGGAAAATGGATGGAAGAACGCGGCCTGCGGGACAAAGTAGTAATCCTTTCCAAATGTGCGCATCCCGATGTCTTTGGAAAGAAGCGTGTCAGCGAAAAGGAGATACGCAAAGACTTTGCGGAGTCTTCCCGGTATCTGAGGACGGATTATATTGATATCTATCTGCTGCACCGGGATGATCCGGATGTAGAGGCAGGGGAAATCGTAGAAATCATGAATGCCATGCATGAGGAAGGCAAGATTGGCGCATTCGGCGTTTCCAACTGGACTCATCAGCGGATTGCCGAGGCAAATGAATATGCCGACAGTCACCATTTGATTCCGTTTACGGTGTCGAGTCCTAATTTCGGGCTTGCGGAGCAGGTGCATGACCCGTGGGGCGGCGGCTGTGTTTCCATATCCGGACCGTCCAACGCCAGAGCGCGGGAATGGTATCGGGAGAACCGGATGCCTCTCATTGCGTATGCCAGCTTGGCACATGGTCTGCTTTCGGGAAAAGTCAAGAGCTGTGAGCAGGAAAAAGCGGGAAAGATTTTAGATAAATTTGCAGTGAAAGGATATGTTTGTCCGGAAAACTTTGAGCGTCTGCGCAGATGTGAAGAACTGGCTGCAAAAAAGAACTGTACGGTTTCCCAGATTGCGATGGCCTGGATTTTTAAGCAGGATTTGGATGTTCTGGCAGTAGTCGGTACATCAAAAGCCTCCAGGATGCAGGAGAATATTGATGCAATGCACTTAAAACTGAGTGAAGAAGAGGCAGCATATCTGGATTTGAGGTAAATGGGATAAATAAAAAAAGATTAAAATATATCTAAAAAAAGTATAAATTAATCATTGCAAAATTATTTTGACAGGTGTACAATAGGGACAATTTTTGTAAGGAGAACATCCATATGACAGGTCAGGAATTCCTTGAGAAGGTTCTGGCTTCTTACCAGGAAGCATTCGATATCACACGTCCCTTTGATGTGAATGGGCATATTTATGATGCATATGCGGCGTTTAATGTAACGAGTGCAAAATATGTCCTTGTGGAGAAAGCCGAATTATGGCGGGCCAATTGTTATGAGCATACGTTTTTCTTGTGTTGCCAGTCTTTTGACAAAGAGATTTTGAACAGGTTTGGCGGGGAAATCACGGAATACATTGAGCCGCAGATTGTAAGGCAAGGTCAAAACTGTATGGAGAAAGACCATATGTATACCTTTATTACAGGTATTTTTTTCAGTGAAGAGGGTATCAGTGAGGAAATGAGAAAGGAAATCCGAAGATTTCGTTTTTTTAAGAATTATCGTTTTGGCATCCGCGGATATTGCGAGGCAAGGATTCTGGTCTTTGATATGAAGAACAAGAAGGTAGCTGGGAATCGGGCGGCAAGAGAGCTGATCAAGGGCTACAGGAAAGCTTGGAACTAAAGCGGGTTTGTCCGCTATGTTCAATATATGTAGGAAACGGCAAAAGGAAAAGAGGTTTGCCGTTTCCTATAACGATCAAAATAAGGAGTGATGAGTAATGAATGCAGTAGTAATTTTGTTAGTGGGGATAGCCATCCTGATTGCAGCTTATGTTACATATGGCAAATGGCTGGCGCAGCAGTGGGGGATTGATCCGTCAAAGAATACCCCGTCCCATGAGTTGGAGGACGGCATGGACTATTGTCCGGCAAAGGCTCCGGTATTGATGGGACACCATTTTTCATCGATAGCAGGCGCCGGTCCGATTAACGGCCCAATCCAGGCGGCGGTGTTTGGATGGGTACCGGTATTGCTGTGGGTTCTTATCGGAGGAATTTTCTTCGGTGCCGTTCATGATTTCGGTGCTTTGTTTGCATCCATCCGCAACAAGGGACAGTCTATCGGTGAAGTGATTTCTGAGACAATGGGAACAAAGGCAAAGAAGATTTTTATTATCTTTTCCTATTTGACATTGATTCTGGTTGTTGCCGCGTTTGCATCCATTGTGGCAAATACATTTATGGCAACCTTTACGGAATCCGGTGAGGTGGATTATGCGGCATCCGCAGCAAATGCATCTACGGCAATGATTTCGATTTTGTTTATTGTGATTTCGATTGTGTTCGGGATTCTTGTATACCGAAGGAATGCGCCGTTGGGTGTGTCTACGGCTATCGGAGTGGCGGCAATCATTATCTGCATGGTAATCGGTCTGAACTTCCATCCATTCTACCTGAGCAATACGACATGGATGATTATTGTAGGAATCTACATTCTGGTTGCTTCTGTAACCCCTGTGTGGATTTTGCTTCAGCCCAGAGATTACCTAAGTTCTTTCCTGCTTTATTTTATGATGGGCGTGGCTGTGATTGGAATTATCGGGGCAGGGCTTACAGGAAATGCATCTCTGGATATTCCGGCGTTCACCGGATTTACAGATACACTGGCGCCGACAGGGGCATCTCTGGGAAATATGTTCCCGGCATTGTTTATTACCATTGCCTGCGGCGCGATTTCAGGTTTCCATTCTCTGGTAGGTTCAGGAACAACTGCAAAGCAGCTCGACAATGAAAAGGACGCGCGTCCGATTGCCTATGGCGGCATGTTGATTGAGTGCGCCCTGGCATTGATTTCTCTGTGTGCGGTAGGGTATGTATGGCAGCGTTATTCCGGTGGGGAACTGGTGGTTCCGACTAATGTATTTGCGACAGGTATCTCCGAGATGTGCGCTACAATCCCGTTCTTGAAGGGGGCCCAGAGTGTTATCTTTTCGATGTTGGTGCTTGCAGTATCTGCATTCTGTCTGACTTCTCTGGATACAGCGACTCGCCTGGCGCGCTATATGTTCCAGGAATTCTGGCTGGAGCCGGGGGAAGATGTGAAGGATGTAGATGGATATAAGAAGATTCTGACAAATCCTTACGTGGCAACAGCCATTACGGTGGTACTGGGTGTTGCACTGGGAATGACAGGCTATGCAAATGTATGGCCGCTGTTCGGAGCTGCAAATCAGCTTCTGGCAGCGTTGGGTCTGATGGCGGTGGCTACATGGCTTGGAAAAATGGGTAAGAATAACAAGATGTTCTTCATCCCAATGGCATTTATGCTGATTGTAACGATTACTTCCCTGTGCCAGACGATTTTCAAAAACTTCGGAAATGTGACGGCAGGGATGGACACCACGTGGAGTGTTATCCGGCTTGTAATCAGTATCCTTCTGGTGGTACTCGCAATCGTGATTGCAATGGACAGTGTGAAGACATTGGCAGAGCAGGGAAAAAATAAAAAATAATATGAATCAAAAGTGTCTGGAGCTTATGTTCCAGGCATTTTTTTGCCTTTTCATAAAAAAAATATTTTTTCTGCACCGAAACGCTGGACTTCTTCGTCTAATAAGTATAAAACAAAAGAAATGAGGTGATTCAAGATGAATATGCTGTTGATAAAGCGAGCGCAGAAGCAGGACACAGATGCTTTTATCCAGCTAATCGAAGAAAATAAAACTGCGCTTTACAAAGTGGCGAAAAGCTATTTAAGAAACGAAGAGGACGTTGCGGATGCCATACAGGATACCGTTCTATCGGCGTTTGAACATATTGGAGAGCTGAGGAGCGTATCCTTTTTCAAGACATGGCTTACCAGGATTTTAATCAATCATTGCAACGATATCCTGCGTAAGCAGAGCCGTATGGTATCTATGGAAGAAGCCGAGGAGCCAATAGGAACTTTGATAGAAAGCGACTATGAATTTTACGACCTTCTTCGGGACCTTCCGGAAAAGGACCGCACCGTATTCCTGCTGTATTATGGGGAGGGTTTTAATACACGGGAAATTTCGGAAATCATGGAATGGAACGAAAATACGGTGAAGAGCAGGCTTCAAAGAGGCAGGAAAAAATTGGAACAGGCAGTATCATTTTGAAAGGAGTAGCAGAATATGGGATTTTCAGAAAAAGAGATGAAAGAGATTTTAAGTAGGGATATCCAGATATCCGATACCGTAAACGACAGACTTCAAGATACTTATAAGACGTTAAGGGCACAGCAGAAACAGAGCAAAAAGAAGCCGCGCAGGAGATTTTCCTATGCTGCCGCAGCCATTGCAGTAGTCGGCTGTCTTGCAGTCCCCGGAGCTGCATATGCGGCTGCAAATCTGGATTTCTTTGATGCAATGTTTGGAAACAGTACAAAGAAATCTACGCCTGTGATGGAAACCGTGCAGGAAAAGACGGATATGGATGGCTCTAAAAAAGAGATTCCTATCACCCTTCCGTCCCACGAGTTTGTCTCTGTTGATCCGGAAAAAGCACAGGAACTTACCGGCGGCGGGGCGCTAAGTGAACCTATTGAAAAGAAGCTTGGAGATCATACTCTGCGTATCGAAAATATGGTTTATGACCAGAACGGCGCCGCTATATATTTCACATTGGAACGCCCAGGCGGTGTAACTATGCTGGCCGGGAATGACGAGACAAACGCAGGGAAGGGCGCTTATTTTACACAAGACAGGACTTACGGTTTCAGCTTTAATACCACAAGCGATATATTTGCCGGCTATAATATTTATATAGATACACAAAAAAGTACGTCGGACAAGATGTATTGCACCGCATATATGCTCTGGAGCGAAAGTCTGCCGGAAGAAGGTGTCGTACCGCAGCTTTGCATTCAAAAATATCCTTATTCTATCAAAGAGCGTGACGATAAGGTGACTGCATTCAATACCGGAGAAGCGGGTGACGAGATGTTGGAAGAGTTGGAGGAGTTTGACAAGCAGACAGAGACAGAAGAGATTGCATTGACAGACCAGAAACCAATCACCGTAAAGAGCATTGATATGGGGAATGGCGGATGCGTGACATATTCTCCGATTTCCATTGGTATCGATATGTCGAAGGGCTTTGGGCTGACTACAGATGAGGCATATGATCCGGTAAATCTTACGCATCTGGAAATTAAGTACAAAGACGGGAGCAGCTATGTTGTCAGCGACAGTGCGGATAATATCGAAAACAACGGTTACGTGCTGGGTGGAGTCGGACACCCGCAAACATGGACGGAATTTGCTTTCAACCGTATTGTGGATGTGAATGAGATACAGGAAATCATCGTCAATGATGTGACAATTCCGGTGAAGTAAGATATGAAAGAGTGAATTTGTGGGTCAAATGTGCGTGCAAGTATGTCCGCTTGACCCATGTGTAACAAATTGGGACATCGGTTATCGTCCATAAATATTTGGACTATCGTAATATAAGAATGGCGGAACCATCGCTTTACCTAAACTGCCTTGGACAGTAGAAAAGGAAACGAGGTTCCGCTGTTCTTTTTCTATTTGAACGAATATTATGGTTTCCAGTTCCGCGGCGGTTCCTTAAATTCCGCTTTATAGGACCGGGAAAATGTGGAATAGTCCCGGAACCCTGCAGCAAAGCATGCCTCCGTAATGGGAGTGCCGGATGCAATCAGCTCTCGTGAGAGGAGGAGCCTGCGGTACGTGATATAACTGCCGATGGTATATCCTGTTTCTGTTTTAAACAGACGCATCATGTGGTATTTACTGATAAAAAAGGCAGCCGCAAGCGAATCAATATCCAGATTTTCCGTTAAATGTGAGTTAATGTAATGCAGGATATCAATAACCTTTGAATTGTATAGGTCGGTGTCCAGAAATTCGATTCTTTTTTTCAACGCCGCCCGGTTTAACTGAATCATAAACTCCAGAAATAGAACCTGGCGGTACAGACTGCTGGCATATTCTGTGTCGTCAAAAGATTTTTCCAGACGGTTTGTAATCTTGAATAGAGAGCTTTTTTCCAAGGAAGGAATCCGAAGTACATGAGAATGCTCCTCACGGGCTTTTTGGAAACAAAAGCTCAAATCGTAGTCCTCACGCTGATAGTCCTCCATAAATCCGGGAGAGATATAAACAATGATTCGTTCATAGGGGACAGTGCTGTCCACCTGAATCCGGTGAAGGTCATTTTTTTCTACCAGTACGATATCATAGGGTTCCAGTTCATATGTTTTTCCTTCAATAAAATACTGGACATTCCCGCGTATAAAAATGGTGATTTTATGAAATTCATGGTAATGGAACTCATATTCCTTTGCAATTTGGTCTGTTAAATGAAAAATCCGAAAGTCACTGTTCAGGTAGCCTTTCTTGCTGTACTTTTCCATATTCTCATCCCCAACTTCTCTATCTTTTCTATACGGTGCCTTGCACGAACTTGCTTTTATTATAGAGCATTATCTGCAATGTTAAAAGCATTTCTTACGTATTATTTGAAAAAAATGCCGGGTATAATAAAAGAAATGAAAGACGTGCGTGCAGGCAATTACTTGCGTTGCAAGTGGTTACAAAAATGGAGGTGCAGATAATGAAAACTGTAGTAGAGCGATATCACGGGTTGGGAAATGATTATCTGGTATTTGACCCTAATAAAAATGAACTGAAACTGAACGAGAAAAATGTAGCGATGCTTTGCAACCGCAATACAGGTATAGGTTCTGACGGAATCCTGGAAGGTCCGTTTATCGGAGAAAAGCATATGTCTCTTAAAATCTGGAATCCAGATGGAAGCATTGCCGAGAAAAGCGGAAACGGAGTCCGGATTTTTGCAAAATATCTGAAAGATGCAGGTTATGTGCAGAAGAAGAAATACCATCTTTTGACAGACGGCGGTATGGTAGAGATTACTTATTTGAATGAAGATGGAAGCAGGCTTCGCATTTCCATGGGAAAATTGTCATTCTTCAGCGATGAGATTCCGGTGACAGGGGAGAGAAGAGAAGTCATTAATGAGGATATGGTGTTTGGAAATACGTTATATCCGGCGACCTGTGTGTCGATAGGAAATCCGCACTGTGTCATTCCGATGCATGAAATTTCCGAGGAGCTTGTTCGTAAGATTGGAGGGTTCTCAGAGAGTGCAAGATATTTTCCGGAACGGGTCAATACAGAGATTATGAAAGTCATTGACCGCAGCAATATTGCGATTGAAACTTTTGAGCGTGGGGCAGGTTATACGATGGCTAACGGAACAGGAGCTTGTGCGGCTGCCGGCGTAGCATATAAGCTTGGCCTGACGGGAAATAAAGTGATCGTGCATATGCCGGGAGGGGATTTGCAGGTAGAGATTGACGATGACTGGGAGACTTATCTGACAGGGGATGTATTTTATGTGGCGAAGATTAGTTTGAGCAGTGAGTTTACAGAGAAGCTGCGGGTGTTGTAAGTCCTATGTATTATGATAAGTATATAGTAAAAAGCGGTCTGCAAAAAGCAGGCCGTTTTTGATTAGGTTCAGATATGCTGCTTGTCAGGTCAGAGAATGATTTCATCCAAATGATTGGCGAATAAAATATTCCTAATTTTTAAAATATCTTTGACTTTTTATAAAAATACTTTAAAATGGAGGTATAAAACAAAAGTCAAAAGAGGAGGATTTATGGCTGGCATTAAAGATGTTGCAAAACAGGCTGGAGTAGGAGTTGGAACAGTATCAAGGTTTCTCAATAGCAGTGGCTATGTATCAGAAGAAAGCAGAGCAAAGATTGAACAGGCTGTAAAAGAACTGAACTATACTCCCAATGAACTGGCAAGGAATTTATATCGCAAAAAAACAGGAATTATCGCAGTTTTAGTTCCGAATATTGCCAATCCCTTTTTTTCAGAGTTTGTTGATTATGCTGAGGCAGAGCTTTACAGGTATGGATTTAAAATGATGCTTTGTAATACAGAAAAAGAAAGTAACGCGGAGATTGAATATCTGGATATGTTAAGACGCCATATCGTAGATGGAGTTATTACAGGTGTACATTCTCTGGATGTGGAAGAGTACAAAAAAATAGAGAAACCGATTGTTGCTCTGGATCGTTATCTCGGAGAAAATATACCTGTAGTTTCCGTGAATCATAAAGATGGCGGGCGGTTGGCGGCTGAGACATTGATATCCAATGGCTGTAAGAGAATACTGCATTTTAAAGGTGCAACAGAAGTTGAATCCCCTTATCATGAAAGACATTATGAATTTGAACGTGTTATGAAAAAACATGATATTCCAACGATTTGTTATGAACTGGAGTGGAACCGCTTTGATTCCAGATATTACAGAGAAGCTGTTAAGGATGTATTTTCGAAAGGTATTGAATTCGACGGTGTTTTTGGCGTTGACCGTCTTGCTATTGAATGTATGAACGAAACCATACGCAGCCATAGAAAGGTTCCTAGGGATGTTAAGTTTGTATCTTATGACGGAACTTATATCACAGAGATGGTAGAACCGAAAATGACAGCAATTGTGCAGCCCATTGAAGGTCTGGCAAAAGAATCTGTTCGTTTAATCCATAGGCTAGTAGACGGAAAAGTCTATAAAAATAAGAATGTTGTGCTAGATGTGGAAATTAGAAAAGGTAATACAACAGTCGTTTGATTAGTAATAATCCACAAAAATAAACTTGAAAATTCTGTGATTATATACAAAATTCAAACGACTGTAAAAAAGCTGTTGACAAGTAAGAATATTGTAATATAATGGGATTAAAGAAATCGAAGATGCGCGTCTGATTTTTTTATTTTTGCTTTATGTGGAACGGGTTCCATTTCGAAGCAAAAACAATGTAGTTTAATTTTTTTGACGAATATGGAACGGGTTCCATATATATGAATGTAGAAAAAGGAGAACAGTATGAGGAACAAAAAATTAACAAAATTATTGTCTGTTTTAACGGTCAGTGCAATGATATTGGGATTATTGACAGGCTGCTCAGGAGGCGGAGCGGAAGAGCCGAAGACGGATGAGAGCGGTGCTATGGTCATCAAGTTTGGTATCCATGTAGCAAATCCGGCAGGACAGGAGCCGGTTACGAATAATATTGTAGAGGCTTTTAATACGGCAAATGAGGGGAAATATAAAGTAGAGTTCGAAGCAGCAGATACAGAAACTCATTCAAAGAACATGAAGTTGAAAGCAGAAGACGGCACACTTCCGCAGATTTTCTGGATTGAAGGTTCGGAGGCTCCGGAATATAGCGAAGCTGGTGTTTTGATGGATCTGACAGAATTTCTTGATAAAAATGAGGATATCAAAACAGCGTTGGGCGGTATGGAAGCAGCATTTAAGGATGACAATGGACAGTATGGACTTCCATATCAGTGTAATGTACAGGGTATTTTCTACAACAAGGAATTATTTGATAAAGCAGAAGTGGAATATCCAACTGATGAAACGACTTATGATGACTTTATCGAGATGATAAAGAAATTAAAGGACAGCGGCGTTGTACCTCTTGCTATCGGAAGCAAAAACAGCGCATTTGCAATGTGGGAGTTCAATGAGTTCCTGGCAAGATATGGCTGGGAGGACAACATCGGAAATATTCTGGACGGTCAGGACAAGTTTAATAATGAGGAACTGACAGCATGTTTTGAGAAGTTTCAGGGTATGAAAGATGCAAATGCATTTCCGGAAAATATGGCTACGATCGAGTATTTCGATGCGAAGCAGTTATTTAATGAAGGACAGGCAGCGATGTTTGGAACAGGACAGTGGGATTGCGGAGAATTTGACGAAACCATTGGTGATAAGATTGGATTCTGGTGGGGACCGGTATTTACGGATTCACAGAGCAGCCAGGATATTGTTATGAAAGTTCCGTCAGCGCCGATTGGTGTCAGTGCGGCAGTTGCCGAGAATGAAAGTTTAAAAGAAG
Source organism: uncultured Lachnospiraceae bacterium (assembly GCA_947564305.1). Next base: position 30,387 of record CANOBT010000013.1, on the reverse strand, counting down.
GTGTATATGATTTTTTAAAATTCTACTATGGAGAAGAGGCAGCAAAGATTTCTTATGAGGGGTCTATATTCCCGTCTACAAATTATGAAGGGGCGGCAGCTTCTGACAGCCAGTATTCTATGAACGCGATGATTGAGGCTCTTGCAAACGGGTGGGGAAGTCCGCAGGCAGCGCCGGACCTGACGGTATCTTCTGCAGTCCAGGAAGCATTATATGATGGAATCTTCGGTGTCCTGCAGGGAACATACCAACCGGAAGAGGCTCTTGACAAAATTGATACAGCTTTGGCCAACAGCCTGTAACTGCCGGTCATGGATTCCGGCATCGGGAAATGACACGGTGCCGGAATCATGGAAAGAGAAACTGTAGGAAACACATAAGAAAGACAGGTTAATATTATGCATTGGTTAAGTAAAAAGAAATATAAAATAGGTCTTATGGTTCCGACTCTGCTGGTCTACAGTATTTTCATCATGCTTCCGATCATCATAGCGGTACGGTATAGTTTTACGAAATATTCAGGAATCGGGCAGGCAAAATTTATCGGTTTACAAAATTATATAAGAATGTTCCAGGATAAGGTATTCTGGATATCTTTTAAAAACACAATGGTCATGTTTGTATTGGCATTTGTCCTTTTGCTTTCATTATCATTTCTGATCGCGCTTTTATTGAATCAGCGGTTAAGGGCAGTAGATTTTTCAAAGGCATTGATTTTTTCCCCGGCGATCATAGCGCCGATCATTGTAGGTATTATCTGGGTATACATATTAGATCCCAATATCGGTATCATCAACAATGTACTGGACGCGATCGGGGCAGATGGGCTGAAACAGAAGTGGATTGGCGGAGATACATTGTCACCGTACAGCATAGCGGTCATATATTTCTGGCAGCAATTAGGATACCTTGTGACTATATTTATCGCAGGTTTAAAGATGATTCCGGGTGATGTCATGGAGGCGGTTAAGATCGACGGCGCCACCGCGGTACAGGAGGTCAGGTACGTGATCATACCTATGATGCGTACGACGATTTCAACGGTAGCCGTGCTTATTATCACCGGAGTATTTAAGATATTTGAAATTGTGCAGCAGACTACAGGGGGCGGACCAAACCACCTGTCGGAGACTCTGGTGACATATAGTTATTCAATGACTTTCTCCAGCAGTGATTACGGGTATGGCATGTCGCTTGCAACATTTACATTTGTATTGTCACTGCTGATTACAGCAATCTACAATATAGTAACGAAGGAAAGAGAGGGGTAGGATTATGGTAAACAAGAGAAAAAAGGCCGGCCAGTATATTCTAATGGCTCTTATCACGATATTAGTTGTGTTCCCGTTTTTGTGGATGCTGGTTCTTTCTTTTAAGACAAATTCTGAAATAATGTCATCCCCGCTTTCACTGCCGAAGACATTTAATTTTGATAATTATAAGCATGCGATGGAAACGTTGGATTTTCCAATGCTGTACGCGAATACATTTTTCGTTTGTGTGATTTCATTGTTAGCGGAACTTATCATTACCTTTTTCAGTTCCTTTGTCCTTGCGAGAATGGAATTTAAAAATAATAAATTAAAAAAGATGCTGTATGGATTTTTGATCATGGGACTATCAATCTCTCCATTCATCCTGCTGTTTCCGGTATATAAAATAAATGTATTTTTTGGACTTAGAGGAAAGTTGGCATTGATTTTTCCATACATCGCTACATCTATTTCTTTTAATACACTGCTGCTTGTGGGGTATCTGAAATCCCTGCCGGCGGAAATTGATGAGGCTGCGGTTATTGATGGGTGTAATATATGGGATCTTATGATTAAGGTAATACTTCCGATGACAAAACCGGTAATCGCTACAGTTGTAATATTTAATGTTTTATATATTTGGAATGAATTTCCGTTTGCATCGGTTATGCTCAGAGATGTTTCCGACTATACACTGTCTATGGGCGCGTCATTCTTTAAAGGAACCTATACAGTTGATTACGGCGGAATTGTAGCGTCCAGCGTTATGATTATTATTCCGGAGCTGATATTCTACGGATTTTTCCAGAAAAATATCGTGGAGGGTATGACAGCCGGAGCAGTTAAGGGTTAATGAATGTATGAACGATTGAAATGATTTTATATTGTACGCCAGTGAGATTTACAGTTCACGAAGCTCTATTTCGGCTGACATACTTTATCTTAGCGGCACTTCACTGCCAATCTTCACGGCGTGCAGTATAAATTTTAAATATTAAGAAAAGGAGAATATATATGAGTAAGGTTTCAGGATTATTTCAGGATTTGACAACAATTAAGGAAGCAAGAAACGGAAGGCTTGCAAGTTGGGATCAGCGCGGCAAGAACCAGGATTACTGGGAGATTCCGTCAAAAGAGAGTATTGTACTTGGAGAAATAGAAGGACCAGGCTGCATTACCCATATCTGGATGACCTCTTCATGCCGTAAGGTAAAAGCACCAAGCATCCTGGATCCGGTGTTAAATGCATCCGCAGCGCCGGTTATGGAAATTCACCCTGCCCTTGGCGTGATATGGGACGATTATGATCCTTTCTACTATAGGAAAGCATTGATTAAAATTACATGGGATGATCAGGATACACCAAGTGTATTGGCTCCGTTCGGTGATTTCTTCTGTATTGGAAACTGTTACCCGGGAAATTTCAGTTCTCTGCCCTTTAATGTTTCCTTAAAACCGGAAGAATCTGGAAGATATGGGGCACCGTGCTCCGTGTCCTGCTATTTCCCGATGCCGTTCAATAAGAAGGCAAAAATTGAGATTGTAAATGAAAATGAGCTTCCGTTTATTTTATATTTTAATATTGATTATGAGATGTACAAAGAGCCATTAGATAAAAATACCGCATATTTCCACTCCTGTTGGAGACGTGAGAACCCTTGCGATGGATGGGGGCCGGATGTACAGACAAACTCTCCGGAAGTAAACAATGTAACGAACTTTAAGGGGGAAGGAAACTACACGGTTCTCGATGTAAAAGGAACCGGGCATTATGTGGGATGTAATCTGACGGTTAAGCACTACCAGGGAAGCTGGTGGGGTGAGGGGAATGATATGTTCTTCATCGACGGAGAGGAATACCCGAGCCTTAACGGAACAGGAACGGAAGATTATTTTAACCATGCATGGGGAATGCAGAGAAATGCTTATCCGTTCTTTGGAACAATCGTGCATGAAGGTGATACAGATGGTTTCCAGGTATCTTACCGATTCCATATCACGGATCCGGTGCGGTTTGAGAAGAGTCTCCGGGTAACGATAGAACATGGTCACGCGAATCATCTGTCTGATGACTGGAGTTCTACTGCTTACTGGTATCAGACACTGCCGACGGAGGATGAGATTACGATCCTTCCCGTAGAAGAAAGACTGCCAAATGTGCCGATGCTTCCGGAGAGGAATTTAAAGATGCCTGAACTTACAGAAGAAATGAAGGCAGCGAGAGAATCCTGGGAAAAACGGTGGGAAGAGTATGCTCCGGCGAGAGAAGAGCAATTCCGTATCAAAGAAGAAAAAGCCCGGCGGGAGTCTAAACTTAATACGGAATTTGCAAAAAAACTCCGTGATGAATATAAATAGGAAGTGATTTGGAGGAAATATATGTCTAAGGAAATAATGCAGCGCAATATAGACAGAGCGCAGCGGGAAATTGATGAAAAGAAAGAAATAGTAAAGAATGGGAAAATGCGGCAGCGCTATCATTTTATGGGACAGACAGGATGGATCAATGACCCAAACGGGTTAATCTACTATAAAGGTAAGTACCATTTCTTTTACCAGTATAATCCGTATTATGGTCACTGGGATTATATGCACTGGGGACATGCGGTGAGTGAGGATCTGCTCCACTGGGAGTATCTGCCGCTTGCTCTCGCGCCAAGTGAATTTTACGATGATCATATGCGTGGCGGCTGTTTTTCTGGAAGTGCCATTGAGCATGATGGGAAGCTGTTTTTGATGTTTACAGGAGTAACGAATGACGGCAGGGGATTCGAACAGACGCAGTGTATCGCTTACAGTGAGGATGGGATACATTTTGAAAAATATGAGGGCAATCCGGTTCTGACGCCGCCGGAAGGGGTTCCGTCACACCAGTTCAGAGATCCGAAGGTGTGGAAGCATGGGGATACTTATTACATGGTCTGCGGTGCTAGCAGGGATGATAAGGCGCAGGCGCTTTTATACCGCTCCACGGATATGTTCCACTGGACCTATTTTAATGTCCTGGCGGAGAGCCGGGGCGAGTGGGGGTATATGTGGGAATGCCCGGATTTCTTCCCGGTAGGAGACGGTGATCAGTATGCACTGATCGTTTCTCCTATGGGGGCAGGTGAGCGTACGGTCGTATATATGATAGGAGATTTTGATTATGAAACCGGAAAATTTTCTCATCATTTTAGCGGCGAGATAGACTGGGGCTTCGATTATTATGCTCCGCAGTCATTCGTAGCGCCGGACGGCAGGAGGCTTCTTGTGGCATGGGCGAATTGCTGGGACTGGATGCCGTTCTGGAAGGACTGGGGTCCAACGTATAAAGAAGGGTGGTGCGGTTCCTATAATATCGTCCGGGAAGTGCGGATGACGGAGAACGGCACGTTGGCATTTGTACCGATAAAAGAGCTGGAAGCTCTCCGCACGGATGAAAACAGGCAGGATGAGCTGGTTGTGGGAGCGGAGAAAACAGATTTGAAAGCCGGGGACGGTGTTTCCTTTGAACTGAAGTTTAAGATTGATCTTGGGAAGACCGATGCAGATCAACTTGTACTTGACCTGCGGTGCGGGAAAGGACTTAAGACAGTATGTACTTTTGATTTCAAACATGCACAGATGTCTGTAGACCGCAATCATAGTGATGGATGGAGCAAAGGAATCTCACATAGCGATATGTATTTGAAAGGGAAGAAACAACTGGATGTACATATTTTTTCAGATCAGAGTTCCATCGAGATATTTACAGATCATTATCAGAATAATCATTCCAATAATGTTTTTGCGGGGAATGAGCAGAATGGAATCAGGATGTGTGCCTGCGGAGGAAAGGTAACTGTGACAGACATAGAAGCATATGGACTTGCGGCGTGTGAGGAAATAAAATACCAAGTATGTTGAAGGCTCTTTTGGGTAAGTCGAGAAATAATGTATGGCTAGACACCTCATTTTATTGCGATTATGGATAGAACATTGGAGTTGTAGTGCTAATTTTTGGCGTACAATTTTAGATGTTGGTAAAGTTATAATGAGTGATAATGTGATGATTGCATCGCATGTTTCCATTTATACGGCTGGTCATCCAATTTATCCTGACAGCAGGAATTCGGAATACGAGTACGGTCTCACTGTTACCATAGGTAATAATGCGTGGATTGGAGGAAGCGTAGTTATTCTTCCTGATATTACGATTGGCAACAACGTGGTAATAGGTGTTGGAAGCGTTGTTGCTAAAAATATTCCCAGCAACGTGATTACGGCAGGAAATCCCAACAAAATCATTAGGAAAATTACGGACGATGATAGAAAATATTATTTTGAGAAACGTGTATTTGATGTACAAGATTATTAAATTTGTGAAGGAGTTTTTTGTGTTCCATCTTTTTGACCTATCAGTCAAGAAGCTTATGAGCAGATATTGAAAGCGAGACATTGTCAAATGAACCGATACAAAAAGGTGCGTGCCAATATAATGTCTGGAAAATCGGGCAAGAATATTTCGGAAGAAGACATGAGATTTTTTCTGTCAAAGATTGGGGCAACACACGGAAGAACAAAAGGTTCTCATATTTGTAAAGTATAGATAATATTCCAGAGTTGATAAATATTCAACCTCAAGATGGTAAGATTAAGCCATACCAAGTGAAAGAAGTTAGAAATATTGTTCGTAAATACAAACTTGGTGTAGGAGGGGCTGAAGATGGCATACAATAAAATGTTCTATTGGAGCGAAGATGACAACGCATATATTACAAATGTTCCATCCTTGCCTGGATGCATGGCAGATGGTGCCACGATTGAAGAGTCACTTAAAAACGCTGATGTAGCAATAGGTGAATGGATAAGTTTTGCCAGAGAAATCGGTCGGGAGATACCGCCGGAGGATTATGAACGTATTGAGTTTACAAATTCGACATCGATTGATATAGCGTCTTATGTTCTGGATAAGCTGAATGCAATTGATACCTGGATGCTCCAAAAGTTGGTCTATTATTGTCAGGCGTGGTGTCTTGGAATTTATAAGACTATCTTTATTAATGATACTTTCAAAGACTATGCGAATGGCCCGGTAAACAAACGTCTTTTTGATACTCATAAATCCAGAAGGATTGTGAGAAAAGGAAACTATCCTCTCACCCATAAATTCTCAGAGTCCGAGAAACGGCACATGGATAACGTAATCAGTACGTATGGGGATGAAGATGGGGATACATTGAGAAAGTATACTCATAATGAAAGGCCGTGGAAAGAAACGAGAGGGAACCTAGAGGAAGGACAAAGCGATAATAAGGACATACCAAATAATCTTATGATGGAATATTACCATAATTAAATATGATTTCGCTTCGGGCACTTGTAGAACACACTACAGGTGCCCTTCTTCATGCCATTCCCTGTTGCAAAATTAGATACGGCGTTTAAAGGCAATAGTTTCTATGAAGCTAAGAGCACCAAAATTTGAAGAATGCATGCCAGGTGCAATGAGAGGACGATTGGTCAATTAATGGTCAGCCTTCTGCTCGATTTTCTTTTATAGTAGTTCTGCTATGTTTATTGTCAGACCAGAGAAAATATAAACCGGTATATCTTCATCAAAAGAAAAAAGATTTGAGTCCTCTTCTCCTTCAAAAATATAGGTCTGAACAGCTTCTTTCATTGGGTTCACAATCCAGTATTCCCGGACTCTGGCAGTCCGGTATTTAAACAGCTTTACCGAATAGTCTATTCGGGCAGTACTTGGAGATACAATCTCAATAATCCAGTCCGGAGCCCCTTCGCATCCGCGCTCAGAGAGTTTATTTTTATCGCATATGACGGAAATATCAGGTTCTACCCATATTTTATCATTGGCAGTGAGGTTTACAGCGAGTGGGGCGGGATAGACTTTGCATGTTCCGGAATGCTCTTTTATATACTGACGGATTGTTGCGGAAAGCTCCATAACCAACTCCTGATGAATCGGATATGGCAAAGCCTTGTCATACAGCTTTCCATCCATTAATTCTGCACGTTGTCCGTCTGGAAGATTCCAGTAATCTTTTGATGTATAAATTTGCTTTTTTGGCAAGGGCATATGGTGAAATCCTTCCTTTCGTTCTTCTAAATAAAAATACTATAACATGTATAATATACCTAATCAAGGAATGAGTTTAGAATCTCTTCTTGCAGAGATTCTTTTTTTGTGCTACCATACCTATAACAATTCTTAAGATAAGGAGCTGCCGTAAAATAATCCGCAGAAATGGCGCACACGTAGCCAGAATGGAGGTATAGATTATTTCGAGACAGTTCTGAAGGAGACATTATGCTGATAGAGATTGATTTTAATAGCGACGAGGCAATTTATATTCAGCTTCGGAACCAAATCATCCTTGGGATTGCGACCTCCACGTTTCAGGAGGGAGATTCTCTGCCGTCTGTCCGCCAGCTTGCGGATACAATCGGCGTAAATATGCATACGGTCAATAAGGCATATGCTGTATTGAAGCAGGAAGGCTTCATCAGCCTGGACAAGAGGCGCGGCGCTGTAATCTGTGTGGACATAGACAAGATTAAGGCTCTGGAGGAGATGCGTGCACAATTGCAGCTCGTACTGGCCAAAGGATGTTGTAAAAATATAACCAGAGAAGAAGTACATGGACTTGTAGATGATATATTTGATATCTATTCAGGACTATGACAGATTAGGGAGGAGTTTATGCAGAATCAATATACAACACAGGCGGAAAGTGCCATCAATTATGCGGCGGCTGCCGCCAGAGAGCAGAAGCACCCATATATAGGGACAGAGCATTTGCTTCTGGGTCTCTGCAAAGAATACACCGGTGTGGCCGGGCAGATTTTGTCGCAGCACGGTGTGGAAGAAGAGAAATTACTCCAATTAATGGGGGAGCTGATTGCCCCTGTGGGAGACAGCCCGGTGATGCAGCGTCCCCAGAAAAGCCCGCGGCTTCAATATATTTTAGAAGACAGTGTGAAGGAAGCAGGACATTTCCATATGGAAAAAGTCGGCACAGAACACTTATTGCTGGCGATCATTCATGATGCGGATTGTGTAGCTGCCCGGATTTTGACTACATTGAATGTAAACTTACAGAAGGTCCTGCAGGATATCCTTTTTGCATCCGGGGTGGACCCCAGAGATTACCAGGAGGAACTGCAGGAAGAGTCCAGGAGCAGGAACGGGGCGGTAGAGCAGTTTTGCAAGGATATGACGGCAGAGGCCGAGGAAGGAAAATTAGACCCGGTGATTGGCCGGGAGGAGGAAATCTTCCGGCTGATGCAGGTGCTAAGCAGACGTACGAAGAATAATCCCTGTCTGGTGGGTGAACCGGGAGTTGGAAAAACGGCAGTCTTAGAAGGGCTTGCCCAACGGCTGGCATCCGGCATTGTCCCGGAAAGTATGAAAGGGAAAAGAATTTATACATTGGATCTGCCGGGACTGATTGCAGGCTCCAAGTACCGTGGAGAATTTGAGGAAAGGATGAAAGCTCTGATTTCAGAAGTGGAGTCTGATCCGAATGTGATTTTATTCATGGATGAGCTGCATACCATGATTGGGGCAGGCGGTGCAGAAGGCGCAATGGATGCTTCCAATATCCTGAAGCCGGCATTGGCAAGAGGGGAGCTTCAGATGATTGGGGCAACCACTCTTTCAGAGTACCGGAAGTATATTGAGAAAGACGCTGCACTGGAACGGCGTTTTCAGCCAGTCACGGTGGAAGAGCCTACAAAGACGCACTGTCTGGAGATATTGGAGGGTTTGAAGGAAAAATATGAAAGCCATCATAAAGTGACCATCGGGAAGGATGCGATGGAAGCGGCTGTGCATATGTCGGAGCGGTATATTACAGACCGTAATCTTCCGGACAAAGCGATTGATGTGCTGGATGAAACCTGCTCCAGAGTCAGCTTAAAGGGGTATCGGATTCCTGAGAATCTCTCCAAGCTAGATGACTCCTTGAAGACATTGATTCGGGAGAAGGAGGAGAGTATTGCCTCCGGTGACTTTACAAAGGCACATCTGATTCAGAAGGAGCAGCAGGCAGTACAGAAAAAAATGGAATCGGTGCGAAAGCGTTTTGACAAGAAGAATGAATCGCAGCATCCGGTTGTGACAGAGCAGGATATAGCCGAGGTTGTATCTGCATGGACGAAAATTCCGGTTCAAAAACTGGAAGAAAGTGATACGCAGCGGCTTAGCAAGCTGGAAAAGGAACTCCATAAACGGGTGATCGGACAGGACGAGGCAGTTTGCGCAGTAGCACGGGCAGTCAAGCGTGGGCGTACAGGATTGAAAGACCCCAAAAGGCCGATTGGCTCATTTCTGTTTCTGGGACCTACAGGTGTTGGAAAAACAGAACTGTCCAAGGCTCTTGCAGAGGCTTTGTTTGGAAATGAAGATTCTATGATTCGGGTAGACATGTCTGAATACATGGAGAAGCATTCCGTTGCGAAGATGATTGGCTCACCTCCGGGATATGTGGGGCATGGAGATGGCGGCCAGCTCAGCGACCAGGTGCGAACGCATCCTTACTCGGTCGTGCTGTTTGACGAGGTGGAGAAGGCCCATCCGGATGTATTCAACATTCTTTTACAGGTGCTGGATGACGGGCATATTACGGACTCCCAGGGAAGAAAGGTAGATTTCAGCAACACAGTCATCATCATGACTTCCAATGCGGGAGCAAAAGCAATCGTAGACCCGAAGAAGCTTGGATTTGCTGTTAAGGAAGATAAGAAAAGTGATTATGAGCGGATGAAGCAAAATGTAATGGATGAGGTAAAACTCATCTTCCGGCCCGAATTTTTGAACCGGATTGATGAAATCATCGTATTCCATCCGCTAGACCAGAATCATATGAAGCAGATTGTAACATTGCTTGTAAGGGAATTTACAAAACGGCTGAAGGAACAGATGAATATCACTTTGACACTGCGTGACTCCGCCAAGGCGCATATTGTGGAAAAGGGAACGGATGCGAAGTATGGCGCCCGTCCGCTTCGGCGTGCGATGCAGACCGAATTGGAGGATAAGCTGGCAGAGGCTATTTTAAGGGGAGAAGTAACGCCGGGTGCTCATGTGGAAGCAGGTATTGCTAAGAAAGAGATTAAATTTTATACAAAGCTAATAAATGAGTAGAAATATTTTTTGATTTATTATATAATATGTACTAAGATAAGAAAAACAGAATATGACGATTCACAGTCTTTCCACCGAGAATTTCGTGTTGGAATACTCGGTGAATTGTGTCCGGTAATGACATTGGACTGTGGACAGCAGCAGGAGATTCTTAAAACACTTAGGAGGACAGGAAAATGGCAAGGGTAAAAGAATTATTGCGTACAGAAGAGGACGGAACACTCAGCTTTGGCGATTATACGCTGGCATCTAAGACCAAGCTGGACAATTTCGAATTTGAAGGCGATCTCTATAAAGTAAAGACATTTGCAGAAATCACCAAGCTGGAGCGGAACGGAATGTTTGTATATGAGTCTGTTCCAGGCAGTGCGGTGGAGAATTTTAAAGCAACGGACACAGAGGTGACATTTAGGATTTCAGCGCCGGAGGATGTACATTTTACCCTGGAGCTGCAGCCGGAGAGTGAATATGAAGTGCTGATCGGCGGCGCATCTGCCGGGAAGATGGCAACCAATCTGAGCGGGAAGCTGAGCGTCAGCGTGGAACTCGGAGAAGATAAGAGTACGGAAGTGAAAGTGGTAAAGTGCTGAAAAAAAGTACAAGAAAATAAATCAGTAGGGGCAGGCGTGGGTCTGCCCCATAATTGTTTAGGAATTGTAGGCAGAGCACATGAAATAAGTAAGTGATTTTTATACAGTTCCTTAGAAAGAATGGAGAATATTGAGTGGCAAAGGGAAAGAAAACCGTATATTTCTGCCAGAACTGCGGGCATGAGGAGACAAAATGGCTTGGGCAGTGTCCGGCATGTAAAGAATGGAATACATTTGTAGAGGAAAAAGTTACCACGGCAAAAACAACTGCCGTAAAGTCTCAAAGAGAGACGGAGGTGGTAGCTCTGTCGGAGGTTCAGACAGACGATCAGGTGCGGATTGAAACCGGCTCAGAGGAACTGGACCGGGTACTTGGCGGAGGAATCGTACCTGGCTCTTTGATTCTTGTAGGCGGTGACCCGGGAATCGGAAAGTCCACGCTGCTTTTGCAGGTATGCCAGCAGCTTGCGCAGGAGAAAAATGTATTGTATGTATCAGGAGAGGAATCCTTGGCACAGATTAAGCTTCGTGCCAATCGTATGGGGAAGTTTAGCGACAATCTGAAGCTTCTTTGTGAGACGAATCTGGACAGTATCCGTAATATTATTGAGAGCCGAAAACCAGATTTGGCTATTATAGATTCTATCCAGACGATGTATAATGAGGAGGTGGCTTCTGCCCCCGGCAGTGTGTCTCAGGTACGGGAGTCCACGAATGTGCTTATGCAGCTTGCAAAAGGACTGGGTGTGACCATCTTTATTGTGGGACATGTGACGAAGGAAGGGACTGTGGCAGGTCCCCGTGTCCTGGAACACATGGTAGATACTGTGCTCTATTTTGAAGGAGACCGGCACGCCTCCTACCGCATTTTGCGTGGAGTCAAGAACCGGTTTGGCTCAACAAATGAAATCGGTGTATTTGAAATGAGGCAAAATGGATTGGTGGAGGTAGAAAATCCATCAGAGTATATGCTCAGCGGGAGACCGGAAAATGCATCTGGTTCTGTGGTAGCTTGTTCGCTTGAAGGAACCCGCCCTCTTCTGATAGAGATTCAGGCACTGGTCTGCCAGACGAATTTTGGGATGCCGAGAAGGACGGCTACAGGTACAGACTATAACAGAGTGAATTTACTTATGGCAGTTTTGGAAAAAAGGATTGGGCTGCATATGTCCAATTGCGATGCCTATGTCAATATAGCCGGCGGGATTCGGATGAATGAACCGGCGATAGATTTGGGAATCGTTATGGCACTTGTTTCCAGTTATAAAAACCGTCCAATTGATGAAAAACTACTTGTATTTGGAGAAGTGGGACTGAGTGGTGAAGTCCGCGCGGTGAATATGCCGGAGCAGCGCGTGGCAGAGGCAAGGAAGCTCGGCTTCGACACCTGTATCATCCCGGAAGTATCCGTACATATGGTAAAAGATATTACCGGAATTAAGGTGATTGGCGTGAAAAATGTCAGTGACGCGATGAACCTGATTTGATTCCAAGATTTCATTACCTGATATACTAAAAACTCCCTTCGTAAATAGTATGCCATATGCACATACTAAATATGCATCTATCAAACAGAAAGGAGTTTTTTATTATGCTTGAAAATGAACATCTGGCAATTGCGTCTGTTCCCATACAGAAATGGGGACAGATATATGATGAAAAGGAAGCACTGGAAAACGGAACAATCTTTCCAGAGCTCAACAAACCGTTTTTTATAACAGAGCGAGATAATGCAGGAGGACAGCAGAAGTTTGGAGAGGCAGGAAATATCGCATCCGAAGTAATGAAAAAATCAAAAACCGCGTTAGATTCCGGTACAGAGAATTCGGAGCAAGCCAGGAAACGGGAAGCCAAGCTTCTGGAAATCCAACAGATTAGTTTTGTCTTGGATGATGTACGTTTGTTTATGGACACACATCCCGCGGACAAGCAGGGACTTTCGCTTTTGAAGAAAACAGTTATGGAACGAAAGAAGCTTCTGAAAGAATATGCGCTTCAGTTTGAGCCTCTTACTATGGACTGTATGGCGGATATTTATGGGGAGCATCCGAATTCAGGATGTTATTGCTGGCAAAAAGGACCGGCACCGTGGGAAGGAGTGTGTGTATAAATGTGGATTTATGAAAAAAGATTGCAATATCCGGTAAAAATTACAAAAACCTGCCCGAAAACAGCACAATTGATCATCAGCCAGTACGGCGGTCCGGATGGAGAACTGTCAGCATCCATGCGTTATTTGTCTCAGCGGTATACGATGCCGGATAAAACAGTGGGTGGTCTGCTCACGGATATTGGTACGGAAGAACTTGCCCACATGGAGATTATCTGTGCTATGGTTTACCAGTTGACTAAAAATCTTACTACAGAAGAAGCAAAGGAAGCCGGATTTGATGCCTACTATATTGACCATACGTCGGCTCTCTGGCCCCAGGCAGCCGCGGGAGTTCCGTTTACAGCAACAGAATTTCAGTCCAAGGGGGATGCAGTTACAGACCTGACGGAAGACCTTGCCGCGGAACAAAAGGCGCGCACCGTATATGAGAATTTGCTTCGTATGATTTCAGATCCAGAAATACGCGAGCCGTTGAAATTTCTTCGTGCAAGGGAAGTGGTGCATTTTCAGAGATTCGGGGAAGCTTTGGAAAAGACAAAAGAATCGTTGGATTCAAGAAATTATTACTACTTCAATCCGGAATTTGATAAACAGTTTTTGACAAATTAAAATGGAATAAAAAATGAGGGTTTTCAGTCGGAAATCCTCTTTTTTTGTACAGAAAGTAGAAAGAAACATGGAATAGACTGCGGATTTTTTTTGTGAACATGCGGACATCATGTGAAGGCTTCCTATCTTGTGTATGAAGATTGATACGCTAAAGCTATGAATTAATGATAAAATATATATTTGTGCTATGTGTATTTCCGCGTTATAATAAGGCCAGAACAAAACTCATACATGCCCGGTATGAGCACAGACAATAAAACTGTCCGAACTATAAGGATTCCTAGAAGCTGTAAGAATGGACAGAAGACGACCTCTTTCTCTGGAAAACATATCAACCATAGATTGATGATGAAGAGTATGCCAATCAGGAGGAAGCAGAATTATGCAGAGCAAGTATCAACATATTTTTGAACCGCTTACTATCAAACATATGACACTGAAAAACAGAATCGTTATGACTCCCATGGGCACGAACTATGGAGAGCAGAATGGGGAAATGAGCTTTTTGCACATCAACTACTATGAGCAGAGGGCAAAAGGCGGCACAGGTCTATTGATCGTAGAAAATGCAAGTGTGGATTCTCCTTTAGGTTCCAATGGAACAACGCAGCTTCGGATTGACCATGACAGCTACATTCCGCGTCTTTTCAAGCTGTGTGAGACGATACATAAGCATGGAGCATGTATTGCCATTCAGATTAACCATGCAGGGGCTTCCGCACAGTCGGCAAGAACGAATATGCAGCCGGTTTCCGCATCCGATATCCCGTCCAAGGCAGGCGGGGAGATTCCAAGACCGCTTACAAAAGAGGAAATCCTGCAGATTGTAAAGAAATATGGGGAAGCAGCGAAGCGTGCGCAGATTGCAGGCTTTGATGCGGTAGAGATTCATGCAGGCCATTCCTATCTTTTAAGCCAGTTCCTGTCCCCGACGACCAATAAACGGACAGATGAGTTCGGCGGTTCTCCGGAGAACCGGGCACGTTTTGCCAAAATGGTCATTGAAGAAGTACGTGCGCAGGTAGGTGCGGCGTTCCCGATTTTTGTCCGTATCAGTGCGGATGAATTTGTGGAAGGCGGCAACACTCTGGAAGATACCCTGGAGTATCTGCAGTATTTTGAGAAAGAAGTGGATGCATTCGACGTTTCCTGTGGTTTGAACGGCTCCATCCAGTATCAGATTGATGCAAACTATCTGGAAGACGGCTGGCGTTCCTACATGGCAAAGGCGGTGAAGGAAAAATACGGAAAGCCATGTATGACTATGGGCAATATCAGAAACCCGAAGGTTGCCGAGGATATTTTAGGCCGTGGTGACGCAGACCTGATCGGAATGGGGCGCGGCTTGATTGCGGACCCGGAATGGGTGAATAAGGTCAGCTTTGGGGATGAAAAAGAAATCCGTAAATGTATTTCCTGCAACATTGGCTGCGCCGGAAACCGAATTGGTGTCAACCGTCCCATTCGCTGTACGATCAATCCTTCGGTAAATGAAGGTGAAGGATACAAGAAAAAGAAAGTGAACAAACCCTGTAATGTTGTGGTCATCGGAGGTGGTACTGCCGGTTTGGAGGCAGCCTGCACCGCAGCAGAGGTAGGATGTACTACATTTTTGATTGAAAAGAAACCAGAACTTGGAGGACTGGCAGCTATTATTTCCAAGATTCCAGATAAAAAGCGACTGTCCGATTTCCCCAATTATCTGATTCACAGAGCAAGCAAATTAAAAAATTTGTTTGTATTCAAAAATACTGAGGCAACGATTGAGCTTGTTACCAGTTTGAATCCGGATATTATTGTGAATGCCACAGGTTCTAATCCGCTGCTCCCGCCAATCAAAGGGCTGCATGAGCATATAGACAAAGAGGGCGGCAAGGTATCTTCCATTACAAACATGATAGACCATGTGATGGAGTATCCTCAGGATATGACCGGGAAAAAAGTCGTGGTCATCGGCGGCGGCGCTGTCGGACTTGATGTGGTAGAATTCTTTGCACCACGCGGAGCCAAGGTGAGCATCGTGGAAATGATGCCTGCAATCGGAAATGGAATCGACCCGGTATCTAAGGTAGGAACCTTTACCCTGATGGAGAAGCATGGGGTAAAACAGTTGACAAATACAGCACTGATGGAAGTGAAGGAAGATGCATTCCTAGTGAAGCTGCCGGACGGGACAGAGAGCGATCTGGAATTTGATTATGGGTTCGTATGTCTCGGTATGAGGGCGAACGCTCCAATCCTTCAGGCATTATATGATACATTTGGAAACAGCGGAGCTGTGGAGATTATGAATATCGGTGACAGCGTCCGGGCAAGAAGGATTATTGAAGGTACAACCGAAGGAAGAAATATTCTGGGAGTACTGGAGCAAAGAGAATACTTATAAAAATGGAGATAACTGACAGCCAAAGAATTGTAAAGTTATTAAAATAGCGATGACAAGCGGCCGCAGGACAGGATACTTTTAGAACAGTATACTGTCCTGCGGCTGTTCATGAACTGGCATGTTCGCGTACAAACTTCAAAAACCGGTTTGCAGCAGGAATGAGATATTTATTTTTCATATAGGCCATATATACTGTATGGATGATTTTTTCATCTGTAATCTCCAGACGGCTGATCCTTGCATCACGGATGGTATCCACATCTGCTACCAGGGCAATCCCGAAATCCTCTGCCACCAAGGCGGCGATGGAATATTCATCGGGACAGTCGATGACAAGAGTGGGCGTGATATGACGTTGGCGGTACAATTTCTTTGTATATAAGCCAAGACCGGAATTGTGGTCATACCCGATGAGCGGATATTGTCCGAGGACCTCGAATGGCACATGCTTCTCTTTGGCCAGGGGATGGTCCAGGGAGGTAATGATAATCATTTCCTGCTTTAAAATGGGAGTGAAATGGATGGAAGGCTGATCCTCCACATAAGCTCCGAAAACGATGTCATAGGTTTCATTTTTCAGCCCGGCAATCAGGTCACTGGTCCGTGCCTGGCTGAAACTGAAAGTGACATTTTTGTTTTCTTCCAGATTCAAAAAACTACGGACCGTATGCGGGATGTAGTAATTCGCCAAGGGTGAGACGTAGGCGATATCCACATGACCGCCGCCTTTGGTCAGATACTGCATTTTTCGTTCCGCAGCGGCCACTTCTTCCAGGATGCGCTCTGCATGAGTCAGAAAGATACGTCCATATTTTGTTAATACCACATTACGTCCCTGTTTTTCAAAAAGCGGAAGTCCTAGTTCCCGTTCCAGTGTATCCATGGAGCGGCTGAGGCTGGGCTGAGAAATATTTAATTCTTCTGCCGCGCGGCTGAAATGCTCTAAGCGTGCGATTTTACGAAAGTAAGTTAATTGATTTAACGTCATCTCAAATCCCCCCACATCTTTTGTAACCGATTGCAGATCGAATCTGCAAATCTTATCTGAAATCCGTACAAATTTCCTGTTTTTATACTATCATAATCTATGCAAAAAAGCTATAGATAAATGAAATAATATATATTGGAAGTATGATATGTTTTCATGTATACTAGAGTCAAGAAAAAGAGGTTGTCTAAAAATTAACAGATATGTTACAAACTTAACAAAAAAGGAGGGCAGCAAAGAAATAGACACAATCAGGGCAAAAGTAATACAGAAAAATCAAAGGTATTTATACCAGGATAACAAATTAAAAAGAGAAGAAAAAGGAGAATAATATCATGGCAGAGAGAATTACAGGACATACAGAATTAATCGGTTTAATGGCATATCCAATCAGACATTCCAGCTCCCCGGCAATGCATAATGAAGCCTTTGCTTACCTTGGACTGGATTACGCGTACCTTGCATTTGAAGTAGACAACAGCACATTGGAGGACGCAGTTAAGGGTCTTCGCGCATTGAAGATGGTAGGGTCTAATGTATCCATGCCAAATAAGACAGTGGTACATAAATATTTGGATGAACTGTCACCGGCAGCGGAACTTAGCGGAGCCGTGAATACAATCGTGAATGATAACGGAAAGCTGATTGGACATATCACAGACGGAATCGGATATATGCAGTCTCTGAAAGACTATGATATTGATGTAATCGGAAAGAAGATGACGATTGCAGGAGCCGGCGGAGCTGCAACCGCAATCCAGATTCAGGCAGCGTTGGACGGTGTGAAGGAAATGTCTATCTTCAATGTGAAGGATAAATTCTGGGATACAGCAGTACAGACTGTAGAGAAGATTAATACAAAGACAAACTGTAAAGCGACTCTTTACGACCTGGCAGATTTGGATGCATTGAGACGTGAGATTGACGATTCCTATTTGTTTGCAAATGCAACAGGTGTAGGTATGAAGCCATTAGAGGGCAAGGCAGTGATTCCGGATAAATCTTTCTTAAGACCAGACCTGATTGTGACAGATACCGTATATGCTCCGGCAGAGACAGAACTTCTGCGTATGGCTAAGGAAGTCGGCTGCAAGAACATGAATGGATTCGGTATGATGCTCTTCCAGGGTGCGGCTGCATTCAAGCTTTGGACAGGAAAAGAAATGCCAATCGAGCATATGAAAGAAGTACTGGGAATTCGTTACGAATAAAAGGAGAAGAAAAATGGAAAAAAAATATTTGCCAAGTGCGCTTATACTTTATATGAATTATTTTATTCACGGAATTGGATGTTCCATTTTAAGCCAGCAAGTCGTGAAGGAAACCTTGATTGTGCAGTGGGGTGTGGATGATGTGATGCGCGTCACAGCCATTGCAGCGGCTTTGGGGCTTGGAAGACTGATTTCCCTGCCCTTCGCAGGTCCGCTGTCGGATAAACTGGGACGAAGGATTTCCGTACTCATCGGAGTGGCATCCTATGTAATCTTCTTTGTGGGAATTGCATTTTCACCCAACGTACAGGTAGCCTATGTGGCAGCAGTGCTGGGCGGAATCGCCAACTCATTTCTGGATACCGCGACTTATCCGGCGGTTGCAGAAATTATGTATAAGTATACAGGTATTGCGACTATGGGAATCAAATTATTTATTTCTGTATCCCAGCTTTTGATGCCATTCTTCCTTGGCATTGTGGCAGGAACGAAAATGTCTTATCTGACATTGGCTATTGTGGCGGGTATTGTGATTGCGGTTCTCGGTGTCCTTGCAATCTTTGCACCGTTTCCGGCGGCTTCCCAAAGCGGAAAGTCAGAGTCATTCCTTGATAATCTGAAAAATGCACACTTTTCTCTGGAAAGTGTGGCGCTGATACTGATTGGCTTTACAAGTACTGCTACATTCCAGCTTTGGCTGAACTGTGCGCAGACATTCGGAAAAGAAATCGCAGGAATCCCTTCCGAGACGGTGTCCGTAATGCAGACATACTATTCCGCAGGAACCTTGGCCGCATTGTTCGTAACCAGTGCGTTGATTACGAAATTCAAACAGGTTCGTTTTCTGGTAATATATCCGGCAATTTCTGTAGTGATGCTGGTGTTTGTTTACCTGTTAAAGACACCGATGATCTGCTATGTGGGCGCATTTGTTATCGGATATTCTGCAGCAGGCGGTGTGCTGCAGATGGCAACGGCAACGGTAAATGATCTGTTCCCGAAGATTAAAGGAACGATTACCAGCCTGGTCATGATTGCCTCAAGTCTGTGTAATTATACAATCTTGAGTGCAGCATCCAAAATGACAGCGGTGAATGTCATTATAATGAACATTGTGATTACCGTAATAGGTGTTTTATTAGCACTGTTTGTAAACATGAGGTATGGAACTTTGCTGAAAAATGCGGAAGCATCAAAGTAAAAAGGGAAAGAGAAGAAAACATATCAACACAGGTCTCTTGACAGACACGTTATTATAGTAAAGAGGAGAAGTGTAAAAGTAAGCAGTCACTTGCGCTGCAAGTGGCTGCAAAATCAAAAAAGGAGGACATGCAGATGAATCCGGTAGTAGTGAGAAATGTAAAAATTGGGGAGGGTATCCCGAAAATCTGTGTACCAATCGTAGGTGTCACAAAGGAAGACATTATCAATGAAGCAAAGACATTTGAATCCATTCCGGTAGATGTGGTAGAGTGGCGTGTAGACTGGTTTGAGCATGTATTTGAGATAGAGAAGGTAAAGGAAGTTCTTGTAGAACTGCGTGCGGCATTGAAGGATACCCCGCTTTTGTTTACCTTCCGTACTTCCAAAGAAGGTGGTGAAAAAGCCATTGAACCACAGGCTTACGCTGAGCTCAATAAGGCCGTAGCGGAAACCGGAAATGTTGACTTGGTAGATGTGGAAGCATTTACCGGAGATGAAGTGGTAAAAGAAATTATTGAGTCAGTGCACAAAGCAGGAGTCAAGGTCGTGGCATCTAACCATGATTTTGATAAAACGCCGGAGCAGGCTGATATTGTAAGCCGGCTTTGCAAAATGCAGGAGTTAGGCGCGGACATTCCTAAAATTGCCGTGATGCCGCAAAGCAAAAAAGATGTGATTACTCTGCTTGCAGCTACAGAAGAAATGACGAGAGAGCATGCTGACCGCCCAATCATTACAATGTCGATGGCAGGAACCGGCGTCATCAGCCGTCTCTGCGGAGAAGTGTTTGGTTCCGCATTGACATTCGGCGCTGCCAAGAAGGCATCCGCACCAGGACAGATGGGTGTCAACGATCTGGAGACCGTATTGAACCTGCTTCACAAAAGCTTATGAAAGGCGGCTCTGTAAAGCGGGCCCTATGCTGGCTCAATGAAAATTTGGAAGAATTTTTGATGGTCGTTTTTTTGGGGGCAATGACGCTGATCATGGGTGTGCAGGTGTTTTCCAGGTATGTGCTGGGAATGTCGCTGTCATGGTCCGAGGAGCTGACACGGTATATTTTTATCTGGGCAGGCTTTTTGAGCGTCAGCTATTGTACGAAGAAATGTATCTCCATCAAGATTGAGCAGTTTGTTGCTATCTTTCCAAGAAGGGGAAAGGCTGCTTTTAAAATGGTGAACCACACCTTTGAGCTGATTCTGTTCTTGTATCTGATGCCTTTTGCATGGCGCTTCTTTCTGTCAGCCATCCACAGCGGGCAGACAAGCCCTGCATTGAATCTGCCGATGTACTATGTACAGGCCGCGCCGTTGTTTAGTTTTGCGCTGGTGGCATTCCGGGTGGCACAGAGATGGTGGATTGAATGGAATGTGATGCTTGGAAAAGAGCAGAAATATACAGAAAAAGAGAAAGACCCGGATGCAGCGTCCGGGTTTGAAAAAAATATAAAGGATGAAAAAGCGGATAAGGGAGGGAAGACATCATGCCGGTAGCAGTGGTATTTTTGATTTTTGTAGTCTGTCTGGTAATTGCGATTCCAGTGTCCATCTCCCTTGGCATTGTCTCGGTACTGCCAGGTGCTTTTGATGCATCTTTTACGGCAAGTGCAACCTACGTTATCCGCTCCATGTTGGGCGGGCTGGACAGTTTTCCGCTCTTGGCGGTTCCCATGTTCGTTTTATCCGGAATCATTATGGCAAAGGGTGGAATTTCCAAAAAACTGTTTGATGTATTTGCATTTTTTATGGGGAAATGGACAGCCGGGATGCCCTGTGCGGTCATTGTGACCTGCCTGTTCTATGGGGCAATCTCCGGTTCGGCTCCAGCCACGGTAGCGGCGGTGGGAAGCATGACCATCCCAATCCTCCTCGAGCTTGGCTATGACAAAAAGTTTGCGACCGCAGTGGTGGCTGTTGCAGGCGGATTGGGTGTTATCATACCGCCCAGTATTCCCTTTATCATGTACGGAATGGCATCCGGCGCCTCGGTAAGCGACTTATTTCTGGCAGGTATCATCCCAGGGCTGTTGATTGGGGCATTGCTTATGATCTATGCAGTGTACTATTGCAGAAAGCACGGGGAAGATAAAGAAAAAATCCAGGAAGTGGTAGGGGCGCTCCATGAGAAAGGAATCCTGAAAGTTTTGCAGGAAAGCTTTTTTGCGCTGATGAGTCCGGTGATTATTCTCGGATGTATTTATTCAGGCGTGGCTTCACCGACAGAGGCAGCGGTTATCTCTGTTTTCTATGCGCTGCTTGTGAGCATGTTTGTTTATAAAAGCATACAGGCAAAGGATATCTGGAAAATGATGGTGGAGGCGATTCGGACGTTTGCCCCAATCCTGTTTATTCTGGCGACATCGGTGGCATTTTCCAGGGTATTGACATTGATGCAGGTGCCACAGACAATCAGTGGATGGATTCTCGCACATTTCACGAATCCGGTGGTACTGTTGCTTGTAATTAACGGCTTTTTGCTTCTGGTGGGCATGGTTATGGATACCACACCGGCTATCTTGATTTTGACGCCGATTCTGCTCCCTATTGTGACGCAGATTGGCATGGACCCGGTTCAGTTTGGAATCATCATGGTCGTGAATCTGGCCATCGGATTCGTGACACCGCCTATTGGGGTCAACCTGTTTGTGGCAAGCTCGCTAGTGGAGATTCCGGTGATGGAGATTGCAAAAAAGGCAATGCCAATGATCGTGTATTTTCTGATTGCGCTGCTGATGATTACGTTTGTGCCGGGAATCAGCCTGGCATTGATTCGGTAGAGGTGAGAGGAAAAGAAGGATGATTGGCGGATGCCGGGAAAACAGTTTATGGCAGACGATTCCTAACTGAGAGGAAAACAGAAAATATGAGGAAAATAAGTAAAGCTTGTATATTATGCCTGTCACTGCTCCTTCTGGCAGGATGTGCGAGGACAGACGGAGACGAAGAGCAGCGGTACGCATGGCCTTTGGCTACAGCAAGTCCGGAGGACACGGTAACTCAGATTTATGCAGAGAAATTTGCAGAAGAAGTATTGCGGCTCAGCGATGGTAAGATGAAGATTCAGGTATACCCAAACAGCGTACTTGGCGGCGACAGGGAGCTCCTAGAAAGCTGTTATGACGGAGATATCCCCTTTGTTGTACAGAACACGGCTCCTCAGGTGAACTTTATCCCGGACACGGCTGTATTTGACGCTCCCTGTGCTTATGACAAGCTAGAAGACGTAAGGAAAGCGGTTGATGACGCCGGTTTTTTGGAGCTAATGAGGCAGGAATACCGGGACGCAGGATATGAACTGCTGGGATATTCCGACCAGGGCTTTCGCGTGATGTCCACGAACAAAAATGTGGAGTCCATCGCGGACTTCAAAGGGCAGAAGATCCGCACTATGGAAAACAGCTATCACATGGATTTTTGGAAGACTCTGGAGGCGAATCCGACGCCGATGAGTTTCAGTGAGGTTTATATCGGGCTGCAGCAAAATACCATTGACGCTCAGGAAAACCCTTATGAGGTCATCGTTTCAAACCGTCTATATGAGCAGCAGGATTATGTGGTGGAGACGAACCATCTGCCCCACTTGTTGTCGCTGATTGTCAGCGAAGAATTTTTTCAAGGCTTGTCACAAGACGAGCAGGAGATTCTTTTAGAAGCCGGTGAGATTGCGAAAGAAGAGTCCAGAAAAGCATCGGATGAACGGATCGCACAGCGTGTAGAGACCATTGAGGAAAGCGGCACACAGGTCATCACGCTGTCGGAGGAGTTATACAGGCAGTTAGTGGAACATTCTCAGCCGGTTTATGAAGAAATCAAAGAGAATGTATCGGAGGAAATCGTGGAGAAATATTTAAAGGATATACATTTCTAAAAAGATATGCCGGTGAGCATGGGGCTCACCGGCATGATATTCACTTCCGCCAGTTTTTCACTTCTTTCATCGTAGGTACGGAATCCGAGGCTCCCGCGCGAGAGACTGCAATGGAAGCAGCAAGGCTCGCTGTTTCAAGCGCCAGTTTCGGGTCATGGCTATTCAGATATTCTGCAATAAAAAAGCCTGTAAAGGTATCCCCGGCACCGGTTGTATCACGGACTTTTGTGGGGAAGATATCCTGACGTATCAGTATATCCTTACCACAATATATGGAACCCTGTGAGCCGAGTGTTAATATAATTTCAGCATCAGGGAATAAATGCCGCATCTCATCCAGTATATCGGAACTCTCTTCTTTTCCGGTCAACTGTGCACCCTCTACTTCGTTTAATATAAACATAGAAACTTTTGAAAGATCACATTCTTGAAGCCTTTCATCCATAGGTGAGGGATTCATGATGATCTTGAGGCCCTGTTTCCATGCTTTTTCAATGATGTAGGGAAGGCTGCTGATTTCATTCTGGACCAAAAGAAAATCACCTGTTTCAAATGCCTCCAATACGTTGTCTATCATGGGCGCTTCGATTGCACGGTTTGCTCCCGGAAAAAGAATGATGCTGTTCTGGCCGCTTTCATCTACCTGTATGATGGCATTCCCTGAACGGATTGGAACTGTTTCAATAAATCTTGTGTCTACTCCATTTTGTGCACATATCTCTTTCAGCATTGTGCCGTCCTCTCCAATCTGGCCGGCATGTGAGACTGCCGTGCCTGCACGCGCAAGGGCAATGGACTGGTTTAGTCCCTTTCCGCCGGGATGGATTGTCAGATTGGAAGAAGTAATCGTTTCTCCCGGGGTTACGATATGGGATACCTGATAGGTATAATCTAAATTTAAAGAGCCAAAATTTAAAATTTTCATATGTCATGTTCCTCCATTTGTAAGCGCTTGCGATGTTTCGGCTGTTTATACCCGTATGTTACCGGTTTTTACTAAAAACTGACGACATGTTTGCGCTTCAGCTCAATTCATTATACCATACCAGTCAGCCAGTTTACAATTCCCTGCCACAATTTATCATAATATTCCCATTCGCAGAATTCCGGCGGCGCCCAGTGCGGTGCACAGTCGGTCGTGATTACAGCGGATCTGCCTCTGCCATATTCTCCGAATGCTGCGAAAGGATCACCTTCTACTTCCGCTGCAACAAAAGCCTCTTCTTTCGGAATTGTACGGTTATAACCCAAGACATCAGGAAATATATCAGGAATTCCTTCCAGCGCTTTATGCTTTTTGGTAATCTTTGGCGTCACACCCTCACAGTGTTCCATTCGGTCATCTATGGTAAGCACCTCAACCGGAAGCACTTCCTGAACATAGGTATCATGCCACTTCCCCTTTGCATCTACACCGGAAAATGTTAGATAACCGCCAATCATTAACAGGGAGCCTCCCTGTAAGACATAATCCCGGATTAATTTCGTTCTGTTTGGCATCTTTTTGCTTGATGCGAAAGTCTGCGCAGGCAGAAGAAGCGTATTGGCTCCTATATCTGATAATATGACACAATCATATTTGTTCAGTTCTTCCATTTCAAACGGGAACTGCTCGCCTGCCAGATGATTCATAAGAAAATCAACCGTATATCCTCCGTTTTCTAAGGCCTTTTTCAACCATTTTTCTCCGGACTCAAAAGTAGAGGTATAAAAAGAATCAAAACCCTTTACATGTGTGGTATAACTCATCCACGATTCGCCTGCTAATAATATGTTTTTCATTTAAAATCCTCCTGTATATATACAGGCAGATGTTTTAACGGTATCTCTAAGACATTTCTGCAGGAGCAGTTCCGGTACTTTGCCGCACGACCAGCTTTGGCTCAAACACAATGTGGCGTTTCTCGGTATTATGATTTTTAATCTCCTCAAGCAGAATAACTCCTGCTTGCTGGCCCATCTGATAAGCCGGCTGATGAATGGATGTCAATGGGACGTCCATATGCTGTGAAAAGAAGATATCATCAAAGCCGACTACGGATATATCGTCAGGGATACGAAGATTTTTCTCACGGAGCGCTTTCATTGCCCCATATGCCATCATATCATTGTGACAATAAATGGCCGTAGGCCTGCGGGGGAGTAATTCCAGTGCTCCGGTATACCCGCTCTGGTAACGGAAGTCTCCTTCATATATCAAATCTGTGTCCGGGCGGATTCCATTTTTTTCTAATTCGTCTATGTATCCTTTTAAACGTATTTTGTTTGACTTTAATCCCTGGGGACCGACAATACAGCCAATGCGCCGGTGTCCCAAGGAAAGCAGGTAGTCTACCACGATGGAAGACCCCTTCTGGTTGTCAATTTCAATAGTATTGAATCCGGAAACGTCATTAAAACAATCTGCCAATATTACAGGAATGCCTGTCATTTTCAATGCTTTCAGGCATTCCTCGTTCTTATCTCCAAAACTTTCTGCTGAAAGGATGATTGCGATTCCATCCACATTATGGTCAGTCAGCATCTGGATATTCTTCGCTTCAAATTCAAATTTGTCGTCCGAGTTGCACAGGATCACGCTGTATCCTTCTGTACGTGCAAGATTTTCAATTCCTTTTGCAAATTCTGAAAAGAAAATATTACACACGTCTGGGATCACCAAACCAATCGTCTTTGTTTTTTTAGTCAAGAGCCCTACTGCAAGCTGGTTTGGACGGTAATTCAATTCTCTGGCCGCTTCAATGATTTGATCGCGGGTTTTCTTAGAGAACCGCTGTCCCTTATTGTTTAAAACCTGGGAAATTGTTGTAATAGAAAGTCCTGTTTTTTCAGCAATATCCGTAATTGTAGCTCTCAACGCGCTCATCCTTTCTGCAACGGGTATTATTTACCATTTTCTTACCTATATAATTACATCTTCCAGGTAAAAATGCAACAGGAAATTACAGTCTTTTCGGACGGTTTTGCCACAGTATTTACAAAATCTGTATGCTGCCATTTACAAAGTAAAAGATATCTTCCCTCTTATATCCAAACTTTCCGCCGGGCTTTGCGATATGCGGTTCAAATGTAAACTTTCCGGCCTCTTCTAAGGTGCATTCACATTTAGCATCAAAGAAGACCCGCGGATCATTTCTCAATTCATAAAACGTGGCAGAATCTACACCGTCTACGACAGAATGGCCAAAATTACTCAAGAAATCCAGATTTTGATATCCCAATTTATGCAGATATTCATCGACCAGTTTATGGAGCTGACAGAATTTCATATCTGGTCTTGCATGCTCCATCATAAATTCATGAAGGCGGATTTCTGTTTCCACTCCTTCACGGAATTCAGGATCTTTTATCTGGTCATCCGGCACAACTTCTCCATCCTGGATAATGATAGTCCTGGCATAATCTCCCCATAACAAGTCCTCTTCCGGTGCCGTATCTACCGTAATAATATCATTCTTTTTAATTTGATAATCTGTTGGGGCATATTCACAGGCAGCCTGTGATAAAATGGTACGCTCTCCTGCGAATACAAGTGCGGGTATGCCATGATACCAATACCTTTTGATTCCCTGTCCTTCCAGTGACTGCTTTACAATTTCTGCAAGTTCTATTTCAGTCATCCCTGGTTTTATCTCTTTTTTTAATGTATCCATTGCAATTTTAGCTGTTTCTTGTACTTCTTTATGTGTCATATTTTTCTCCTCACTGTTTATTTTTTTGATTTAAAATATGGGCTGCCAGCTGTTCTCTGAAGATTGTTCCCGGCGGATATCCCAGTAAGTCCGCCAGCTGCGCAATCTGTGGTTTTTTGACTTGGCATTTGTTCAATGCTTCGTCATTTGAAAATACTTTTTCTACCGTGTCATCCATTATGATCCGTTTGTTGGACATGGCTACCACTCGTTTAAAATTTTCCGCTACAAACTCCATGTCATGCGTAATGGTGATCACACCGATTCCTTGCTCATGCAGATAGGCAATCAGGTGCCGCAGGATGTCATTCCCGGTTTTGTCTTGTCCTGCCGTAGGCTCATCTAAAATCAGATATTGCGGTTTTGTCGCAAGTATGGCAGCAATAGTGACGAATTTTCTTGTGGAAAATGGAATATCATATGGATTTTTTGAAAGATAATCTCCAATTTCTGTTAATTCAACCGCTTCATTAACCCTTTGCCGGATCTCCTCTTCCGGAAGTTTGAAATATCTTGGCATATACTCAATCTCTGCCTGAACGGTCTGATTAAAAATCTGGTCGTCCGGATTCTGGAATACATAACCTGCCATAGATGCAATTTGAGCGGTGGTGCGCTCCTTTGTATTGATGCCATTGACAAAGACATCACCTTCACATGGCTTATACAGACCGTTCATCATTTTGACTGCGGTGGTTTTTCCGGCCCCATTCACCCCGATTATAGCCACAGATTCACCCTGTTCTATACGCAGGTTTAGGGTGTCATTCGCCAAAAATCCGTTGGGATAGCGAAAAGATGCTCCTTTTAGTTCAATCGCATTCATTTTTCCCTCCTGCTAATACTTCCACTGCCTGTCCAAGGGTGATTGGTATTTTGGAAATATTCATCCCTGCAGTTCTCAAGTCATGTCCAAGCATAGCGACCTGAGGGATGACAACCCCTTTTTCGGCCAGATGGATATCTGAAAATATGATTTCTGTCTTTCCTTTTGCTACGATTTCTCCATGATTCATCACCAGGATTTCATCTGCATATTCAGCCAAAAGTTCTGTTTTATGCTCAACAAGGATAATGGTTTTTCCTTTCTCATTCATCTGACGGATAATATCAAAGATCATTTCTGTGCTGTATGGGTCCAATTGGGATGTTGGCTCATCGATTACAAGAACCGGCGGGTCCATGACAATAATGGATGCAAATGCTACCCGCTGTTTTTGACCGCCTGACAATTCATTTGGGTTATTTTTCATAATACTTTCGATATGAAGCGCTTCAATAATCTCCATCGTGCGTTGCATCATTTCTTCACGCGGAACACCGAGATTTTCAAGCCCCATCGCAATTTCCTCGAATACCGTTTCCTTGATGCCGCTTATCTGGGTGAAAGGATTCTGGAAAACAAATCCCACCTGGACTGCAAGCTCTTCAGGGGTGATCTCAGACATTTTTTTTCCGAATATGGTGACTTCCCCAGTCATTTCACCTTTATAGAAATAAGGTATCATTCCGCGGATCAGGTTGCATAATGTCGTTTTTCCGCTTCCGTTGTATCCGATAATGCCATACAGTTTTCCTGTTTCAAATTCCGCAGATATATTTTTTAATGCACAGCAATCTTCTAACGGATAGGTGTAAGTCACATTTTTGATTTCTACCGCATTCACTTAAATCCCTCCTTGCAGCCGCAGAACAATCCCTGCTACCAAAAGCAGTTCAGTCAGTATCACCAGTACGATCTGTCCGGCTTTGATCGGCGGTAGCTGGCGCAGATGAGTTGGTTTTCCGGTTACGGAAAATGCCCGTGCCTCCATTGCGATTGTTTTTTCTTCCGTACTTGCTACCGCATTCAAAACCAGTGGACCTAGAATCGGGATATATGCCTTGACCCTTGTAAATAAGTTTCCTTCTGTTTCAATACCGCGAGCTTTCTGTGATTCCTGGATTACTTTGGAATTTGCCGACAAGTCCGCTACACTTTGAAAGGTAGACAGCATCACATAGGATACAGTCCTGGATAATCCGACGTTTTCAAATGCAAGCATCAGTTCGCTCATAGGCGTAAGCTGGAAAAAAACTAAAAACATGCCGCAGAATCCTACGATCAATAAGCTTGATGAAATACCGGAATGAATGCTTTCCGTCGAAATACAGATTCCTGCAAAACGAAACAGTACATGCTCACCTTCAACAAACATTGCCTTGAATATAAACCAGCATAATCCGAAAATCAGGATTACTTTAAAATAAAGTTTATGAAATGAACGCAGTTTTCCCGCGAGTATCGCAGCAAGGTATGATAATACAAACAAAGCAAATGAAAAACCGATGGACTTTAATACAAAGTTCAGTATACAGAGCACGGCCATCATATTCAGCTTTACAAAAGGATGCAGGTCTAATAGGGCATTTCCTGTTATCTGAGGTTTTTCAAATTGTTTTACCCACTCATTATTCATACATCAATCCTTTCTTTTAACGAAAATCGTCATTTAGCTGACGGCTCTTTATTTTCTTTACCTTTTATAAAAACCTCCCCGTTAGGAAACTTGATCTTTAATCGGTCGGACATACTTTTGATAATTAAAAATGCAAGTAAAACCGTACAGAATTTGTCAAAAAGTTCTGTGGCTGCAACACAGATGACCACAGCCGTCTCCATACTGATTCCGGTTGACATTACAAAAGCTACCAAAACAGAAAGGCCGTCTCCACTGAATCCGCCATATACGAAAATATAGATCGGAATGGAAATACCGAAACCTGCCGCCCATATAGCAAACGCTGTAACGACTGCTTTTGGCAGTGTGGACATAAAACCTTTCTTTCCAAGCAGGCCGGAAACAATACCGAACGCTGCGTTTACTATAGCAAATACCAACTGTGTTGGAAGAGAGATGGATGTAATAATATTGGTAACTACACCGACAATTACTCCTGGGCCAATTCCGCACAGAGAACCTGCAACAATCGTACCTATCGCATCAATATAGATTGGCAGTTTTAAGCCTAATGCAATATTGCCTCCCACAATATTGATAGCAATGCAGATAGGGATCATAAAAAGTACCATTTTGTTTGATTTGTTTTCGTTCATGCTCAATTACCTCCTAGCTTTCAGCATTCGTAAGTATGAAAGAAACTTTCATACTGAATTTGTGGGTCAAATGTACGTGCAAGCACGTCCGCTTGACCCATGTGTAACAAATTTGTAGTTACCATGACAAGCGCCGTCACATATTCAAAACCACATTCTATTGTGGTCAGAATCTTATAAAAATATGATTCGGATATAGGTAAAAGGTTTTACTATTATAAAAATAAAACAAGGTTTTTGTTTCATAC
>CANOBT010000012.1 GCA_947564305.1 uncultured Lachnospiraceae bacterium | reverse complement strand
CAATGAATGCGCGTATCAATAAACCGGAAAATTTCTGTATGGAGTTTAAACGGGATTTGGGACAGGATATTCCCATACGATTAGGAGATACCAGTTTTATGCCGGAGGATTTCTACGCCGCATTTTTTCGTCATATGAAGGAGCGAGTGAGAAAAGTAAGCGATGAGCCGCTAGAAAATACATATATTACCTATCCGGCATCTTTTGGAAAAAAGAAGAAAAAAAAATAGAAAATGCGGCGAAGGCGGCAGGTCTGTTTGATATTGAACTGATAGACGAACCCACGGCTGCCGCAATGAGTTTTGTAGGAAAAAAAGGGATTAGAGACGGCCAGAAAATTCTCGTATATGATTTTGGCGGAGGGACTTTTGATGCCGCTCTTCTTCAATATAAGAATGGGGAATTCAAACTGCTCACAGCGCCGCGGGGTGTGGAACGTTGTGGCGGTATTGATATGGACAGGATGATATACCAGCATATAAAATCCTGTGTCAGTGCTGTATTGCCCGATTCATCAAAGGTAAAAACTGCTTATTGGAAACGTCAGGAATGTTCATGGGCAGATATGGCGGTGAAAGCAAAACATCATCTCAGTACAGCGAAAAAATATGATGAAAGTATAGAGATTGGGTTCGATTTAGTTCCTTACCATTTATCAAGGGAGCAGTTTGAAGAAATGATAGCAGGATTAGTCGGGCAGACAATCAATGTCTGCCATGAAATCCTTCATGACGCAGGGGTGGAGGTGAAAGATTTATCTGCCGTTTTTATGGTAGGGGGAACCAGCCGTGTCCCGTTGGTACAGGAGATGGTGCGCCGTTTTGCAGGGAACATCCCCGTACAATGCGCGGAGAATCTGGAACTTGCAGTGGCAGAGGGAGCTTTAAAATTCTATGAACAGATACCCGAAGGATGTACAGAGGAAGTCAAACAATATTTTAGAAAGGCAAGGCGGGGAGATGCCGATGCACAGTGGTATCTGGGGTGTTGCTATTACTATGGAGACGGAATTGCTAAAAATTATGAAGAGGCGTTCAAATGGCATTGCAAGTCGGCAGAACAGGGAAATGCTGACGCACAGTGGATATTGGGATATTACAATTTTAGGAGTAGCTCATGATGAAGAGATATTCAAGTGTTATAGAAAGTCGGCGGAAGAGGGAAATGCTGAAGGTCAGTGTAGATTAGGGGAATGTTTTTATTATGGGAGGGGAGTGGCTGAAAATCATAAAGAAGCAGTCAAGTGGTATCGAAGGTCAGGGGAGGCGGGGGATGCTCGTGGACAGTATAAATTGGGAAATTGTTATTATGATGGAAGAGGAGTAGCAAAAGATTATGAAAAAGCAGTGAAGTGGTATCGAAAGTCGGCGGAAGAGGGAAATGCTGTAGGGCAGTATAAATTGGGAGATTGCTATTATGATGGAAGAGGAGTAACAAAAGATTATGAAGAAGCAGTGAAATGGTATAGAAAGTCAGCGGAAGAAGGAAATGCTTACGGGCGGTGGAGGTTACAGAGATTACGTAATAAAAACGAAATAAAATAATGGGATTACACACACTTTGCAGCTTTTAGATGTTTTTCCATAAAAAGTAGTTAATGTGTATATTTTTATGGATTGGCATGCGGTGATTATTCCTGTTGGCGTACATGAAAAAAGTGGGAAGGAAGGGCATGATGACTATTAGTATAGATATAGGTACAAGCTACTCAAGCATCTGTATGCTTGGAGAGGATGGAAGACCTCAGCCGGTGGATATCAACACGGGAATCAGCACGTATGGGAGTAAATATTCTCTGCCTTCAGCGGTTTGTGTGGATGACGAGGGAGAACTGTTGGTGGGGCAGGCGGCAATGAACGGCCGAATAAAGAATCCAGGGAGGTTTCGTATGGAGTTTAAAAGGGATATCGGGTCAGATATCCCGATTCCGTTAGGAGAGGAGAAGTCTTTCCGGTCGGAGGATTTTTATACGGCGTTTTTCCGCCACATGAAAGCGTGTGCGGAAAAAGTGAACAGTGAGTCGGTTGAAATAGCATACATTACTTATCCGGCATCTTTTGGAAAAAGGAAGAGAGAGAAAATATTAAAAGCGGCAAAGGCGGCGGGGCTGTTCCAGGTAGAACTGGTAGACGAGCCTTCGGCTGCTGCGATGAGTTTTCTTGGAAAAAAGGCAATCAGAAATGGACAGAATGTCCTGGTGTATGATTTTGGAGGAGGGACATTTGACGTGTCTCTTCTTCAGTATGAAAATGGAGGATTTACACTGCTCACACAGTCATGCGGGATAGAGCGGTGCGGCGGCATTGATATGGACCGGATGATATATCAGGACATTATTGCGGATATCCACCGTGCACAACTACATCTGCCGAAGGAAAATACAGCTTATTGGAAACGTCTGGAATGCTCATTGGCTGAGAAAGCAATGAAAGCAAAGCACCATCTCACCACAGCAAAAAATTTTGATGATGATATCGAGATAGGATTTGATTTGTTTTCGTATCATTTGTCAAGGGAACGGTTTGGAGAAATGATAGCAGGATTAGCCGGACAGACTATTACAATCTGCCGTGAGATACTTCAAAATGCCGGGATGGAAGTGAAAGATTTATCTGCTGTATTTATGGTAGGGGGAAGCAGCCGGATTCCGTTGGTGCAGGAGATGGTGCGTCAATTTGCAGGAGAAGTGCCCGTGCAGTGCGCGGAGAATCTGGAGCTTGCAGTGGCGGAGGGCGCTTTAAAATTTTATGGGCAGCAGATGCAGATTCCAGAGGGATGTTCGGAGGAAACCGCACAGTATTTCCGATTGGCAAGATGGGGAGATGCAGACGCACAATTTCACTTGGGAGATAGTTACTTATCTGGCAATGGAATCGAAGAGAGCGAAGAGGAAGGAATAAAATGGTATCAAAGGTCAGCAAGACAGGGACATAGGGAGGCCCAATATAAGTTGGTGTATTACTTCCTCAATAGGACAGCAACAGAGAAGGGTGCGGCGGAAGCAGTAAAATGGAGTCGGAAGTTAGCAGAACAGGGAGAGGTAAATGCGCAATGTATTTTGGGATATTGCTATGAGAATGGTATAGGCACAGAGGTGAATAAAGAAGAGGCAGTAAAGTGTTATAGGAGATGTGCGGATGCAGAGAGAGAAGAACGATATTTACAAGAAGACTTTTCACTAGAAGGTATTTTTTTTATTTATGCGTTGTATCGTCTCGGAGATTGTTATTATGATGGGGCAGGTGTAGATAAAAATGAAAGAGAAGCAGGAATGTGGTATGCAAAAATAAAAGAAGATGTGTTCTTTTACTGGTTACGTGATAACGTAAAGGACGTCTTTGTGAAAAAATATGATGCAAAAAGGGCTTTCTGGAAAAAGAAGTCCTTTCATCGGAAACTTTATCTGGAAATGCTGCATTATGTTGGAGACCGTTTTTATTATGGAATTGGAGTAGAGAAAGATGAAAAGTGGGCAGTAGAATACTGTTATAGTAACTATTACGAATTGGCAGAGCTCGGAGCAGAAATAGTGAATACAGGCGTCACCAGACTTGCAGAGCCTTGTAATATAGATGTAATACTTCGGATTGGAGATTATTACGTAAAAGAAGGAAGGATTCGAGGCGGTTTCTACTATGAAAGAGCGAGAAACTTTAGTGCAAATGAAAAAGAAGAGGTAAAATGCTGTCAAAAATTAGCAGAATTAGGAGACTGGGAGATAGAATATTATCTTGGGGAATGTTATCTCTTTGGCAGAGGTGTAGAGAAAAATGTAGAGAAAGCACTGAATTGTTATATGGAGGTTTTAAGAGCACCAGGAGTATTTAGAGGAGCTGATTATCGTTATGCTGATATTGTGTGTATGTCAATCGGTATTTTGATTAAATACAAGCATCCTGTTGCGTTAAAGAGTTCAGGTACGAGCGAGAAAATGGTTTTATATCTTTTAAAACTATATAAGATGGAAAGAGAGGTGAGTGGTCTTTCTCCAAGAGCAAAAGATGCTATAAAAGAT
The DNA here is from genome assembly GCA_947564305.1 of uncultured Lachnospiraceae bacterium. The sequence goes on along the minus strand of CANOBT010000012.1, from coordinate 61,675 downwards.
ATGCAGAATTTGGTGTGGGGTTTGGAAAGAAAAAATGTCATGGTTTTAAAAGTAAAATTAGAAAGAATAGAAGGATATAGAAAGGCATATGGGTTCAACGAAGGGCGCTATACACATCCTTATATACGTGGCTTTTTTTGATTGGATAAGTAGAAATTTGGTTTAGATGGACTTTATGAGGATGTTATATGGCGTGAAAAGCTGACAGAACAGGAAAAGCACCCATTGATAAGTGCGGGGAAAGAGTAAATGAATATAAATATTAGCAAAGGAGTAGATTAATGATAATCAGTATAGACATAGGTACAAGCTACTCAAGCATCTGTATGCTTGGTGAGGGTGGAGAACCTCAGCCGGTGGATATCAGCACGGGAATCAGCACGTATGGGAGCAAATATTCCCTGCCTTCTGCAGTTTGTGTAGATGACGAGGGAGAACTGTTGGTGGGGCAGGCGGCAATGAACGGCCGAATAAAGAATCCAGGGAGGTTTCGTATGGAGTTTAAAAGGGATATCGGGTCAGATATCCCGATTCCGTTAGGAGAGGAGAAGTCTTTCCGGTCGGAGGATTTTTATACGGCGTTTTTCCGCCACATGAAAGCGTGTGCGGAAAAAGTGAACAGTGAGTCGGTTGAAATAGCATACATTACTTATCCGGCATCTTTTGGAAAAAGGAAGAGAGAGAAAATATTAAAAGCGGCAAAGGCGGCGGGGCTGTTCCAGGTAGAACTGGTAGACGAGCCTTCGGCTGCTGCGATGAGTTTTCTTGGAAAAAAGGCAATCAGAAATGGACAGAATGTCCTGGTGTATGATTTTGGAGGAGGGACATTTGACGTGTCTCTTCTTCAGTATGAAAATGGAGGATTTACACTGCTCACACAGTCATGCGGGATAGAGCGGTGCGGCGGCATTGATATGGACCGGATGATATATCAGGACATTATTGCGGATATCCACCGTGCACAACTACATCTGCCGAAGGAAAATACAGCTTATTGGAAACGTCTGGAATGCTCATTGGCTGAGAAAGCAATGAAAGCAAAGCACCATCTCACCACAGCAAAAAATTTTGATGATGATATCGAGATAGGATTTGATTTGTTTTCGTATCATTTGTCAAGGGAACGGTTTGGAGAAATGATAGCAGGATTAGCCGGACAGACTATTACAATCTGCCGTGAGATACTTCAAAATGCCGGGATGGAAGTGAAAGATTTATCTGCTGTATTTATGGTAGGGGGAAGCAGCCGGATTCCGTTGGTGCAGGAGATGGTACGTCAGTTTGCAGGAGAAGTGACAGTGCAGTGCGCGGAGAATCTGGAGCTTGCAGTGGCGGAGGGCGCTTTAAAATTCTATAGTCAGATTCCAGAAGGCTGTTCGGAAGAAACCGCGCAGTATTTCCGATTGGCAGTACGCGGAGATGCAGTTGCACAATGTAATTTGGGATTCTCTTTTGAAAGTGGTAAGGGAGTTAAGAGAAATTACGAAGAAGCATTTAGGTGGTATCGAAAGTCAGCAGAACAGGGAAATACAGATGGTCAGCATCATCTGGGAAGATGTTATGAGAAAGGTATGGGAACAAAAATAAATAAAGAGGAAGCGGTTAAATGGTATCGAAAATCAGCAGAGCGGGGAAACGCAGCCGGTCAATATTATTTGGGAGTATGCTATGAGAGAGGCAAAGGCGTAGATATAAATAGAGAGGAAGCATTTAAATGGTATAGAAGGTCATCAGAACAGGGAAATGGAGAAGCCCAGAATAGATTGGGGGACTGCTATTGTTACGGATGGGGAGTAGCAGAAGATAAAGAAGAAGCATTTAAGTGGTATCGAAGATCAGCGGAGCAAGGAAATGCAGCCGGTCAATATCATATGGGAGTATGTTATGAAAGTGGGATTGGTATAGAGATAAATGAAAAAGAAGCATTTAAATGGTATCGAAAATCAGCAGAGCAGGGAAATGCAGACGCTCAATATCATTTGGGGATATGCTATGAGAATGGAATCGGTGTGATTACAAATGAGGAAGAGGCAGTGAAGTGGTATCGAGAGTCATCGCGGCAGGGAAATATAAAGGGGATGTTTGTAAGACTGACGAGAGCCTGGAAAAAGAAATTAAAAACAGTAACATAAAGAAAGGAAGAGTAGATTATGATAATAAGTATAGATATAGGTACAAGCTACTCAATATTCCCATACGATTAGGAGATATCAGTTTTGTGCCGGAGGATTTCTACACCGCATTTTTTCGTCATATGAAGGAGCGAGTGAGAAAAGTAAGCGATGAGCCGCTAGAAAATACATATATTACCTATCCGGCATCTTTTGGAAAAAAGAAGAAAGAAAAAATAGTAAATGCAGCGAAAGCAAAACATCATCTCAGTATAGCGAAAAAATATGATGAAAGTATAGAGATTGGGTTCGATTTAGTTCCTTATCATTTATCAAAGGAGCAGTTTGAGGAAATGATAGCAGGATTAGTCGGGCAGACAATCAATGTCTGCTATGAAATCCTTCATGATGCAGGGGTGGAGGTGAAAGATTTATCTGCCGTATTTATGGTAGGGGGAACCAGCCGTGTCCCGCTGGTACAGGAGATGGTGCGCCGTTTTGCAGGGAACATCCCCGTACAGTGCGCGGAGAATCTGGAAATTGCAGTGGCAGAGGGAGCTTTAAAATTCTATGAACAGATACCCGAAGGATGTACAGAGGAAGTCAAACAATATTAAAAAAGGCAAGGCGGGGAGATGCCGATGCACAGATATTCAAGTGTTATAGAAAGTCGGCGGAACAAGGAGATATTGATGGAGAGAAAAAATTGAGGGAAATACAGATAAACTTGGTAATGCAGTGATTGAAAAGCAGTCGGAAGATATTAAATTGAAAGAAATCGGGATTGAATTGAAGCTAAGGGAATAGGAAGCGTGAGACCGGAAATGAAAAGGGCAGAAAGAAAAGCGATGGAAACTGGAAACAGAAATTAAAAGTGGAGGAATAAATGAGAGGACGGCATAAGAAACTTTTTAAAAATCTTCAGATGAATTATAGAAAACTGGAACAAGAATTAGATGAATGCAAAAAGGCGTTTGAAAAGCAGAAGAAGGAATTAGAAGATCAGAAAAAGGAATTAGAGGAACAGTTTTTTCTGGATGAGGCGAAGAAAGCAGCGGAAGCTGCACATGAAGAGCTTCTGCTGCTAATCCATAGCCTGATTACTATGAGGGATAATCTGCTTTTGAAAAGGGATTGGATCAGAGAAAATAATCTGGATGATGCAAATATAAATAAACTGGTGGAAAATCAGTTTCGGGAAATCGGTAAAATTATGCAGAAATCGGGTGTGGAGGTGTTGGAAGATTCTGGGCGATTTGACATCAGCAGACAGACAGTCGTTGATACAAGGCCGACACAAGATCCGAATCTGGTAGACCATATAGCAGAAATATACCGTCCGGGCTATCTTTACAAAGGTGAAGTTCTGCGTGGACAGGAAATAATACTTTATACAAAGGATGAGAAAAGTGTGTAGCAGGAAAGCAGACTACCGGCTTAATTAGTGATGCTGATTTCTATAAATCAGCATATGGCGATTGCTGTTGGCATATATGTAAAAAGTGAGAAGGAAGGGTATAATGATTATCAGTATAGACATAAGGACAAGCTGCTCAAGCATCTGTATGCTTGGAGAGGAAGGCCGCAGCCGATGGATATCAGTACGTATGGGGATAGGCATTCTTTACGTCAGCGGTTTGTGTAAATGATGAGGGGGAACGCTAGTGGGTCAGATATCCCGATTCCGTTAGAAGAGGGCAAGACTTTCATGCCAGAGGATATATCAGGACATTATTGCAGATATCCATCATGCACAGCTTCACCTGCCGAAAGGAAATACAGTTTATTGGAAACGTCTGGAATGCTCATTGGTTGAGAAAGCAGTGCAAGCAAAGCATCATTTTACTATAGCAAAAAATTTTGATGATGATATAGAGATTGGATTTGATTTATCGTCTTATCATTTGTCAAGGGAACGGTTTGAGGAAATGATAGCAGGATTAGCTGGGAAGACCATCACAATCTGCCGTGAGATACTTCAAAATGTCGGAATGGAATTGAAAGATTTATCTGCTGTATTTATGTAGGGGAAGCAGCCGGATTCTGTTGGTGTGGGAGATGGTGCGTCAGCTTGCAGAAGAAGTGACCGTGCAGTGCGCGGAGAATCAATTTCACCTACCGAGTGCGTCAGATTATGCGTGTAATTCCTCTGAAACGCCATGATGGATTATATCAAAATGCCAAAAGCCCGTAAAGGTGGAAACCCTTGCCTTGACTGGCTTCCGGCATTTTGAGCAAGGCATCCAAGCAGTTCAAAGAAAATTTTCAGACAATTTACTTACACAGTTTTTTTGACACACCCTATACAGATTTGCTGACACATACCACCTACCTTTTAATATACTGTTTTCTATAATCCAAATACCTTCCGTACATCCTTGACGTTTCTGATGCTGCAGCCAATATTTTTTGAAATCTCACGATTAGTAAGATTTGGATCCTTCTCTATTTCCTGAAAGATTTTTCCGGCCAATAGGATGCCATTCTTTTCGCCCTTTTTTTCTCCTTCCTTTTCTCCAATCTGCAGTGCTTCTTCCCATGCTTCCTGCTGTTTTACTTCAATATCCTCTTCATAACTGTATTCTGCAATCAACATATTTACCACCTCGCTCCCTTTTCGTTCCAGATAATCTGCCAGAATTCCACACTCAATACATTTTTTAACTGCACGCTTGAGCGAATCCTCTTCATCAGGATATTTCCTTACCATATCAATAAACTGGCTGTACTCCCTTAATACTCTGCATTTCTCCAATATCTTATGCGATTTATCCGCATTAATATTGATGACCTTTACTTTTAATTCTATAGAATTTTCGTTTGCCGGGTCTATGTATGCTTCTGACAAAGACAATTCTTTTTCTAATGGATAATCTTCTGTTCCATTATAAAATGTATAAAATTCCGGTGCCGGAATCTTAACAAGGTTCTTCTTATAACGTGCTTTTTTCTCTACCAGTTGTTCATAGGCCCTTCCCGAGTACATCAAAGAGCGCAGAGACATGTTCACATTTACAGTACTCTGGTGTTCGCCAAAAACAAGCACCTTCCCGTCCAGTTCAAAAGAGATATCATTTTTAAAATTTTTATATAACACATCTTCAATCCGAACCTTATGGATAGACGTTACATCTTGATAATCCGTATCATGCAGAGCATTATAAACTCAGCAGATTCTTTTTAGATGTTTCATCCTCGTAAAATAAATCGACAAAAACACTGTCCTTATATTTCCTGTTTGTCTTGCCTTCCACAATTCCTTTCTTGTCATTTCCTGAAATAACAGTTCCTTTTTGCGGTTTTAAGGAGTTGGTCTTTTTTCCAATATCTGCTTTCTCAGGTAACTTTCTTTTGTTGTGCGTTCCTCTATTTTTACGCTGACTTCTCTCATTACGTAAATCAATCACTCCGTTTTTCTTTACTGTCATCAAAAACCTCCTTTTTGTGTTGTTATTTATCAGGAGATTTTCTGTATTCATTTCAGAAAATCTCCTGCTTATGGGAAACAAAGCATGAATTTTCTGAAACGGCAGGAGACAGATTCTCCTTGCATAGATTTACATAGAGACAGCGGAATTGGAGGTTTCGTTATCAAGAAACTCAAGAAAATATGCTTTTTCTTATTTTAACATATATGCAAATGAATGTTCAAGCTGATTTCTCGGCAATCGGCAATTCCTTTTTTGAAAACCAATCATGTTCCATACAATAGTTGAATTTCCCGAAAATATCTATTATAGTAAAGACAGAAATAAGTTCCAATAAAGATGGACTATTCCGTAGAAGCATCCTAAAAATTCTTATAAAAGACGAGGTATCCCAAATGAACTTAAAAATCTGCTTCTCCCATCCGCATCTTGCCGACGGCGTCTACAAGCTCCATGCATCCGGCTGCGCGGCAGCCATGCTTTCCTGGGCAGATAAAAACGGCGCCCTGAAAGACTGGACAGCATTTGCCTGTATCCCAGTTGATGCATGCGGAAAAGGTATCTTTCATTTTCAGGGAGGACGGGCTGTTCCTCCTGAGGCATCGTATATCCATGTACGGGCGGTTTCAGATGATTTGACGTGCTGCGAGGAGAAATTGTTTCCCATACCGGACAGCCAGAGAACATTTCCGATAGGGGACGGAAAACGCTTTTCCGTGATGAGCGACCTGCATTTGTCAGCAAAAACAGGATTGGTCAGGCGCGCATTTTCAGGAGTCGAAGACGCGGACGCGCTTCTGATTGCTGGTGATATGACCAATGACGGGACCAGCGGGCAGTACGATTTATTAAAAGAATGTCTCGAGGAAGTCGTTTCTGCTGTAAAAGTATTTCATGTGGCAGGTAATCATGATATGCCGGTAAAACCTGCGAAGGACAAAGACTGCTATGGGCAAAGTGATTATCTTGGATTACAGAAGTGGATTTTTGGCAGAATGGAAGCCATATGCTCTGTTGGTAATGAAAGCAGTACAGAAATTATCCGGGGTCCGGACGGCGCCTATGCATTCCGAATGGGAACAGTGGAAATCATCGGACTGCAGGCGGTAACCGACTGCCGCCGGTTTTTATTTGAGGAGGGCAGGCAGCTATCCTGGTTAGATCAGCATCTGAGTGTGGCTCAGGATGTCTGTTGGCATCTGATCCTTTGCCATGCACCGCTGCTTCATCATAACCCTAAGCGGGAAGTGGGAAAAAATAATCCATATTTAAACCGGGATAAGCAGCTTCAGGAAATCATAGACCGCCACAGACAAATTATTTTTCTGTCAGGCCATACTCACCTGTCTATGAATCATCCGGAAGGCTGTGTGGAATGGGATGCGGAGCATAAGAATGTGTATATAAATGACGGCAGCGTCCGTCCGACAGATTTGCTTCCAGGTGAATCAATGCAGCCCAGAGAATGGAAAGAAGGGACAAGACTGGAACTTACGGTATGCGGCGAAGAAGTGGAAATCAAAACCGTCTCTGTAAAGGATGGAAAAAAACATGCAAGAGGATATTATCGGATTGATAAGTTATAATGTTTTTATTCGATTTTTCACCATTACCTATTGACAAATCTCTCATATTGTGGTTATATGAACATATGAACAGTTATTCATATGTTTTGTATATTCTGGAGGGAGATTATGGGAGAATTAGTAATTCATAATGATGGAATTTTAGAGAATGACAGGAAACATCATCATAGCCATGAAGAGCATCACCACGAAGGTCATCATCACCACGACGACCCTTGCGGCCACGACCACAGCCATGGAGAGCATCACCATCATGACGCAGCCTGCGATTGCGGTCATGACCATACTCATGAGGAGCACGACCACGCACACGAAGATCATCATCACCCTAGCCATGAGGAGCACAGCCATGAAGAGCATCATCATCATGATGCCCCCGGCGGCTGTGACCACAGCCATGAGCATCACCACCACCATGGCGACAGCTGTGACTGCGGCCACGATCATCACGACCACGGCCATGAACATCACCACCATGGCGACAGCTGCGATTGCGGCTGCGGCCATGACCACGACCATGAAGGCCATCACCACGAACCAGTGGAGTCTCGTCCCGTGAACCATGCATTCGACAATGTGAAAAAGCAGATATATATCATTGAAAATCTTGGCTGCGCCAACTGTGCGGCGAAGATGGAACGTAAAATCCAGGACTTGCCTCAAGTAGATTTCGCAAACCTGATTTACGCAACAAAGCAGCTGCAGATTGTGACCAATACAGATGAGGAGCTTCTGCCTGTATTTCAGGAAATCTGTTCTTCGATTGAAGACGGCGTCACAGTGACAAAGCAGGAATCCAGACAGGTCACATCAGAGCGTAAAGCAGCGGAGAAAGAAAAAGCGCATGAGAACCGCAAGGATATCTGGGAGCTGGGAATCGGCGCAGTGCTCATGGCGTCAGGAATCGTAGCGGAGCGTTATTCAGAACCGGTATCCGCGGTGATTCTGATTGCCGCATATCTTGTACTGGGAAGACATGTCCTGTTCACGGCAGGAAAAAATCTCACAAAGGGCCATGTGTTTGACGAAAACTTTTTGATGAGTATCGCAACATTGGGGGCATTTGCGATACAAGATTTTACCGAAGCGGTCGGCGTCATGTTGTTCTACCGTATTGGAGAACTGTTTGAAGACATTGCGGTTGCACGCAGCAGAAGTCAGATTATGGATGCGGTTGATATGCGCCCGGAAGTAGTCAATCTGGTACAGGATGGAGAGGTGCAGGTCGTTCCGGCAGAACAGGCCAGACCTGGTGATATCCTGCTTGTGCGACCTGGCGATCGGATTCCGCTGGACGGATTGATTACAGAAGGACAGAGCCGTATCGATACCTCTCCAGTGACGGGGGAACCGGTTCCTGTGGCAGCAGGGATTGGCGACAGCGTTATTTCCGGCTGTGTGAATACATCCGGTCTCTTGAAAATCCAGGTAGAAAAAGCTCTGGAGGATTCCATGGTGACCAAGATTCTGGATTCTGTGGAAAATGCAGCCGCAAGCAAGCCGAAGATTGACCGTTTTATTACACGTTTTTCCAGAGTGTACACACCGGTCGTTGTGGCTTTGGCAGCGGCGACAGCCATCATTCCGTCCCTGTTTACAGGTGACTGGCAGTATTGGATCTATACGGCGCTGACATTTCTTGTAATCAGCTGCCCATGCGCATTGGTATTGAGCGTACCGTTGGCGTTTTTCTCAGGAATCGGGGCTGGCTCAAAGCTTGGTATTTTGTTCAAGGGCGGTGTGGCGATTGAGGCTTTGCAGGATGTAAAAGCGGTAGTTATGGATAAGACAGGAACCATTACAGAGGGTAATTTTGTACTTCAAAAAATAGTTCCGGCTCAAGGTTTTTCAGAAAATGAAGTGCTGACTATGGCAGGGGCGTGTGAGAGCAATTCAACGCATCCGATTGCGGTCAGTATTGTGACAGCGGCTGAAGAGAGAGGCATTCCATTTGAACGTCCGGATTCGGTAAAAGAGATTGCCGGAAAGGGCGTGGAAGCTGCAACAGAAGAGGGAACATTACTCTGCGGCAACCGTACGCTTCTTGCGGATGCCGGCGTGGATTTGAAGGCGTGCCCGACAGGAAATTATGGGACAGAAGTGCTCCTTGCAGTCAATGGAAACTATGCCGGCTGTCTGGTGATTGCAGATACAGTGAAGGAAGACGCTAAAGAAGCAGTTTCAGCTATGAAGCACCAGGGAGTAGTCACTGCGATGCTCACAGGGGATGCTTTGGAGAGTGCCCAGGCAGTTGCAAAGGAGACGGGAATTGATGAGGTTCATGCAAAATTGCTTCCGGAGCAGAAACTTCAGGAACTTGTTCAAATCCGCAGCGCCCATGGCGGCGTTATGTTTGTAGGGGATGGAATCAACGATGCTCCGGTGCTGGCCGGTGCGGACGTAGGAGCCGCAATGGGAAGCGGAGCGGATGCAGCCATTGAAGCGGCGGATGTAGTATTTATGAATTCAGCTATGAGCGCCATTCCGCAGGCATTACTTATTGCCCGGGCTACCGGAGGAATTGCAAAGCAAAACGTCATATTTGCACTGGTAATCAAAGCAGCAGTCATGGTGCTCGGTTTGGCAGGTCTTGCTAATATGTGGATGGCAGTTTTTGCAGATACCGGCGTTGCCATGCTCTGCATTCTTAACTCAATTCGGATTTTATATAAAAAAATATAAGTAAGAAGCTCGAAGGCAAAATAAAGGCCGACAGAACGCACCGCAGTGATTCTTCAATTTTGCGGTGCGTTTTGTTATTTTCGATGACTACGGTTTTTATTTTATTTTAACCGATGCCCTTCTTGACCCATCTATGGATTTCACGTATAATAAATCTGGAAAATTAAGGTCCTGTGAGAAAATAGTAAGGAGAACAGTTATATATGGAAAAAATAGAAGTAGAACACTGTGATTTTGTACATGTCCATGATGAGCTTGTAAAGGATGTACAGGAACATTTACCTGTCATAGAGGAACTGCAGGATCTGGCGGATTTTTTTAAGGTGTTCGGAGATTCCACAAGGATTCGGATTTTGTGTATACTGTTCCAGAGTGAGATGTGCGTCTGCGACCTGGCACAGACTTTAGAAATGACGCAGTCTGCCATTTCTCATCAGCTCCGAGTATTAAAACAGATGAAGTTAGTCACCAACCGCCGGGAGGGTAAAACAGTGTTCTATTCTCTGGCGGATGGACATATAAAGACTATTATCAACCAGGGGCTGGAGCATATCCGGGAATAATAAGAAACTGTGGGAAAAGCTGCCTGAACATTGCGCAGGCGGCAGATATGCGGAAGACCGCATGATTTTCCGACAGTTTCTAAGCAGCAAGAGGTAGCGGAGATGACTAAGGAAGTAAAGATAAAGTTCATCGAGCTTGCAGTAGGAGCCGTGCTATATCTTGGCATTTTAGCAGCGTCAAAATATGGGTATTGGAATCTTCCTGTAACGGAAGAGACAGAATTGGTATTGTTTTTACTGGCATATGTGATATTTGCGGTAGATGCCTGTTGGCAGTATTTAAAAAATATAGTACATTGGAAATTTTTTGATGAAAATCTTCTCATGCTGATTGCCACGGGCGGGGCATTCTATGCAGGCAGATATAGAGAAGCGGTAGGGGTGATGCTCTTTTTCCATATTGGAAAGCTGATAGAGACACTCTTATTAAATCATACAAAGCGTTCTGTTATCAAGTTTATGGATATTCGTCCTGCTTTTGCGAACAGAAAGCTGCCAATAGGAGATGAGCAGGTAAAACCAGAAGAGTTAAAACCAGGAGAGACAATTGTAATCCGCCCGGGTGAGAAGATTCCGGTGGATGCTGTTGTAACGAGCGGGTTCAGCACCATTGATGAAAAAGCTTTGACCGGCGAGTTCCGTCCCCGAGGTGTACGTATGGGAGATAAGATATACAGCGGGAGCGTGAACCAGGGAGGTGTCGTGGAGGCACGTGTGACAAAAGCATACGAGGAATCAACGGCGTATCAGGTGCTTAGCATGGTGGAGGCAGCGGCAGAAAATAAAAGCGCATCCGAGAATTTTGTAGACAGATTTATTGGATTTTATAGTCCTATTGTGACTCTGTTGGGAATTCTGATTATATTTTTTGCTGTTCAGATATTTCCGGATCAAAATCCGGAGGTGTGGATGTACCGTGGCTTGATTTTTCTCGTGGCGGCCTGTCCCTGTGGATTGATCGTGTCGGTATCCCTTGCACTGCTGGGCGGGATTGGAGCTGCTTCCAGGCAGGGGATTTTAATCAAGAAGGGCAGCGATTTGGAAATGCTGTCCCGGACAGAGACCTTTATTTTTGACAAGACAGGCACATTGACAGAAGGTGTATTTGGCGTTAAAGAAATCTGTCCCAGAGGAACCTCTGTAGCGCGTTTGCTGGAGATTGCGGCATATGCAGAAATCTATTCTAAGCATCCCATTGCATTGTCTTTGCGAGATGCCTATGGAAAAGGAATTTATATGTCGAGGGTTGTGGGAGTTAAAGAGCACCCAGGACTCGGAATCGAAGCTGTGGTGGATGGAAGAAGGGCATATGTAGGGAATTCCAGATTGATGGAAAAACTAGGTATAAATTACCCGCGCGTGCCTGATGCCGGAACGGCAGTTCATGTAGTATATGAAGGAAGATATGCAGGGTATGTCTTGATTGCCGACAGGATTCGGGAGGATGCAGAGTATACCATTGACTGGCTGCGCAGGCATCATTTGGAATCTATGATATTTACCGGAGATAATGAATCTGCGGCAAGAGAAGTGGCGAAAGAGCTTGGTATTGAATTCGTCTATGCCAACTTAATGCCCCAGGACAAGGCAGCGCAGATGGGTGAATTCATGAACAGCCAGTTTGAATCAGAAAAGCTGGCGTTTGTAGGTGATGGAATTAATGATGCCCCGGCTCTTGTCCGTGCAGATGTGGGAATTGCCATGGGAGGTCTGGGTTCAGATGCAGCCTTGGAAGCAGCGGATATTATATTGATGGAAGATGAGCCGTCCAGAATTATAAATGCTGTCAAGATATCCAGGGGAACCGTTCGTGTAGTGAGGCAGAACTTCTATTTTGCTGTTTTCATAAAAATGTTTGTTTTGATACTTGCATTTCTGGGACTCGTGTCCATGAAGAATGCGATGATAGCTGATATGGCAGTTCTATTGATAACCCTTTTGAATTCTATTTGGGTATTGAAGTACCCCGGCTAAAGACGGCAATGGGTGCCTGGCAATCATTAATCAAAGAAATAGATTACTAATTATAAATATTTGCAAAATTTACTGGCAGAAATTATTGAACTTTTAATATAGAATGATACAAGGAGTTGCAAGAGTGAAGAATAGAAAGATGGGAAGGCTGCTTCTGCTCACCACAGTGGTATGTTTTTTGACGGCTTGTAAAAATGATGTGAAGGATGGCACGGAGTTACTGGAGCAGGAAAAGTATGAAGAGGCGGTTACAGTCTTTGAACAGGCAGCCGAGGAGGCAGAAAACGAAGGGGCGGACGCATCCGAGGCTTATCGTGGGCTTGGCATGGCTTATTATGCCCAGGAAGATTACGAGTCAGCAAGGATGAACCTTCAGAAAGCATTGGATGCAGGAGCTGTGAGAACTCCGATAATTTATAATATGATAGGCGCCTGCTCGATGAAACTGGAAGACTATGACAGTGCGCTCTCTGCATACGAGGAAGGAATGGGGCTTTCAGAGAGCATGGCAGTCTCTAAGGATACAAAGCAGGAACAGACGGTGGATTACAGTGTAGTTATCCAGGAAATGAAATTAAATCGTGTGTTTTGCTATGAGAAGAAATTGGATTGGGCCAGTGCAAAGGCTGCAATGTCGGAATATATTATGGAATATCCGAATGATGTAGAAGCACAGAAGGAAGCTGAATTTTTATCTACCCGATGAAGGATTGATTGTAAATTTGTCATAAAAGCAGGAAATAACCTGTAAGCAATATATTTTGTTTTTTGCAGAAAGGTGGAATATATTTATGAAAAAGTCATATCAGATTACAGAATTCTGCCATCGTTTCCTGCAGGATTATATTATGGAAAGTGATTGCTGCGTGGACGCCACGGCAGGCAACGGAAGGGATACGGAGTTTTTATGCCGTATGACAGGAGAAAAAGGAAAGGTTTATGCTTTCGATATTCAGAAAGAGGCGCTTGAGAATACACGGAAGAGACTGGAAGAAGGCGGTCTTTTGGAACGCGCCGTTTTGATTGAAGACGGGCATGAACATATGCAGGACTATATCAATGAGCCGATTTCTGTGATGGTATTTAATTTCGGCTATCTGCCTGGCGGGAATCACCAGATTGCGACGAAACCTGAGACAAGCATAGAGGCGGTTCGTCAAGGGTTAGAGATGTTAAAGCCAGGCAGTGTGATGAATCTATGCATTTACAGCGGCGGTGATACGGGATATGAAGAAAAAAATACTCTGCTGCATTTTTTGAAAGAGTTGGATGAAAAGAAATGGCTTGTGATTGTTAACAGTTATTATAACCGGAAGAACGATCCGCCGATTCCGGTGTTCGTAATACGGCTTCGGTAGACAGACCATATACGGATATAAAACAGATGTGGCGTTCGCTTAAAGTGATTGCAGTATATTCTGTCTGCACAGGCTTGCTATTGGAGAAATTTTATGGAATTATATGACTTAAAAAAGGAAGAAGAGCAATATATTCTGGTGGGAATCCAGATGTATGACAATGAGCTGGCGGAAGAATCTCTGGATGAACTGGAAGCGCTTGCGAAGACTGCAGGCGCAGTGGTTACCGGCCGGCTGATTCAGAGCCGGGAGGCTGTGCATCCCGTTACTTATATAGGCAAAGGAAAAATAGAAGAACTCAAGGATTTACTTTGGGAGGAAGAAGCTGCCGGTATTATCTGTGATGATGAGCTTTCGGCGGTCCAATTGAATAACCTGCAAAGAGAATTGGAATGTAAGGTGATTGACAGGACCTTACTGATATTGGACATTTTTGCTGCTCATGCTGTTTCCAGTGAAGGAAAAATCCAGGTGGAGCTGGCTCAGCTGCGGTATCGTGCGGTGCGGCTTACCGGCCTGGGAAATTCTCTTTCCCGCCTGGGTGGTGGAATCGGGACAAGAGGTCCAGGAGAGAAAAAGCTGGAGATGGACCGGCGCTTGATTCGAGAGAGAATCAGCCGTTTAAAAAGAGAATTAAAGGAAGTAGAACAGCACCGGGAGCTGATTCGCACCCAGAGAAAAAAGTCTCATAAGAAGGTGGCAGCTCTGGTGGGATATACCTCAGCCGGAAAAAGCAGCATTGAGAATGCGCTGACCAATGCAGGGATTCCAGAGGATGCGATGTTATTTTCCACATTGGATACAACCACGCGGGCATTGGACTTGGGAGGAAAACAACAGATTCTTCTTACGGATACGGTTGGATTTATCCGAAAGCTTCCTCACCATTTGATTGAGGCATTTAAAAGTACATTGGAAGAAGCAAAATATGCAGACATCATTATTCATGTAGTAGATGCATCGAATCCTCAGATGGATACGCAGATGCATGTGGTCTATGACACTCTGCACCAGCTTGGTGTGGAAGGCAAGCCGGTAGTTACGTTGTTCAATAAACAGGATTTGGTTTCAGAGCAAAGAAATTTCAGGGATTTTAGAGCGGATTATACGCTGCCTGCTTCGGCAAAGACGGGGCAGGGGTTGGAGGAATTAAAGGAAAGACTTTTAGAAATTATACGAAAAGAACAGATTTATGTGGAAAGAATTTTTCCATTTGCAGATGCAGGAAAGATTCAGCTTATCCGCAAGAACGGTCAGCTTTTGGAAGAAGAATATGTCCCGGAAGGGATATCCGTAAAGGCATACGTGCCGAAAGAAATTTACGGGAAATTATAAAAATGAAATACCCCGCAGCAAGTTCTCGGGGAACTAAAATCCAACGCAGTGAGCTGCAGGGATAATCCATTAGAATAAGAGGGATGTCAATGTTATCAAAATTCAGTGTAAAGAAGCCATATACTGTGATTGTAGCGGTAGTTCTGGTTCTGATTCTTGGGTATGTATCTTTTGACAAGATGACGGTAGATCTTCTACCGGATATGAACCTGCCCTACGCAGTTGTCATGACGACCTATCCAGGAGCCAGTCCGGAAGAGGTGGAGGCTACGGTCACGAAACCGGTGGAACAGGCGATGGCAACCATCAGTAATATTAAAAATGTCAGCTCGTCCTCCATGGAAAATGCATCAACCGTGATTTTGGAGTTTGAGCAGACGGCGAATATGGATTCTATTACCATTGAGATGCGGGAAAGTCTGGACCAGATTAAAGGCTATTGGCCCGACACCGTAGGCAATCCCATTATTATGAAACTTAATCCGACCATGCTCCCGGTGATGGTACCGGCTGTCAGTGTGGAAGGAGCAGATTCTGCAGAAACAACCCGGACGATCAAAGATCAGGTATTGCCGGAGCTGGAAAGTCTGGAGGGTGTGGCATCTGTTTCTATGTTCGGTGATGTGGAAGAGACTATCCGGGTGACCATAAAGAAGGCAAAAGTCAGCAGTGTGGATGCCAGTGTACAGGATCAATTGGACAGACAGTTCCAGGAAGCAGAATCTGCATTGGCAGACGCCAAATCCCAGGTGGAGAACGGAAAGGCCCAGATGGAATCAGGGGTAGATTCCGCGGCGGGCCAGCTTTCCGGGGCAGAGCAGCAGATTTCCCAGGGAGAGGCAGAACTGATGCAGGGGCGCCTGGAAATCCAGGAAAAGAAAAGCCAGATGGAGCTCGCCAGAGTGACGCTCCAGATTGCGGCGGCGGGATTGGATGCCAGTGAACAGGCATTGAATCAGCAGAAGCAGGAGTTGGATGATTTTAACGGCCAAAGAGCTCAGATTGAGCAGGAGTACCAACAGGTACAAAGTGAGATAGACTCGCTTAAGAATTCTATGAGCGACCAGGCCCAGAAGGAATTGGAAGATATTCTGGCATCTCTGGGTCAGCAGATAGGGGGTGCAATTATGCCCACACCTCCTGCCGGGGGAGATGGAACTCAGATTCTTCCGGATGGTACTACGGGAGGTACAGGCGGGGCAGACGGCAGCGGAACCGGAGATGTTACAACGGATGGAAACCCCTCGCAGTCAGGTTCAGGCATAAACACAAATATTACAGGGGCCATTCCAAATGGAACGATAGATTTTGAACTACCTAATGGCGATACAATTCAGATTCCTAATATTTCAGGTATTACTCAACCAGGCACGATGCCGGACCTTACCCTTCCGGAAATCACCGGCCCGGACAGTGAAAGTGTACGCAGGATGGCCGAATTGCAGTTAACCCAGGCGACACTTGGGGCACAGCTTGCTCTGTTGGAACAGTATGATTCCGCCATGGCAGCCATCAATGAAGGACTTACTCAAATCGCTGCCAACAGACAGACCATTACAGAGAAGCAGGCAGAACTGGATATGGCGGAGGGGCTGATTTCTGAGGCAGAGAATCAGTTAAATGCGGGAACAATCGGATTGGCTCAGGCAAGAGCTCAGCTCAGTTCCGCCCAGCTTATGGCGGCTTTGGAGATGAGCAGCGTATCTGCGCAGCTTGCGGTGGGAGAGGCGGCGATACAGGCCCAGGAAGAAGAATTAAAGAATGCAAAGGATGCAGCCACAGCCAGTGCCAACGTAGAAGCAATGCTGACAGCAGAGACGGTGCAGACTCTACTGACAGCCCAGAATTTTAATATGCCGGCAGGCTATGTGGAGGAGGATGGAATTGATTATCTGATTCGTGTGGGAGATAAATTTTCTTCCATAGAAGATCTTCGCAAATTAGTTCTCGTAGAGCGCGAGGGTATGAATCCTATCAAGCTTTCCGACATTGCAGATGTGGAGCGCACAGATAATGCGGGTGAAACCTATGCCAAATTAAATGGAGAGAACGGGATTTTATTTCAGATTCAGAAGCAGACAGGCTATTCTACCGGAGAGGTAACGGATCGTGTCCTTGCACGTTTAGAACAGATTCAAAAAGATAACCCGGATATTCATACGGTGGTTTTGATGAACCAGGGAGTCTATATCGACATGGTGATAGGCTCGGTGCTTCAAAATCTGGTATTCGGCGCAATATTGGCTATTTTGATTCTGCTGCTGTTTTTAAGAGACATACGACCCACATTTGTCATTGCCTGCTCCATCCCAATCAGTATATTGACAGCAATCGTGCTGATGTATTTCAGTGGAGTGACGATGAACGTAATTTCCCTGTCCGGTCTGGCTCTTGGTGTGGGAATGCTTGTAGACAACTCCATCGTTGTGATTGAAAATATTTACCGGATGCGTAATGAAGGTATCTCCGCGAAGAAGGCGGCTATTGAGGGTGCAAGAGAGGTGGCAGGTGCCATTGCGGCATCCACGCTGACGACGGTATGTGTGTTCCTGCCGATTGTGTTTACGGAAGGCATTGCAAGGCAGCTCTTTGTGGATATGGGACTGACCATTGCCTATTCCCTGTTGGCAAGCCTTGTGGTAGCATTGAGTCTGGTGCCTATGATGTCAGCAGGACTTTTGAGAAAAACACAGCAGAAGGAAAGCCGTCTGTTCCTGGGAATCCAGGATGTTTATGAGAAATTATTACGAATTGCACTGAAAGGAAAGATATTGGTGCTTTTGGGAGCACTTGCATTATTTATTCTAAGCGGTATGTTGCTGCTTTCAAGGGGAATGCAGTTTATGCCGTCTATGCAGAGCACGGAGATCAGTATGACGGTGTCGACACCGGACGGAACGCCGCTGGCGGAAACTGCTCAGGCGGCGGATGCATTTGCCGGACAGATTAGAGAGATTGCAGATGTGGAGGATGTAGGCGGTATGGCCGGCGGTTCAGGGGGACTTGGAAGTTCCGAGAGTACTACGGAAGTGCAGTTCTATGCTTTGCTGGCTGAAAAAAGGACCATATCAGATTCTAAACTGCAGAAGGCGTTGGAAAAAGCCGCAGAAGAACAAGGGCTTGAAATCAACGTAAGTATGTCGAATATGGATATGAGCGCCCTGGGAAGTTCGGGAATTTCTGTGCAGATTAAGGGAAATGATCTGGATACTCTGCGCGGGATTGCAAAAAAGGTGGCAGAGATTGTCTCCGAAGTGGAGGGGACTCAGAACGTCTCAGATGGTATGGAGGAAGTGACACAGGAACTCCGGGTCGTGGTGGACAAGGAGAAAGCGATTTCGCATAATCTGACAGTCGCACAGATCTATCAAAATCTGGCGGCCAAGCTCAGGGATCAGACCTCAGCTACCAGTCTGGAGATGGATGCGGCGACCATAGATATCGTAGTGGAAGAACAGAAAAATCAGGAGCTTACGAGGGAAGACATTAAGAACCTGGTGCTGGATGTAACGAAGGAAGATGGGACCACGGAAAAGATTGCATTGAGAGAACTTGCTGCATTTGAAGACGGCGAAGGTCTGCAGTCGATTTCGAGAGATGCGCAGAGCAGGTATATTACGGTCAGCGCTGAGATTGCAGAGGGAGATAATGTAAGTCTTGTGAGCAATCGGATTCAGAGAGAACTGAACCGGTATGAGATGCCGGAAGGATATACGGTGACAATGACAGGAGAAGACGAAACCATTCGTGAGACTATGGTGGAACTGTTAAAGATGCTGGCTCTTGCAGTCGTGTTTATGTACTTGATCATGGTGGCACAGTTCCAGTCCCTGCGCTCTCCGTTTATTGTCATGTTTACAGTGCCTTTGGCGTTTACAGGAGGATTTTTAGGACTTCTGGTCTCAGGAAGCCTGATGAGCGTGATTGCTATGATTGGATTCGTGATGCTTTCCGGAATCATTGTAAATAACGGAATCGTATTTATTGATTATACGAATCAGCTTGTGGCGGAAGGGTTCCGGGTGACAGAAGCGCTTGTGGAAGCCGGACGGACGAGGCTGCGTCCCATCGTCATGACGGCTCTGACCACAATCCTGGGTCTGTCAACTATGGCGATGGGATTGGGCTCCGGCGCAGATATGGTGCAGCCTATGGCGATTGTGACCATCGGCGGGCTGATTTATGGAACCATATTGACATTGTTTGTAGTGCCCTGTATCTATGGGCTGTTTCGGAAAAGAGAGAAAGCGAGGTTGAAAGAGGGCATAGAGGACGATTTAGAATTTATCATTGAGGAAATTGAGGATGAAGAGGAGTAGAAAATAAGGATTCGCAAAGGACTGAGTACAAGGAGGAGCCAGGGTATGTTTGATGAAGCAGTTCAGTTCGCGACGAAGGCGCATAGGGGGCAGATTCGCAAGGGAACAAAGAAACCGTATATCGTTCACCCATTGGAGGTGGCGGATATTGTTGCGACTATGACATCGGATGAGGAGATTCTTTCTGCCGCTGTCCTGCACGATACCATTGAGGATTGTGCAGGGGTGACGGAAGAGGTCTTGTGTGCGCGTTTTGGGGAACGGGTAGCATCATTAGTTGCAGGAGAGAGCGAGGATAAGTCAAAGACATGGGAGGAGCGAAAAGGAACTACAATACGGCGGTTAAAAGAGGAACCCAGGGAACTGCAGATGATTGCGCTGGCGGACAAGCTGTCGAATATGCGGGATATTGACCGTGATTACCCAGTGATGGGAGAAAGCTTGTGGATGCAGTTCCGGATGCACAGCAAACATGCGATTGGCTGGTATTATAAGGGGGTTATGGAATCACTGCAGGATCAGTTTCAAGATGTTCCTGCATTTCGGGAGTATTGTGTTTTGGTAAAGAAACACTTTGGAGATGCACCGGCTTCTTTGGAGTGGAAAGAGGAGAAGAAACGGAGGGGTGAGAAATGAGTGATACGAAGGTTATTTGTTTTGCAAATAATAAAGGCGGCAGCGGAAAGTCTACCACCTGTTCTAATGTAGGCTTTGGATTGACACTTCTTGGAAAAAGAGTACTCCTGGTAGATGGGGATATGCAGCTCAACCTTTCTCTATCCCTGTTTGAAGAAGACCAGGTTCTCGCATTTGCCCGCAGCGAAAAGAATTTGTACGAAGGAATCCGTAAACAATCGGATTTGACAGATTTCATCGTGCACTCCTCCTTTGAAAATTTAGATTTGATACCTTCTTCTACCTTGATGTGTTCGATTGAATATGAGTTGTTTACGAAATGGCAGCGGGAATATATTTTGAAGAAATGTCTGGCAAATGTAATTTCATCAGGAATATATGATTACATTCTGATGGATGCTCCTCCGACTTTAGGCGGCTGGGTGATGAATATTCTTTGTGCCTCGGATATCGTGATTATTCCTGTTGAATCCAGTCCATGGGGAATGTTTGGCTTGGCAAATATGTTTGAATTTCTAGGAGAGGTGAGGCAGATTGCACCCAGGCTCACAACGGGAGGCGTGGTAATTACTAAGGTGGATACCCGGAAGAGTTATTTCCGGCAGACATTGGATACCTTGAAAGAGCTGGATGGGGTGAAGGTGTTTGACACCTATATCCGTGTGGACAGCGGGGTAGAATGGTCACAGGATAATCATGTGCCCATTATGGCTTATAAGAAGAACAGCCGGAGTGCAAAGGAGTATATGGAATTGACGCGGGAGATCGCGGCATTAGGGACTGAAGGCAGATAACGGGGAAAAAGGGATGCATCAGGATTTGATAAAGGCACTGTCAGTCATTACGGAAGAGGAACAGAATATATTAGATGGCCGTCAGGGAATTGACCAGCAGATTTATACGGAGAAAAAAGAGCTCATCGTAGACAGCGAAAAGCTTTTAAAGCGTGGAAAATTGATTGAGGTACGCCCGCACACTCGATTTGTGAAGTTTCCCAAGCACAGGCATAACTATGTGGAAGTCATTTATATGTGCCAGGGCGCTACGACGCACTATATCAATGGACATGAGGTGGTGTTAGAGCCCGGTGACCTTCTGTTTCTGAATCAGAATTCGGAACAGGAGATACTTCCTGCCGGAGAAAAAGATATTGCGGTGAACTTCATCATTCTGCCGGAATTTTTTAACATGGCTTTTTCCATGATGGGCACAGAGGAAAATGCGCTGAAAGAATTTCTTGTAGGAACACTCTGCGGAAAGAGTGAACAGACCTCCTATTTGTATTTCCATGTGGCGGACGTCCTGCCAATTCAAAATCTGGTTGAGAATATGGTCTGGACCATTTTCTATAATATGGGAAATAAAAGAAGCTGCAATCAGATTACCATGGGGCTTTTGCTGCTGCAGCTTCTAAATTATATGGATAAGATGGAGACAGGCAGCTCGCGTTTTGACACGGAGCTGACTGGAAATGTACTGAATTATATTGAGGAGCATTACAAGAATGGGAGCCTGTCCGAGCTGGCGGAGATGATGAATTATGACGTATACTGGCTAAGCCGGGAAATCAAAAAGCGGACTGGAAGGACTTATAAAGAGCTTCTTCAGGCAAAGCGGATGAGTCAGGCTGTTTATCTATTGTCAAATACCAGACTTTCGATTGCGGATATTATCGAATCTATAGGGTATGATAACACGAGTTATTTTTACCGGAAGTTTAAAGAGCGGTATGGGGTTAGTCCGAAGGAGTATCGGAGAGGGATATAAAAATTGAGCAGTGCAAATAAGGTCCTATTTTTAAGTAAATAGCGTCCTTTTTTTGTGCGCTTTTACCAACTATAATGTGTATAGAGTCAAGAAAATATAAAGGAGGCACAAAATGGAGAAATATTATTTGGCCGTTGATATTGGGGCATCCAGCGGACGTCATATTCTTGCATCAATGGTGGACGGGAAGATGGAGTTGGAAGAGATTTACCGCTTTCCGAACGGAATGGACAATGTAAACGGAACCCTTTGCTGGGATGTAAAGCGTTTGTTCACCGAGATCAAGAATGGGCTGAAAAAGTGTAAAGAACTGGGTAAGATTCCTTCTTTCATGGGGATTGACACATGGGCGGTAGATTATGTATTGCTTGACAAAGAGGACAAGGTTTTGGGGAAAACCGTGGGTTACCGCGACAGCCGCACGAACGGAATGGACGAAAAAGTATATGAGACCATTTCTCTCTCCGCTTTATACGCAAGAACCGGAATCCAGAAGCAGATATTTAACACCATCTATCAGCTTATGGCAGTGAAGCAGTCCCATCCGGAATATCTGGAGCAGGCAGAATCCATGCTGATGATACCGGATTATTTTGATTTTCTGCTGACAGGCGTGAAGAAGATGGAATACACCAATGCCACAAGTACACAGCTCGTGAATCCAAAAACCAATGACTGGGATTATGAATTGATTGACATGTTGGGATATAACTCCAAGATGTTCCAGAGCGTGTCTATGCCGGGAACGGTGGTGGGCAATTTCACGAAAGAAATCCAGGAAGAAGTGGGATTTGACTGTACCGTAGTGCTTCCCGCAACTCATGATACAGGTTCCGCTGTGCTGGCGGTTCCGACCAATAATGACAATGCGATTTACATCAGCTCGGGTACATGGTCTCTGATGGGAATTGAGAGAAAAGAGGCGGACTGCTCCATGGCAAGTATGCAGGCGAACTTCACCAATGAAGGCGGCTATGACCATAGATTCCGCTACTTAAAGAATATCATGGGATTGTGGATGATTCAGTCTGTGAAGAAAGAATTTGAAGAGGATTTGTCCTTTGCAGAGATTTGTGAGCGTGCTTCCAAAGAGAATATTACCTCCATTGTTGATTGCAATGACGACTGTTTCTTTGCACCAGAGAGCATGATTAAGGCAGTGCAGGATTTCTGTGCGAATACGAATCAACCGGTGCCGGAGACAGTAGGAGAAATTTCTGCAGTCGTTTACAACAGTCTGGCATATTGCTACGGTGAGACGGTAAAAGAGATTGAGGCAATCACAGGTAATACATACGACACTATCTATGTAGTGGGTGGCGGCGCCAATGCGGGTTATCTGAACGAGCTGACCGCAAAATATACAGGAAAGAAAGTATCCGCAGGTCCTACCGAGGCGACAGCTATCGGAAATCTCACCGTGCAGATGATGCAGGACGGCGTCTTTGCGGATTTACCGGCAGCACGTACATGCATCGGACAGTCATTTGACATCAAATATTACGAATAATCATGGCAATTACATTTGCTGAATGGATGAGCCAATACTATTTTATACCAAATAATAGGAACCTACAAAAAATAAGGAGGATGTAACATGTTAGTTGAAACAAAAGCAAAAATAGGTGTATTTTCTATCGCATTAGGTGCGTACCTGCCACAGTTCCCATCACTGGTGCCTGAATTTGAAGCACAGTATGATGCATTCAAGAAGACACTTCCGGACACAGTGGAAATCATTGACGGAGGAATGGTAACGACAAAAGAGCAGTCCCAGGCAGCGGGAGATTTGTTCCGTGCGGCAGATGTGGATTTGGTATTTTTACAGTTGTTAACCTACGCAACGTCCTATAATATGCTTCCGGCTGTGAAGGATTTGGATGTTCCGGTTGTTCTTGTCAATGTGCAGAAGTTGAAAGCACTTGACTATGACCACACAGATATTGCTTCCTGGCTGGGCGAAGGCTATGCCTGCGGCGCAGTTGGCGAGATGGTAGCGGACCTTGAGAGATACGGAAAGAGACATGCAGTCATCACTGGTGTTGTAGAAGGCGGAGACCCGGGTGTTCAGGCGGAAATCGAAGACTGGTGCCGTGCTGCTCAGGTGAGAAGAAGATTCCGCGATACAAACATCGCACAGATTGGAAGACCTTATCCGGGTATGATGGATCTTTACATTGACGAGTCCAACCTGTATAGAAGAATGCATCTGTATACCAAACAGTTTGATTGGGAGAAAATGTGGGCAATCGCTGATGACATTGCAGATGATGATGCAATCCGCGCAAAAGCACAGGATATCCTGGATACCTTTGACATTGAAGGCGGCGGAAGCATTGAAGAAGTATGGGAAATGGCAAAATACGTTGTTGCTTTCGAGAAATGGGTGAAGGATGAGCAGCTTGGTCTGATTGCGTCTCATTATGACGGATTTGCACAGGGTAAGGCCGGAGTCCTTGACAGTATGCTGATTCCTGCATTCTCTATGCTGATTAAGCAGGGAACGGCCTGCGCGGTTGAGGGTGACATGAAGGTTGCTATGGCGATGAGTATTTTGAAGACTATCTCCGGAACCGGACAGCTGGCTGAGATGTACTCCATTGACTTTAATGATGATATCGCAATTATTGGACACAGCGGATCTGGTGATGCAGATATTTCTGATAAGAAACCGACCATGAAGATTGTGAAGGTATTCCATGGAAAGACCGGCGGCGGTTACCTGACTCAGTTCTATCCATATACGGGTCCTGTTACCTATCTTGCAATCACACAGGATGGAGACGGACACTTCAAGTTTATTGCGGCTGAGGGCGTGAACGAGGAAGGCAAGATTCTTTCCTTCGGTGATACCAACATGAGGACACGCTTTACATGTGGGGCAAGAGAATTCGTGAACAAGTGGAGTGAGTGCGGACCGACTCATCATTTCGCAGCAGCAACAGGAAGGCATATTGATACCATTTTGAAAGTGGCTAAGATTTTCAACGTACCGGTTGATGTGGTAACAAGATAAGGATTGCCGAGAGAAAGAAATAATAAAGACGTAATAATAAAAAAGCTGTCCGGATGGAAAAATTCATCCGGGCAGCTTTTCTCCTACACCGCCACATCTACAGAAGCTACATCTGCCGCCGTATCCACGGACATACCGTCTGCCGCTGCGCCGATGGACATGGCTGCTTCATAAGCAGCCGTACCGCTTGCGGACGCTGCCGGTGATGCCATTGCTGAAGCCGCGGAAGATGCATTCATGCTGCCTGCCATTGCAGACATGGTTTCCTGCATCGCCAGTTTGCGGTCCTCCTCCACTTCTTTCGAGGCATAATTTCGTTCTTCTCTGTGCCGTTTGTTTTTCTTGCGGCGTATTTCCTTGCGAATCTCGGTCTCACGTTCAAGCTCCTGCTGTTTTGCCGCCCGCTTTCTCTGCAGCTCCAGCTGCTCTTCCTGACTCAGATTCCGCATTTTCTGAGTGACCTTTTTGGTCAGCTTTTCCATACGCCGAATCAGCTGCTGAATTTTTTGTTTCTGCGTTCCTTCGCTAAGTACCAGGGCCATCTTCAGATTGGCTAGGGCACGCATGACTTTTGAAGAGACCTGGACCACATCCATCTTAGTTTCTGCCCGAGTGAGTAAGGTTGCAAGTTCGCCAACTGAGACATCGGGAGTAGAGACGGAAACCTTGAAGTTGGAGCTTTCCTTTGCCTGTTCCAGAATCGAACTCAGGGGATTTTCATTCTCCTCTATCCCTGCCATACTATTCAAAAACGACTGCTCTTGTTCTTCCAACTCTTCTTTGAGACTCTGGACCAGACTCGTCTGTGTTTCACCTGCCGTATTGTTTTTGCGGTTTTCTGTCGATATAGAATCCTGTTTTTTGTACAGGCTGGTACCGGCAGAAGGCTGGTAATTTCTCATTGTGACTTTCATCATAGAACCTCCTTCCTGAAATGATTTCCGCTGAGATATATATAATATCGGCCGGAATGCGGAAAATAAAATATTTTCACTCAAATATTTATGACAAATCCATCAATGTAATTGCCGTCAAAATCCGCTCATTTTCGACAAAGCATGTCAGATATTCCAAAATTCCACCCGGATTTTCTCGAATTTCGGTTGCAATTTCAAGGGCATTATACTACAATATGCTATGTGTAGTGAGTTTTTTTGATACCATCGTATGCGGAGAATCTGCTAGTGACAGGTTTACTGTATTTATCAGGATCAGAGGCTTGCCTGCAAGGTGATTGATCCTCAGGGAACGCAAAGAAAGATATTATCTGTTTTCAAGCGGTCCTTCAGGGGTAAGGGAGAGTATTTATGAGTGAAAACAATAAGATTCGTTCTATTCTTGAGATTATGAATGAGGTGCTGAGTACCGTAAGGGATTATTATGATGCTGAGTATGCCTATTATATTGAAAAAGACGAGTACGAGATTGGAACGATATATGAGTGGTGTGCGGAGAATATTCCGTGGCAGCGGGATCAGATTAAGATGCTTGATGCGGACCAGCTGCCGCGTTGGGCTCAGCATGAGATTACGGATACACGGGATGAGTGCTATAGTGTATTCCAACCGTTGGATGAGGGAAAGACTGCAATCCTTGCTGTTGTCAATGTACGGCGCGGCGGCTGTGAGCTGTCGCTGATGCGTGCGGTCCTGCCGTATATTTCGCAGACGATTATCCTGCATAAGACACAGAAACAGCAGGAATATCTGAGTTATCATGATGATTTGACGGGACTTTTGAACCGGAACAGCTTTGTGGCATATCTTGCCCAGGCGAAGGAGAAAAAGCTCAAGTCCGTCGGCGCCTTATCGGTGGATATCAATGGTTTGAAGAATTTTAATAAGGAGTTCGGCAGAGAGTACGGAGATGAAGTCGTAATCCGTGTGGGAGAGATTCTGGAGGAATTCTTCAGGAGCGCTAATGTATACCGCCTGACCGGTGATGAATATCTTGCGATTGTCGAGAATATTTCTTATGATAAGTTTATGAAAGGCGTACAGGCCGCTTATCATAAACTGGATAATATCAGCCTGGGTCTGGTGACCATGGGATATGCGTGGGAAAAGATAGACATAGACGTGGATGTGTTGGTGGCTGATGCTGAGAATATGATGCGGGAAGAGAAGAAGAAGTACTATAAGAACCTGAAAAAGGGGCATCACGAGCCGATTATCAAGCAGGATTTGTTAGAGGACATTAAGTCAGGCAACTTTATCTTCTGTTTGATGCCGATCATGGACGCTAATTCCAATGAGATTGCGGGTGCGGAGGCTCTGGTACGGTATCATCACAAGGACCTTGGCATCATGAATCCGGAGCGGTATCTTACGCTGTTGGAGGAAACAAAACTTTCTTATTATCTGGAACTGTATGTGTTTGAAGAAGTCTGTAAGACGCTGCAGCGCTGGGAGATGGAAGATTTGCCAATGGTGCCTATTTCTATTAACTTTGCAGGTTCTACTCTGCGAAGGGATAATGTGACAGAGAAGATGCAGGAACTCGTGGAAAAATATCATGTGTCCTGTGAATACCTGCAGGTGGAGGTTTCCGAGACACGGGGGGAGATGAATCAGGAGATGCTGGCGGAGACAAGCAACAAGATCCGCAAAGCAAATATCCGGGTTGTGCTAGACCGTTTCGGAGCGAAAAATTCCAGTTTCGGCATTCTTTCTGTCATGCAGTTTGACGGCTTAAAACTGGACAAAAGTTTGACAGCAAATATTGTGGGCAACAGGAGATGCCAGATTGTTTCCCAGGCAGTGATTGATGTCTGCCAGCGTCTGGGTGTCAATGTATCTGCTGCCGGAGTAGAAACTCAGGATCAGCTGAACGTGTTGAAAGAGATGGGCTGTGACTACGTGCAGGGGACTCTTTTCAACAAGCCGATTACGGTTGATACGTTTGAAGTTCGTTATTTGAAAGGCTGATGCTGCTTTCGGCTCAAAAGATTGGGAATTGAATATGATCAGGACATGGGTTGCCAGTATTGTTCCGCTTTATGAAGAAAAACGTTACAATCTGTGCTACAGGCAGGCCCCGGAGTTTCGCAGAGAAAAAGCGGACCGTATGAGAGGGAAGCAGGCACGGGCGCAGAGTATTGGCGTATGGACTTTATATGAGCGGATGAAAAAGGAATATGGAATACCAGAGGACGCAGCATATAATTTTTCCCATTCGGGGGATTATGTGCTGTGTTCTGTTAATATTGGGAAGAAGGGATACGAACCCAGGGTGGGCTGTGATATAGAGCAGATGCGGCGCGGGGACTTGAAGATTGCAAAACGCTTTTTCTGTACTGCCGAATACGAACAGATTGCAGGGGAAAAAGATGCAATGCGGCGCGATGTGCTTTTTTACAGATATTGGGTGTTGAAGGAAAGTTTTTTGAAGGCGACAAGAGAGGGGCTTGCATTGGGGATGGATACGTTTGAGATTGCGCTCGGGAATCCGCCGGTGCTGATACGTCAGCCTCAGAATTTTCCGGAAAGATATTTTTATATGGAGGCTTCCCTGAGAGATGGGAAGGTTGTCCACAACCAGGCAGAGGGGGAATGTCTGGCCTGTGAGGGAATGGGAGAGAAAAAAAAGGATGACATGTACCGTATTGCAGTGTGCTCTACGGAGGAATCTATCGAACATATTAAACAGGTGCATATGGAGGAGATATGCGTATAGATAATTATAAGGCGAGATTTTTAAAAAAATATGAGCGGCGTCTGAAAAAGGTTCTGCTCTTTGGATTTGTGTCGGGAATCGTAATCTGCTTTCTGGTGGGGTCAATTGTTAACCGGATTCGTATCAGCGGTCTGGAGAAGAAGTATAAAGATCAGATTACGACACTGGAGGATGAAAAGAAACAGCTCTCCAGTGAGGTGAAGAATAGCGTGACAGAGGAGGAACAGAACAACAGTGCAGATACACTATCCTCCGGGGAGAATGGATGGTGTCTCGTGCTGGTCAATGAGGTACATCCGTTGGATACGGAGTATCAGCCGGAACTTGCGCAGATTGTGGAAGGAAAGTTCGTGGATGCAAGGATATTAGATGACCTTTCGGAGATGCTGGAAGACGCTGTGGGGGAAGGGCTGAACATGTACATATGCTCTGCATACCGTGACTATGAGTCTCAGCGGGAAGTCTTTAATACAACGATGGTGGACTGGATCAATCAGGGGAAAAGTCCTCTGGAAGCCTATGAGGAGACCAAAAAATCTGTGGCGGTTCCGGGAACCAGTGAACATGCTACCGGATTGGCTTTGGACATCACATCCGCAGAGTATGGAGAATTGGATGAAAAGCAGGCGGATACCGCAGAGGCGAAGTGGCTGGCTGAGAATTGTTGGAAGTATGGCTTTATCCTGCGCTACCCTCCGGAAAAATCTGCTATAACGGGAATCGTCTTCGAGCCATGGCACTATCGCTATGTGGGGAAAGATGTGGCAAAAGAGATTACGGAAAAAGATATCACGTTGGAAGAATATCTGGCTCAGAACTGATACCGGAAAAGGCGCTTTTTGTATTGTTTAATCTGGAAAAAATGAAAGAGAAAACAGAACCTGGTTTATATATTTTTTACAAATCTAAAATAAGTGTAAATTTTTAATGCGTTAAAGTCTTGACAATTAAAAAGAGCGGTGGTATGATGCAATACGTCAGGCAAAGAGGCTATGAAAAAGTTCATAGCCTCTTTTTTGTCTTGTGGGGAAAGTCTTTCAGTTTCCTATAAGGCGCGAACCATATACGACAGCGGGGCAAAGGTGCTTTCAAACAAGAAGGCTCTTTGTCCCGCTATTTTATTTGTTTAGGAGGAGTTAACTATGACTGAAGAAATGATGAGTGCTGTAAACAGCGAGTTGTTCGGTGTCTGGTTTTTAATCGGAGCTGCACTGGTGTTCTGGATGCAGGCAGGTTTTGCTATGGTGGAGGCAGGATTCACCAGGGCGAAGAATACAGGAAATATCTTGATGAAGAACTTGATGGACTTCTGTATTGGTACGGTGATGTTTATTTTAATTGGTTTCGGCCTTCTTCTCGGGGAAGATATGTTGGGGCTGATTGGGAAACCGGGTTTTGATATTTTTACGAGCTACGGTAATT
The DNA here is from genome assembly GCA_947564305.1 of uncultured Lachnospiraceae bacterium. The sequence continues at coordinate 31,803 of CANOBT010000012.1, read as the reverse complement.
TTGACTGGTCAAATTTTGTATTTAACCTGGTATTCTGTGCCACTACAGCCACGATTGTCTCCGGGGCTATGGCAGAGAGGACGAAGTTTTTATCCTACTGTATTTATTCCGGAATCATCTCGGCTTTAATCTATCCCATTGAAGCGCATTGGATTTGGGGCGGCGGCTGGCTGTCGCAGATGGGATTCCATGATTTTGCGGGTTCCTGTGCCATACATATGGTGGGCGGCCTGTCCGCACTGATTGGTGCGAAAATCCTGGGACCTCGCATCGGAAAGTTTTCCAAGAATTCGTCAGGGGAGATTACAAAAGTCAATGCATTTCCGGGACATAACCTTCCTTTGGGCTGTCTGGGTGTGTTTATTCTCTGGCTGGGCTGGTATGGTTTCAACGGTGCGGCAGCAGCCAGTTTGGAACAGCTTGGTTCTATTTTCGTGACCACTACCATTGCACCGGCAATTGCAACCGTAGTATGTATGGTTTTTACGTGGGTGAAATATGGTAAGCCGGATGTTTCCATGTGCCTGAATGCGTCATTGGCCGGGTTGGTAGCGATTACCGCGCCTTGTGATGTGACGGATGCCTTTGGAGCGATTATTATTGGTGCGGTCGCAGGCGTTCTGGTGGTATTTGGAGTATGGTTTTTAGATTATGTACTGCGTATCGACGACCCGGTAGGCGCGGTTGCGGTCCACTTCATGAACGGAGTATGGGGAACCCTTGCAACAGGCCTGTTTGCCACAACATCCGCTCCTGGAAATGACACGGTAGTCGGATTATTTTATGGCGGCGGATTTGACTTGTTGGGAAAACAGGTTATCGGGGTGGTCAGTGTATGTGCATGGACAGCGGTAACAATCACGATTGCATTTTTCATCATCAAAGCAACGGCAGGTCTTCGTGTGACGCCTGAGGAAGAAATCGTCGGACTGGATTCCTGTGAACACGGTCTTCCATCTGCTTATGCCGGATTCAGTATTATGGATATCTCCAACACAATGACCATGGAGGTCAATGAAAATACGGACCTTGGCGATGAAAATTACGAGTCGGCTTCTGATGTACAGAAAAACGCTGCTGTCAAGGTGGTACAGATGCCGGATGTGGCAGCAGCGGCAGCTACAGGTATATACAAAGTCGTGGTAATCGCAAAGCTTTCCAGATATGAGAAGGTGAAGAGAGTCATGAACGAATTAGGCGTGACCGGAATGACGGTGACCCAGGTTATGGGCTGCGGTATTCAAAAAGGCGCCGGAGAGATGTACCGTGGAGTCGAGATGGATGCTACACTGCTTCCGAAAGTCAAGATTGAAGTCGTGGTCAGCAGGATTCCGGTGGATGCGGTTATTGAGGCTGCAAAGAGGGCGCTTTATACCGGGCATATCGGGGACGGAAAGATTTTCGTATACAATGTAGATAAGGTCGTTAAGATTCGGACCGGAGAAGAAAATTTTGCGGCTTTGCAGGATGTAGAGTAAAAATAATAGATATCCAAACATTTTGTGTGGTATGATGGCCGGGAAATAGATTAGTTTTCCCGGTCATTGATGTCCTAAGCCGTATTATCCTTAAGAGGGCGGCTGATCAGCAAAGAGACTTTAAAAACCTGCTTGGAGTACTCAATTTTTGAGATGCCGCTATATTTTTCGGTAATACTTACTACAGAAGAAATGCCAATGCCTTTTCGGTCCTTTCCTTTTGAGGAAAGGAAGGAGCCGTCTTCCATCTGGTGTACGCATCCCTCATAACTGTTGCTCACCTGAAGGGCCAGGATGGCGCTGCTGGCCATAGAGAGGCTGACATCTAGAAAACGCTCCTGCGATTTCATGCGCTGACATGCCTCTACTGCATTTTCCAAAAGATTTCCAATAATGATACATAATTCCGTATCCGGAATCGGGGGCATTTTTGGAAGAAGAATACAAAAACGCGTTTTGATATTCCTCTTTTTTGCCTGTTCCTGATAATAACATAAGATGGCATTGACTGCCGAATTTTCACAAAAGATTTCTGATGTTTGTACAGGTAGAAGAGTAACAGACTGCCGGATATATTCTTTCAGGCTTTCTATATCATTTCTTTCCAGACAGCCGTCAATGGCAAGCAGATGATGGCGCATATCGTGCCTGAAGCGGCTGCTTTCCTGAATTCTTTTCTGCAGCAGTTCCATTTGTTTTTTTTGAGCAGAAATCTGTGTTTCTGACAGATGGAGGCTTTCCTGCAGTGCGGCATTTTTACTCACATCAATCATCATTTTTAATAAAATCCCGTAGGTCGAGAAGGTCAACAAAATCCAGAGAGGCGGAATGAAAGCAAATTCATTTCCAGGGTAAGTCGTGTAGTGGGAGACATCTGGTGTAATAGTGATCGTGTATACCGCATTGTTGCATACCGGAATCACCCACACCAATTTCCAGACAGTAAGTGATACTGTGTAATCTAAGGCCGGCCGCATCAGCTTTTTGGTAAGAAGCAGGATGAGAGGAAACGTTAGTATCGTGAGCAGGGTGGTGATACAGGAAATTTGAAAAATTGCTTTTTCCGGCAGCTCATTTGTGACAAGAAAATAGAGATGTGAGGAAAGAAACCGCACATTTTCAGAGTAAGACTTTATCACGGAAATAATAAAAAGGCTCTGCCAGAAGCTGTATTTGCACATACTGTTAAAAAGAAGTACGCCTGTAAACATAGATGCCATGGAGAGGAAAAGGCGCTCTGTGGGCGAGGGGAATCTTAAGTACATTTCGGTACCCAAAAAAGAGGCGGCCACAAACAAGGCGGCGGCCGCGGATATTAAGGGAACCGATGCGGTTTTCAGCTGGTCCCTGAAAACCAGAAGAAGAAGTAAAATACATGGGACCACAAAAAGCAGATTGTTGATAATATAGGCACAGGTCATAGTGTGAGAGCTCCTTTGGAACAATGGTCAAATATGTAATATGCATATTTTTGGGTGATTTCCTGCCTGCGGGCAGCAGAAATCGGTATATGCTCTTTATTTTTCAGGATAAATTCTTTCTGGGTAAAGGATTCGATATAATCCATATTGACCATGCAATTTCGATAGCACCACAAAAAATTTGTATAAGGCGACAGCATGGGAAAGAATGTATCAAAGGACATATAAGAACGTATTGTACAAGAAGTAGTATGCACCTGGATATAATGGTTTGAATAATCTGTATACATAATATCCGAAATCAATACGCGTGTATAATAACGTCCTTCTTTCAATTCTATATAATGGGAAAATCTGGAAGCTAGTTGTTTAAAACGGTCTAGAGCATCTTCCAAATCTTTATAGCTGTATGGTTTTACAAGGTAATCCAGGGCATGGACTCGGTATGCGCTGATAGCATGTTCTTCGCTGTTTGTAATAAAAATAATCTGACATTTTGAATCCAGTCCATGAATTTTTTTGGCAAGCTCGATTCCGGTTGTCTGACCCATATAAATATCAAGGAAGGCCAGATTATAGGCGGTATGTTTCATGGATTCCAAAAAAGCGGTCTCATTTTCAAACTTCTCAATATTCATATGGATTTTATGCTCCTGACAATACCGGGATAAATCGCGGTACAAAAGTTCGATATCTCTGTTGGAATCGTCCACAAGTGCTGTTGTCATAGTCATCCTCCTGTAAATCATAACCTATTCCTGTAATACATATTAATATCCCTAATTTCTTATTATATCATAGGTTTTCGTTTGAAAAAATTTATAAAACGTAAAAAACAAACAATTTTGGTAAAAATGTAATTAATGGTTGCCAAAACAGTGCGTGATGGTTGAAAATAGAAGACAAGAAAAAGGGGGGAGTTTATATGAATCAAAAGAAAAACGTCAGATGGAATACCCTGCGTATGACGGCAGCGGGCTTTCTGGGTATTATTCTGCTCGGAGGCGTGCTTCTGTATCTGCCTGTCAGCAACACACAGCCCATCACATTCATTGACGCACTGTTTACATCCGTGACATCTGTATGCGTGACAGGATTGGTCACCATTGTCCCGGCCGCACAGTTTACTTTATTTGGGAAAATCATTTTGCTCCTGCTGATACAGATCGGGGGACTGGGAGTCATTGCGTGCGCAACCCTGTTTATGTTTCTTCTGCATCGGAGAATTTCGGTTCAGGAAAGGGTGGTGCTTAAGGAGGCTTATGGTGCGGAACGTCTTGGCGGAATCGTTGTTCTCGTGAAAAAAATCATTGCAGGCACTTTTATAGTCGAAGGGGCCGGGGCGGTTCTGTATGCGCTGCAGTTTGTTCCGGAATATGGAGCGGTGAAAGGAATCTGGTATTCCATCTTTCATTCCATTTCCGCTTTCTGTAATGCAGGGATTGATATTTTAGGGGAAAACAGCTTTGCAGATTATGTAACGAATCCGGTGATAAATATTACGACCATCCTGCTGATTATTTTAAGCGGAATCGGTTTTACGGTATGGTTTGATGTGCTGGATAATGGCAGGAAGTGGATACGGCAGGAGATTCCCAGGCGGTGGTGGTTTACCAGGCTGCGTCTTCATTCGAAACTGGCAATTATGATGACCTTGATTCTGATTTGTGCAGGAACCATAGTTATCTTTTTGTTTGAATATAAAAATATAGGGACTATAGGAGAGATGAGCATAGGACAGAAGTTTTTGGCTTCCCTGTTTCAATCTGTGACTACGAGGACCGCGGGATTTTATACGGTTTCCCAAGGGGCGCTTCACGAAGAGTCCAAGCTGTTCTGTGCAATTCTGATGTTTATCGGCGGCTCCCCGGGCGGGACCGCAGGCGGTGTAAAGACGACTACATTTGCCATGATGTTTCTTGCATGTCTTACATTTGTACGAGGCGGTAATGACACGGAATGTATGGGACGGAGGATTACGACAGCCAACTTCCGAAGCGGATTTTGTGTGGTAATGGTCGCATTTTTCATATTTATTGCCGGAACCGTCACCATTTTAATGATTGAACCGGACAGTATTTTGTTGGTAGATGTGATTTATGAGACTGCATCTGCAGTGGGAACTGTGGGGCTGACCGCAGATTTGACGCCTTGCTTGAGCCGGGCAAGCCAGTGTGTGCTGATGGTTATGATGTACATCGGAAGACTGGGACCGTTGACACTGGCCTTGATGTTTGTCGGCAAGACTCACCCAAGAGACAGGATACGGAGGCTGCCGGAAGAACAGGTTATGGTTGGATAAAAATAAAATATAAAGGCAGAGGAAAGGAAAGAGACATGAAAAAACAATTTGCAGTGTTAGGGCTTGGTGGTTTTGGCGCAAGCATAGCCATCACATTACAACAGCAGGGGTGTGATGTGGTTGCGGTGGACCAGGATATGGAGCGGGTAAATGATGTGGCGGAAATGGTGACTTATGCGATGCAGGCGGATATCGGGAATCCGGACCTCCTGTACTCGTTAGGACTGAAAAATTTTGACGGCCTGGTGGTGGCTGTGTCGGAGAGCATGGAGGCCAGTATCATGGCAACCCTGGTAGCAAAGGAAATCGGGATTCCATATGTTCTGTGCAAGGCGCGCGATGAAAGACATGCGGCGGTGCTGCGTAAGATTGGCGCGGATTCGATTGTCTTTCCGGAAGAGGAGATGGGAAAGCGGATTGCCAAGAATCTGGTATCTGCAAACTTTGCAGACTGGATTGCACTGTCCTCCGATTACAGTGTGGTAGAAGTCACTGTCCCCGCCGGATGGGTGGGAAAGACTTTGAAGGAGCTGGATGTCAGAAGGTCATACGGAGTCAACGTAGTAGGAATCAAAGAGGGAAGCCGAGTTGACATTACTCCGGATGCGGACAAACTTTTAAAAGAAGGAATGACGCTGATGCTCATAGGTGACAATAAAGCTTTGGAAAAAATCTAAAGAGTGTATCCTTATGATTGACAATTTGCGGATGGAATCGTAAATTGTCAATTTTTATTATTTTTTCAAATTTCCATTTATCGGATTTTGTCAAGAATGGTTGACGGGTAAAATGCGATTTGATAAAATAAAAAAGTATAATTTGAAATAGATTAGTTTCTCTGTAATTGTTACAGATTATTTTGGGGCAGTTCCTTAGAGAAAGACTTGGATGAATAGATAGAAAATCAATAAGGAGGAAACCATGGAAGATTTGACATTTGGTGAGCAGGTCAAGATCATTTTAAGCCGCAAGGGTATGACGATTAAAGAACTGGCAGAATTGATTGAGGATCGCACAGGGAAGAAGATGTCTCGGCAGAATCTGACACAGCGTCTTGGAAGAGATAACTTTCAGGAACAGGATATGCGCATGATTGCGGCAATTTTGGGCTGTCCTTTTCAGCTTAGTATTTTTCCATTGGAAAATGCGGCGGGAGAAAAGACAGAATCAATGGAAGAACTCCTTTTGAGATATGTAAAGCATCCCAGAGTACAGCCAAGAAGAAAAAAAACAGATATGGAAGACGGCGTCTACCAGCAAGTGCTTGTATTTGATAAAGATCCGGGACCAGAGGATACAGCAGTAAAAAAATCAAAGCCAGAGGATGCTGTGGTAAAAGACTCAAAGCCGCAGGATGCCGCGGAAGAGAAGGATGAAGGACGTCAGGAAAGTATCGGGAGCAGCGATATGGAAGAACTGGAACTGGATGTCCTTGATGCTGAGGACTCGGAAGACCTGGAAGAATCAGAGACGATGGAACAGGCGGGGGCGGAGCAGGACAGTGTAAGCCGGTCTTCTGTGACAGCAGCAGAGAAGAAAGAAGAAAGAACTGCTGCGGAAGAACGGGATATGACGATCGGAGAATTATATGATATCCATAAAGAACTGAGCCAGCTTACAGATGTAGAGATTCCTGTAAAAGGAGCAGACTCCCAGGCGATAGCGCAGCAGGCGCTGAGTGCAGCGCCTGTTGGAACACCTGAAAAGAAAGAAGAACCGTCAGAAGAGGATGATTTTGAGCCGGTCATCCAGTATGATGATGCGAAAGAGAATCTGGAACTTGGAGAGATGAATCCGTACACCGGGCGTGAATATCAGACAAACAGTGTGCGGATGCATCCGACCAGGTTAGGATATGTGCAGGTTTATGACCGCCATCAGCATGGATGGACCGATATGACGGAGTGGGCATTCCTTGGTTATCAGGAGCGGAAAAAGGCGCTTCTTGGACGGGATTACGAGCCGCCGATCTATCTGGATTGATCAGCAGCTCACAGGAGGATATACAGGATTATGGAATGGGATACATTGCTTTCGACAAAGCGGATGCGGGGCAGCTGTTATGCGGCAGAGAGTGCCGTGAAAAATACGGCCACAGACCTTCGGAGCGAATTTGAGAAAGACTACCATCGGATCATTGGCAGCGCTTCGTTCCGCCGCCTTCAAGATAAGACTCAGGTGTTTCCGTTGGATAAAAGTGATTTTATCAGGACCCGGCTGACTCATTCTTTGGAAGTCTCTTCCTTTGCCAAGTCATTGGGGCAGAATATCGGTCAGAAGATTTTGAGCGGAAGGATGGATGATGGTTTCACTCCTCAGATGAAGGAAGATATCTGCCATATCCTGCAATGTGCTGGATTGATTCACGATATTGGAAATCCTCCTTTCGGACATTTTGGGGAGTTGGAAATCCGTGAGTGGTTTGAGAAGAATTTGAAGAAGTTACGCTTTTTTGGCAAACCGGTGGAAGCGGTTTTAGAACCTCAGATGAAGGAGGATTTTTACCATTTTGAGGGGAATGCACAGGCGCTGCGCCTTGTCACAAAGCTGCATTATCTGGTGGATGAAAATGGGATGAACCTGACGTATGCTTTATTGGATACGATTGTGAAATATCCGGTTCCATCCACAGGGATAGACGAGAAAACCGGGAATATCAAAGATAAGAAGATGGGATACTACTATGCGGACCGGCAGACGTATGAGGAGATTTCCAAAGAAACGGGAACCTTTTCCAATCGGCATCCCCTGACCTATATCCTGGAGGCGGCAGACGATCTGGCGTACAGTACTGCTGACATTGAAGATGCCTTTGTAAAGGGATATATTTCTTATCATATGTTGGAGGAGGAATTGCAAAAGTTAGAGCAGGAAAAGAAAAATGCTGTGTCCCAGGAGACGGGAGCAGCAGGTGAAAAGTGTGCCGCGCAGGATTTTCCGGCTCTGGAAAAGCTTCAGACCTATTATCAAAGAGGGGTGGAAAAAGGAGTATGGAGTCCGGAGAGTTATGCGGTAAAGAATTGGCTTGTGCGGCTTCAGGGATTCTTGATTACCTGTGCTACGGATGGATTTACTTCCAACTATAGAGCGATTATGAGGGGCGAGTTTACGCAGGATTTGTACCACGGAACATTTGGCGGAGAGCTGATGAATATGCTGGAAGATTTGGCATATGAGAAAGTATTCTGCTCCAATGATATTTATAAAATGGAAATTGCAGAAGGAGTGATTCTGGACTTTCTGATGGACAAGCTCGTATCCGCAGTGCTTTATTACGATACGGAGAAAAAGCCTGCGTCCATGGATAAAAGAGTGGTTTCCTTTATTTCGGATAATTATATGAATGCCTATCATTATCAGGCGAGAGGAAAAAGCGAAGCGGAGAAGCTTTATCTCCGCCTGCTTCTTGTGACAGATTATGTGTGCGGTATGACGGACAGCTATGCAAAACGGCTTTATCAGGAATTGAACGGGATTGTATAAAGCCGGAGAGGTTTATGACTGGTGGGGATTTCATTTCAAAAAGCAGCACCAGTATCCAAACGTGCCGTTCTCATTTTGTTCTTCTTCAGAGAGCGACAGCTCGTCATTATAGGAGTCGGTGAACTGAGGAAATCCAAACAGTCTGGCGGCTCTGGCTTCACGGGAGTCGTAGACGCCTGGGACGCCGAGCCAATGGCGGCCGTCTTCCTCCACCAGAAGAAGGTGGCTGTAGTTGTGATATCCGTGAAGAAGAAAACTATTATTTGCCAGATGCCAGTAGTGACGGGGAAGAGACGATATATCAGAGCGTTGGATTTTGCGCACCTTTTTCTGCGGCGTTTCCTGTGCTTCTTTCTGATTGCTGTTTTCAGTGCTGCTGTCTGTGTGCGTTGTAACTGCATTGCTGTCAGCAGATATAGATATGTCATCATTAGGTGCATTGCTGTCAGCATTTGGAGGCGTTGTATCTCCGTTGCGGGCAGCGCTGCCTGTATTTGAATCAATATCTTTCTGGTCCGGTTCGGCATCAATAATGCTGGGAAGCGGGTCTTCCTCAAACTGTATCGTTGTATGCTCTTCAAAAGCTGTTTGATTCTGATTTGGAGCTGCATCCTGTATTTCAAGAACAGGTTCATCCTGATTTAAAGTTACATCCGGAATTTCCGAGCTGGCAGTTTCTTTGTGTTCTGGTGTGGTATCTGATATTTCTGGGATAACAATCTCCTTGTGATTTGAGTTTTCTTCCTGATTTACAGGGAGAGTTTCTTCCTGGTTGGACGTGTTGTCCGGTGTTTCAGGAACGGTTTCAAAGACTGAAAGAAGTTTTTTTGTATCCACCAGTATGCCGGGAACGGCGGCAGCTAAGATGCGCCCGTTGGAAAGCGGCAGAAAAAATCCATCCATTGTATTTAGTGTGTGACCGTCAGGAAACCGGCATTCTGCGAAATTCAGTCTGGCGGAAACCATGTGATTTGTACAGGGGACTTCTGCGAGTACCGCAGCGCCTACCGTGTCATTTTCCAGGTAAAATGCGCAGAGCTTCAGAGTATCTCCGTAAGCCACCGGAATGCCTCGTGCATTCAATTGCAAAGTACAGGAATGATAGTACCGGGTGAGTTTAAAAAAACCGACATTACGCATCTTTTGTGTATTGTTATATTCATAAAGATAGAAGATACCAGGATTCATAATTGCCTCCAACCTTGTCTTTTCTACCAACAGTGTATTCATTGAAAGCGGGAAAAAGAACTGCATATGGCAGGTTCGCAGGAACTGCAGGATAAGAACAGGAGCAGTTTCTGACAGAGGCGAAAGAGCTGCTGTGTATGATACCATGAGATATAACGCAATAGAGGAGAGTTTGGGAATATGGATCAGAGTAAAAGAATGCAATATGTCAGGAAATCGGATGAAAATACAGAGGTTCTTCAGCCGGAGGATATAAAGCGGGATGAGAAATATATGAGACAGGCAATCATTCAGGCCAGAAAAGCGTATGAATTAGAGGAAGTTCCGATTGGGTGCGTGATCGTATACGAAGATAAAATTATCGGAAGAGGATATAATCGGCGCACAGTGGACAGAAATACACTGGCTCATGCAGAATTGACGGCAATCAGAAAGGCAGGAAAAAAATTAAATGACTGGCGTTTGGAGGGATGTACCATGTATGTGACATTGGAGCCTTGCCAAATGTGTTCAGGGGCCATTGTGCAGGCTCGGATTCCGCGTGTGGTCGTGGGCTGTATGAATCCAAAAGCGGGATGCGCCGGTTCCATTTTGAACTTGCTCAATATGAAAGAATTTAATCATCAGGTGGACTTGACTACCGGGATTCTAGGGGAAGAGTGCAGTGAGATGATGAAACAGTTTTTCAGGGAATTGCGGGAAAAGCAAAAAAAGAACCGTGCAGCAGCCAAAACAGACTGAACGGTTCAAACATCATTTTTTTCGTGCATTACGCTTCGAATGCATCTCCACAAACGTTACCCTGGTAGTTGACTCAACCCAGGCACCCTCATAACACCCGAAAGGTTCTGCTTAGTGCTGCTTCGTTCCCGACCTGACACGGTTCACAGATTTCCGTCGCATGAGACCCAAATCTTCAACGCCACTTTCCAGGGGCTGCTCTGCAAATCAGCACCCTCAGCGTAATATCACCCCTGCTATAGCGGATTGCAGGTACAAGGTACCGCTAACACCCCGGCTGCACGAGTTTTAATTTTACATGGTTTTTTCGGAAATGTCAATGGATTCCGGGTGAGAAAAAGAAGATTTGCTGAAATGGTTGAAAAAGAGACAGTAAGATGCTAAAATTATGCACAGCAAAAAGCAGCAGATTTCTTATAATAATTAGGAAATCTGTTGCTTCGTGTGATTAAGAACAGTGTTCTATAGATGAAGGAGAGGGATAGAATGAATTTTTATGACAAAAAGTTTCGGAAGATCGTATCAATTTTAATACTGGTTTTAATTGTGGCGATGGTAGCCACAATGATCATTCCATATTTGGCATAAAAGGACGAGAAAATGACAACAAAAAGGAAAAAGCGCAGAAGAAATTCCAACATAGGACGTAAGTCTATACGCCGCAGCACGCTGCACAATCTGTTCGTGTTGGGATTTGTTCTGGTTTGCGCGGCGCTGTTGTTTTTTGGAAGCCAGGGGATTCTGCGCAGTTATGTAAAAAAGCATGATGACGGTAAAATACTTTCCGGAATTTATGTAGGAAATACAGATGTATCCGGGATGGAACGTTCGGAAGCAATCGAAGCCGTCAAGAAAGAGATTTCTGCCTGCGGGGCAGAGACTGTCATGATAGAAATTGCAGGGGGACAAAATATAGAAGCGAATCTGAAGGAATTAGGGCTGTCCTCGCCGGATGTAGAGGATGTTGTCGGTCAGGCCGTAGAATACGGGAGGAGCGGCAGCTCGGCTCACAGGTATAAGGCGATGAAAAAGTCGGAGAAGAAAAAACTGGAGCAGCATTTTCCATTAGAGTATCAGGTGGAGGAGCAGGCAGCGTCCAAAGTTTTGACAGCACGCGCAGCGGCATTTCTGGATTCGCCGGTGAATGCTGCCCTGGTACAGGGGACGGATGGTGTTCAGGTGACAGAGGCAAAGGAAGGGGAAGTCCTGAACACAGAAAAGACCATTGAAAATCTGACTCAGTTTCTCAATTCAGATTGGGATGGAAGAGGCGGAACAGTCAAGGCAGTCATTGAAAAACAGAATGCTCCCATCGAGGCGGAGGATCTGCAGGGACTGACAGATATTTTGGGAAGCTATACCACGTATTATGGGGAGGATGGTACTGGTCGAGTCCAGAATGTCGAGACAGCGGCAAATCGTTTGAATGGAATCCTGCTTAAGCCAGGGGAAGAGCAGTCAGCGAATGAGGCTATGGAACCTTATACTTATGAAAATGGCTATGCAGAGGCGGATTCTTATGAGAGCAACACGGTTGTACAGACAATGGGGGGCGGAATCTGCCAGGTATCTACTACATTGTATAATGCGCTTTTGTATGCAGAGCTTGAGATTGTGGAGCGTTACCCGCATTCCATGTTGGTCTCCTATGTGGAACCATCCATGGATGCGGCAATCGCGGATGATGTGTTGGATTTGGTATTCAAGAACAACTTGGATTCACCGGTTTATATCCAGTCCGTGCTTGCGGACGGGAATCTTACATTCAATATTTATGGTAAGGAAACCAGGAGTCCTGGGCGGACGCTTACTTTTTACAGCGAGACAACTGAGAGCAAGGATACAGAGGGAAAACGTTTTGTGGCAACAGAAGACTATATTGGATATTATGGGATTCAAAGTTATTCTCATCCGGAGATTAACGCACAGCTTTGGAAAATCGTGACGGAGAACGGGGAGGAAGTCAGCAGGGATGTTGTGAACTACAGCCAATATGTAGCGGTGCCAGAGACTTATGGTGTGGGAGTCAGCTCTGACGACCCGACACAGACAGAGCGGATGAACAGCGCGATTTTAAGCCAGAATGAGGAAACAATCCAGGCTGCAATGCAGGAAATCTTGTCGGGTTCTCAAGACTAAGAAATTGAATGATTGCAGGGAGTTTCATGGTTGGGAATCATTTTGGTTTCCTATGTGGGTTTTACATGAGGTGGACGAATGAAAGCAGGAAAATTATCTCAGGCCGTATGGAAACGGTCTGTACAAAAACAACTGAATTTTGAAGGGAAACATTTCCTGCTGAAGCCATCAAAAGAGGAGATGTGTACAGCAATGCATATACCGGAGGGGAGACTCGCCCTTACGGCTTCCGCACATGCTTCCGGAAATGCAGAGTCGGTTGGAGACTATGCGGTGGCAAAGGCAGTCAACGATTTGGCTGCAAGAGGAGCCAGAACAGAAGGGATTTCAACTCAAGTCTTTCTTCCGCTCCAACTGGAAGAGGAAACGCTCCGGAAAGTGATTGCACATGTGGAACAATTATGTCAAAAACTGCAGATTCAGATTGCCGGCATCCAGGTGGAAAGCAGTCCGGCAGTATCTCAGATTCTGGTGCAGGTAACTGCTTTCGGAACTGTAGAGGAAGAAGGGCTCCTCTGTCCGGCGGACGCAAAACCGCGGCAGGACATTGTTCTGTGTGGTGATATTGGCTTGGAAGGGATGCTGAGGATTCTGGATGAATGTGAGGAAGAGCTTAGGAAGCGTTTTTCACCTGGTTTTCTTCGCCAAATGCGTGCGTTGGAAGGTGAACTTATCCAGATGGATATCCTTTGCGACATCTGGAAGTATGGAGAAACATTACGGAAAGCGGACAATCTGGAAAAGAATGTATCCACTGCAAACCATGTAACTGCCATGCAGCAGATTGGAAGCGGCGGAATCTTTGGAACACTGTGGGAAGTGGCCGAGGCAGCAGGGATTGGCGTGGAGGTGGATTTGAAAAAAATAAATATCCGGCAGGAAACTGTGGAGGTATGCGAATACTTCCGCCTGAATCCCTATCAGATGACATCCACAGGAGCTGTATTGATGATTGCAGACCACGGGGAACGGCTGGTACAGACTCTTCGTGCGGGTGGTGCACGAGCCAGTATGCTTGGGGTTACCACTGCAGGGAGTGCACGGGTGATCACAAGCGAAGGAGAGAAACGATTTTTGGACCGTCCGGCGCCGGACGAATTGCTGCGTTGGTGGGAAGAAAGAAATCGGATAAAACACGAATAGATTCGCCGGTGGATAAAATGACGTAAAAGTGCTGGCGAAAAAATGCTATATTAAAATGGAGAGGAGCAGAAACAGGAGATGGAAAATCGTTTAGAACTGAGAACAGAGATTTTGAAATATATGGAAAGAAACAGCCGGATTGATTTGGGGGAACTGGCGGTTCTCTTAGGAATTGATGAGACTGTAGTAGCAAATGAGGTCGCAGATATGGAGAAGGAAAAAGTTATCTGCGGATACCATACACTGATTGATTGGGACAAAACCGGTACGGAAAAGGTGACAGCTCTTATTGAAGTGCGCGTGACCCCGCAGAGAAACCAGGGGTTTGACAGAATCGCGGAGAGAATCTACAACTATCCGGAGGTTCACGCAGTTTATTTGATTTCAGGAGGTTATGATTTACTGGTTACACTGGAAGGGAAGACACTGAAGGAAGTTTCCAGGTTCGTATCAGAAAAACTGTCCCCAATCGACTCCGTGATCAGTACGGCTACGTATTTTATTTTAAAGAAATACAAAGATTTTGGAACAATCATGGTACGTAAGAGAGAGTCTGAGAGGATGGTGGTGACTCCATAATGAGAAATCCAATCGCAAAAAAGATTACACAGGTTCAGCCATCCGGGATTCGGAAATTTTTTGATATTGCAAGTGAGATGGATGATGTGATTTCCCTCGGCGTAGGGGAACCGGACTTTGATACTCCGTGGCGGATTCGGGAGGAGGGCATCTTTTCTCTGGAACGCGGAAGAACATTTTATACATCCAATGCCGGACTTCAAGAACTTCGGGATGAAATTTGCAAATATCTGAAGCGGAAAATCCATGTTTCTTATGATTCCAGAAAAGAAACTATGGTGACCGTAGGCGGGAGCGAGGCTATTGACGTGGCGCTGCGGTGTATGCTGGACGTGGGGGATGAAGTTTTGATTCCACAGCCAAGTTATGTATCCTATGTTCCCTGTACTATCATGGCTGACGGGGTTCCGGTGGTAGTGGAGCTGAAACATAAGAATGAATTTAAGCTCACTGTTGAAGATTTGGAAGGAAAATGCAGTGAACGGACCAAAATACTTGTCATGCCATTTCCGAACAATCCCACTGGCTCCATCATGACGAAAGACGATTTAGAACCTATCGCAGAATTTGTAAAAGAACACGACCTCTACGTTCTTTCTGATGAGATTTATTCGGAGTTAAGCTACAAAGGAGAACATGTTTCCATCGCAAGTATTCCGGGAATGCGAGAGAGGACTATCGTGATTAATGGATTTTCCAAGGGATTTGCAATGACAGGATGGCGGTTGGGATATTGCTGCGGGCCTGCGGAGATTTTGAAGCAGATGATCAAACTGCATCAGTTTGCCATCATGTGTGCGCCTACAAACAGCCAGTATGCGGCTGTGGAGGGCTTGCGCAACTGTGAGGAAGAAGTACAGGAGATGCGTGAGGCTTACAATCAGAGAAGACGTTTTTTGATGCATGAGTTCAAAAGGATGGGGCTGGAATGTTTTGAGCCATATGGGGCATTCTATGTATTTCCGAGTATCCGGGAATTCAAGATGACTTCCGATGAATTTGCTACGAGACTTCTGGAGGAAGAAAAAGTGGCTGTTGTGCCGGGAAGTGCTTTTGGGGAATGTGGAGAAGGGTTTTTACGAATTTCATATGCATATTCTCTGGAAGATTTGAAAGTAGCCCTGGGAAGGCTGGAAAGCTTTATCCAGAAATTGCGTAAGGAGCAGTGATATGCTGAACATTGTATTACTAGAACCGGAAATCCCGGCCAATACCGGAAATATCGGCAGGACATGTGTGGCGACAGGCACAAGGCTTCACCTGATAGAACCATTGGGATTTCGTTTGGATGAGAAGTCCCTCCGCCGTGCCGGGATGGATTATTGGAAAGATTTGGATGTTACCACATATATTGATTATGAGGATTTTTTAAAACAGAATTCCGGCGCAAAGATATACATGGCCACAACAAAGGCGGAAAAAGCCTATACGGAAGTGCAATATGAACCAGACTGCTATCTGATGTTCGGCAAAGAAAGTGCCGGGATTCCGGAAGAAATTCTGGTAAAACACCGTGAGAACTGTGTGCGGATTCCCATGCTGGGAGGAATCCGCTCCTTAAATCTGGGCAATTCTGCAGCGATAATTCTATACGAGGCATTGCGGCAGAATCAGTTTTTAGGAATGGAGCAGGCGGGCAGCCTGCACCGGCTGGATTGGAATGACGAAATCTGACGATTTCGTGAATAGACTGACAAAATTTGTAAAGGCTATGAAGTGACGAAAAATGTTATGAAACATTAACAAAAAGCGGCGGTTTTACTGGAAAAAATTGAAAAAAATGTAGACGTTATCCCAAAGATTATGGTATGATAATAAACGTGTACTTATGAAAGGCGGTGAGTCAGATATGGTGGAGAACACAATTCAGGCAATCAAGGACACTGAAGCGAAAGCAGAAGCGGTTGTCAGGGAAGCTGAACTCAAGTATAAAGACATACTAGAAGGTGCAGCGAAAAAGGCAGAACAGATTAAGTCGGAACAAATCCAGGGCATGAAGCAGAAAGCTCAGTCAGATATGGAGCAGGCGAAAGAAAAAGGTACACAGGATTTGAATTCGGCTATGTCCGAGATTCAGAAGGAAGTGTCAGCCTTGAAAGAGCTGGCCATGCAGAAGCATGAAGCTGCTGTGAACCTTGTGGTTTCGGAACTAGTTTAAGCGGAAACGCGATTTTTCACAACCAGATCAAAAGATGACCCGGTGAGAAAAGTCAAAAAATAGGATAGTTAAAGGAGGGATTAGATTATGGCGGTATTGCAGATGCAGCGAATCAGTATCTGCGCATTGAAAAAGAACCGGAAAGCGATTCTGGAAAAGCTGCAGAGCATGGGCGTCATGGAGGTCAGCCAGTTTCTGGAGGAAGATGAAGACTTCCACCGGATGGATACTGCAAATGCCAGAAGCAGTTTTGAAAAAGCGGCATCCTCTGTTGACCGCGCGCTGGATATTCTCCAGATATATGCTCCGGAGAAAAAGTCTATGCTGTCTTCCCTTGCCGGGAAAGATCTGATAGATCAGCAAAAATACCGGCAGATCATCGGAGACAAGGACAGTCTGCTTCGTACAGCGAATCAGATTCAATCGCTGGACAGAGAGCGGGCAGAGCAGAAATCCGAGATCCTGAAGCTGGAGAACAGCATCGAAAGCCTGACGCCATGGCTTCCATTGGAAGTTCCCATGGACTATGCAGGGACTAAGCATACAGAGATGCTTCTAGGGACCATGCCGGGGGAATGCAGTCTGGAGCAGATTTATTCTGTGATTGCAGAGAGGGCGCCGGAAGCACAAGGTTTTGAAGTGCATATCATCTCTGAGGGACAGGAAGGAACTTATCTGACAGTGTTCTGTTTGAGAGGCGAGGCTCGTCAGATTGAGGAAGCGCTTCGCAGCAAGGGATTTGCAAGGCCATCCCAGATTTTGCAGCAAGTACCTTCCCAGGCAAAAGCCGGGATGGAAGGCGAGATTCAAAAGAGAGAGCAAAAGATTGCAGAGATTGAGCAAAAGTTGTCCGGCTTAGGGAGCAATCGAGAGAGTTTGCGTCTCCTGGCAGATTATTACCGTGTCCGTGCGGATAAATATGAGGTGCTTGGGACGCTGCCGCAGTCAGAGCGTGCATTTTTTATCAGCGGTTATGTCCCGGTAAAATATGTTGACAGGCTGAAAAAGGCATTGGAGAGTAAATATGACTGCGTAGTTGATGTAGAGGAATTGAGAGAGGATGAGGAAGCACCGGTACTCCTTGAAAATAATTCGTTTTCAGAGAGTGCGGAAGGAGTCCTGGAATCCTACGGTCTCCCGGCAAAGGGTGAGGTTGATCCGACTACGATCATGTCTGCTTTCTATGTGTTTTTGTTTGGCCTGATGCTTTCAGACGCGGCCTACGGGGCAATCGTATCTATTGCGTGCGGTGCGGCTCTGAAAAAGTTCCCTAGAATGGCCGAGGGAATGAAAAAATCGTTAAAGCTGTTTTTCTGGTGTGGACTTTCCACACTGTTCTGGGGCATCATGTTCGGCGGCTACTTTGGCGATGTGGTGAATGTGGTATCAAGGACATTTTTAGGCCGCGAGGTAGAGATACCGGCTCTGTGGTTTATTCCATTGAATGACCCGATGAAGCTTTTGATTTATTCGATGTTGTTTGGTCTGATCCATTTGTTTACAGGACTGGGAATCAAAGGATATATGTGTATTAAGGATAACAGATATCTGGATTTCTTCTGTGATGTAGTACTCTGGTTCCTGCTTCTGATTGGATTGATCATCATGTTCCTTCCGACAGATATTTTTGCATCTGTTGCAGGGACAAAGATCGTATTCCCGGCAGTTGTCAATCTTTTGGGAAAAGCATTTGCAATTGTAGGAGCAGTGGGTATCCTGTTCATGTCCGGAAGAGAGAACAAAAATTTCGGACTCAGAATTGCGCTGGGTGCATATGATCTATATAATATAACAGGATGGCTCAGTGATGTGCTGTCTTACTCCAGGCTTCTTGCACTGGGACTTGCGACGGGCGTTATTGCGCAGGTTGTCAACCAGATGGGAAGTATGGCAGGCAACAGCATTTTCGGTGTGATTTTATTCATTGTAGTATTTATTGTTGGGCATACGTTGAACCTGGCAATCAATCTGCTGGGGGCTTATGTGCATACAAACCGTCTGCAGTATGTAGAATTTTTCGGAAAATTCTATGAAGGCGGCGGAAGGGCATTTAATCCATTTAAAGAGAATACAAAATATGCAGATATTAAGGAGGAATAACAAATGATTTTAGAAAGTTTAGGAATTGTTTATGCGCTTTTAGGTGCAGCATGTGCGGTATTTCTTGCAGGTGCAGGTTCGGCATTGGGAGTTGGAATTGCAGGTCAGGCAGCGTCAGGCGTTGTATCTGAGGACCCAAGTAAGTTCGCAAAGGTACTGATCATGCAGCTTCTGCCTGGTACACAGGGTATTTACGGACTGTTGGTTGGATTCATTACTCTGTCTAAGATTGGAATCATCGGTGGTGGTGCAGTTGAAATCTCTCCATCTACAGGACTCTTGATTCTGGCAGCTTGCCTTCCAATCGGAATCGTAGGTTTGATTTCCGGAAAATCTCAGGGTAAGACTGCAGCAGCAGCTATCGGAATCGTTGCAAAGAAACCAGATCAGTTTGGTAAAGCAATGCTGTTCCCTGCAATGGTTGAGACCTATGCAATTCTGGCACTGTTGATCTCCATTCTGGCAGTCAGCGGAATCCAGGTATAAAATTATAATAAGTATGAGGTGTAATAGATGAGTGGATTAGACAAGATAAAAAGTCAGATCCTGGATGAAGCAAACCACTCAGCAGAAGTGAAGATAGCAGAAGCCAATGAGAAAGCAGAGCAGATGATCAGTGACGCAAAAGCAGAGGCAGAAGCAGAATCTTCTAAGATTTCTGCAAAATCCCAGGAGGCAATTGCAGTTTACGCAGAGCGGGTGAAATCATCCGGTGATATGCAGCGTAAGCAGGCAATTCTCCAGGCAAAGCAGGAAGTGATTGCGGATGTGCTTCAGAAAGCATATGAGAAGGTATGTGCGCAGGAGGATGCAGCATATTTTGAAATGATTGTAAAGATGCTTGAAAAATATGCTCAGCCTGGAGAGGGCGTCATTTCCTTTAATGCAAAAGACTTGAAGCGGATGCCGAAGGGATTTGAGGCGGAGATGGAAAAAGCGGCTCAGAAAAAGGGCGGCACTCTCCATCTGTCTGAGGCAGCCAAAGACATGGACGGCGGCTTTATCCTTGTATATGGCGGTGTGGAAGAGAATTGTACAATCCGGGCAATGTTTGATGCAAAGAGAGATTATTTGTCCGATAAAGTTCATGAGGTGTTATTTGTATAGAAGACAGCTAGGATACAGGAGGGAATATTTTGAATGATTTAGAATATACTTACGCGGTTGCGCGTATACGTTCGTTGGAAGCATCCCTGCTGACGGATTCTGTAATTGACCAGCTTGTGAACTGTCAGAGTGAAAAGCAGTGCCTGGAGCTGTTGAGCGAAAAGGGCTGGGGAGACCATGAGACCGGGCTTGATGCCTCTGCAATGCTCAAGCGTGAGGAGGAGAAGACCTGGGAAGTGATACGGGAAGTGGCACCGGACCTGTCTGTGTTTGACGTGCTTTCATATTCTAAAGTGTATCATAATCTGAAAGCGGCGATCAAGGAAGTATGTACTGAGGCACAGAATGAAAATATTTTCTATGATGACTGTGCTATTCCGGGGGAAGAAATGCTCAATATCGTGGAGAGCAAAGAGTTTGGCCGACTTCCAGGCAATATGGCGGCTGTGGCGCAGGAAGCATATGATACGCTTTTGCATACGCGGGACGGCCAGCTATGTGATGTAATCGTTGACAAGGCGGCATTAGATGCCATCTATGAAGCAGGTAAAAACGCAAAAGACGAGATTATCCGCAATTATGCGGAGTCCACGGTTGCAATCGCGGATATTAAGATTGCCGTGCGTTGTCAAAAGACAGGAAAGTCTCTGGACTTTATCAAGCGCGCGTTGGCAGACTGTGAAAGTGTCAGCTCAGAGCAGCTTGCAAAGGCGGCACTTGCCGGACCTGAGGCAATCGGGGAATATCTGTCCGGAACGACCTATGCACAGGGGGCTCAGGCTCTGGAAGAATCTCCGTCTGCATTTGAACGCTGGTGCGACAACCGGATGATGGAAACCATCCGTCCCCAGAAGTATAACGCGTTTTCAGTAGGGCCTCTGGTAGCATATCAGCTTGCCAGAGAGAATGAGATTAAGACAGTTCGGATTATCCTGACCGGGAAGCAGAATGAATTCCCGGATGAGGCGATTCGGGAAAGGGTAAGGGAGATGTATGTATAAGATTGCGGTAATCGGCGATTACGACAGTATCTATGGTTTCGCGACGCTGGGTCTTAGCATCTGTCCGGTAAAGACCCCCGAAGAAGCCAGGGATAAGCTGCGCCAGCTGGCAGGCGGAAAATATGGGATTATCTATATTACGGAAGCTGTGGCGGCAGAAATAAAAGATGAGATAGCAGAATATCAGGAGCGGACAATGCCTGCAATCATCCAGATTCCAGGTGTGTCCGGGAATACCGGAGCCGGTGTGGAAGGCGTCAAGAAGACGGTGGAGCAGGCTGTTGGGTCGGATATTTTGTTTGCAGAGGAATAAAAGGAAGCATCCGCGCCACCAGGCTCGAAAAGACCTCGCCAGGTCGGCGGGATGTGCTTAACAACTAGGTTCGAAAGAACCTCACCATCTTCTTGAACATTAGTAGTTCAAGAAGCAATAGTTTTATAAGCAGGAGGTAATTCGTCAAATGAGCAGAGGCGTAATTAAAAAAGTCGCAGGCCCGCTTGTTATTGCATCGGGTATGCGCGACGCGAATATGTTTGACGTGGTTCGTGTCAGCAACCAGAGACTGATTGGCGAAATCATTGAAATGCATGGAGATGAGGCTTCCATACAGGTATATGAGGAGACATCAGGACTGGGACCGGGGGAACCGGTAGAGTCTATGGAAGTTCCTATGGCCGTGGAATTAGGGCCTGGCCTGATCACCAGTATTTATGATGGAATCCAGAGGCCGCTGGATGATATTATGAAAGTTTCCGGGAACAATCTGAAGCGTGGTGTGGAAGTACCGTCCCTGAAACGTGATTTGAAATGGAACTTTGTTCCTACCGTGGAAGTCGGAGCAGAAGTGGAGCCAGGCGATGTAATCGGTACGGTACAGGAAACCATCGTTGTGGAACAGAAAATTATGGTTCCTGTAGGAACAAAAGGAAAGATAAAAGAAATCAAAGCCGGTGAATTTACGGTAGAAGATGTGGTAGCAGTGGTAGAGACTGCGGATGGCGACAAAGAGCTGACTATGATGCAGAAGTGGCCGGTTCGCCGCGGAAGACCATACCAGAAAAAGCTTCCGCCGGAGATGCCGTTGGTAACAGGACAGCGTGTTGTAGATACCTTCTTCCCAATCGCAAAGGGCGGTGTGGCTGCAGTACCGGGACCATTCGGAAGCGGAAAGACAGTCATTCAGCATCAGCTTGCAAAATGGGCGGAAGCGGATATCGTAGTTTATATCGGATGTGGAGAGCGTGGAAATGAGATGACCGACGTTCTGAACGAGTTCCCGGAATTGAAGGACCCGAAGACAGGTCAGTCTTTGATGGAGAGAACCGTTCTGATTGCAAATACATCCGACATGCCTGTGGCTGCCCGTGAGGCATCCATTTATACTGGTATTACAATTGCAGAGTATTTCCGTGATATGGGATATTCCGTAGCATTGATGGCAGACTCCACATCCCGTTGGGCAGAGGCGCTTCGTGAGATGTCCGGACGTCTGGAAGAGATGCCTGGTGAGGAAGGTTACCCGGCTTATCTGGGAAGCCGTCTGGCACAGTTCTATGAGCGTGCAGGCCACGTGATTTCTCTTGGAAAAGAAGGACGCGAAGGTGCATTGTCCGTAATCGGTGCCGTTTCACCTCCGGGTGGTGATATTTCCGAGCCTGTATCTCAGGCAACACTTCGTATTGTCAAGGTGTTCTGGGGATTGGATTCCGCATTGGCATACAAGAGACACTTCCCGGCTATTAACTGGCTGACAAGCTATTCTTTGTATGTGGACAACATGAGAGAATGGTTTAATAACCAGGTGGCAGAGGACTGGATGGAAAATCGTCAGAAGATGATGTCACTTCTGCAGGAAGAGGCAGAATTGGAAGAAATCGTGAAGATGGTTGGTATGGATGCACTGTCGGCAGGCGACCGCCTGAAGATGGAAGCAGCCCGCTCTATCCGTGAGGACTTCCTGCATCAGAACTCCTTCCATGAAGTAGATACTTATACTTCTTTGAAGAAGCAGCATATGATGATGAATCTGGTTATTGCATATTATGAAATGTCTGTGCAGGCACTTTCACAGGGGGCGCCGCTCCAGAAGTTGATTGATATGCCGGTACGTGAGCAGATTGGACGTTTCAAATATGTGACAGAAGATAAATTGGATGTAGAATTTGAAAAAGTCAATAAGGAACTGCATGTTGAAGTTGCCAATTCATTGGGAAAGGAGGAATTCTAAATGCCGAAAGAGTATAGAACCATACAGGAAGTTGCCGGCCCGTTGATGCTGGTACGTGGCGTAGAGAATGTCACCTACGATGAACTGGGAGAAATTGAGCTCGCAAGCGGGGAGACCCGCCGATGCAAGGTTTTGGAAATCAACGGCAGTGATGCATTGGTACAGTTATTTGAAAGCTCCACAGGTATCAACCTGTCTAACAGTAAGGTTCGTTTCCTGGGACGGAGCATGGAGCTGGGTGTATCTGAGGATATGCTTGGGCGTGTCTTTGACGGTCTTGGCAATCCGATTGACGATGGCCCGGCAATCCTGCCGGATGCCCGTATGGACATCAATGGTCTGCCGATGAACCCGGCGGCTAGAAGTTATCCGGAAGAGTTTATCCAGACAGGAGTGTCAGCCATCGACGGACTGAATACACTGGTACGTGGACAGAAGCTGCCGATTTTCTCCGCATCTGGTCTGCCTCATGCCAACCTGGCAGCTCAGATTGCAAGACAGGCAAAGGTTCTGGGAACGGATGAAAACTTCGCCGTTGTATTTGCCGCACTGGGTATCACATTTGAGGAGTCTAACTTCTTTATTGAAAGTTTCAAGGAGACCGGCGCTATTGACCGTACCGTCCTCTTTATCAATCTGGCAAATGACCCAGCTATCGAGCGTATCGCAACGCCGAAGATGGCGCTGACGGCTGCTGAATATCTGGCATTTGAAAAGGATATGCATGTACTGGTTATCCTGACCGATATTACCAACTATGCGGATGCATTGCGTGAGGTATCCGCAGCCCGTAAGGAAGTACCGGGACGTCGTGGATATCCAGGATATATGTATACAGATTTGGCGACTATGTATGAAAGAGCCGGACGTCAGAATGGCAAGAAGGGAAGTATCACCATGATTCCAATTCTGACCATGCCGGAGGATGACAAGACTCACCCGATTCCTGACTTGACCGGATACATCACCGAGGGTCAGATTATTCTGAGCCGTGACCTTTACCGGAAGGGTATCGCACCGCCGATCGACGTTTTGCCGTCCCTGTCCCGTCTGAAGGATAAAGGTATCGGTGAAGGCAAGACCCGTGCGGATCATGCCAATACGATGAACCAGTTGTTCTCTGCATATGCCCGCGGAAAAGACGCTAAGGAATTGATGGTTATCCTGGGTGAAGCAGCTCTGACAGAAATTGACTTGATTTATGCGAAGTTCGCAGACGCATTTGAGGCGGAATATGTATCTCAGGGATACAATGCGGACAGAAGCATTGAAGAAACATTAGAAATCGGATGGAAATTACTCTCCATGCTGCCGAGAACCGAGCTGAAGCGTATCGACGATAAGTTCCTCGATAAGTATTATCAGGGATAAAGGTTTCGGATGGAATTGTGTAAATCATAAGTGTCAGATTTATCAGGATTTACGCAATACACAAGGCAGTAGAATGAAGAAGGAGAGGTGATTACATTTGGCAGCAACACAGGTAAATCCTACCCGTATGGAGCTGACGCGTCTGAAAAAGAAACGGATCACGGCAATCCGCGGACACAAGCTGTTGAAGGACAAACGTGATGAGTTGATGCGCCAGTACCTTGACCTGGTACGCGAAAACATGGAAGTGCGTAAACGGGTAGAAGCGGGAATCCTTTCCGCAAACAAGAATTTCGTAATCGCCAAGGCAGGTATGTCGGAGGCGGCCCTCAAGACGGCATTGATGGCTCCCAAGCAGGAGATTAACCTGGTTCCTGGAGAAGCCAATGTCATGAGTGTCAATATCCCGACATTTGAGTATAAGACAAGGACCGCAGATGAGAACGACATCTACTCCTATGGTTTCGCA
This sequence comes from uncultured Lachnospiraceae bacterium, assembly GCA_947564305.1. The sequence continues at coordinate 6,895 of CANOBT010000012.1, read as the reverse complement.
TTTACCTCCAGTGACCTGGACGGGGCGGTAAAATCCCTGGCAGATATCCTGCCGGACATGATTCGCCTTGCAGAATGCGAGAAAGCCTGCCAGCTCATGGCGGCAGAAATTGAAAAAACAAGACGGCGTGTAAACGCGTTGGAACATGTTATTATTCCGGAGACGGAGACGAATATCAAGTATATCACTATGAAACTGGACGAGAACGAGAGAAGTACCCAGATTCGTCTGATGAAGGTGAAGGACATGATGCTCGAAGAGGCTCATGGGTATTCCGAAAGAGAATAATGTGAACAACAAACAGGGCTGCACTTTAAGAGGCAGCCCTGTTTTTGTATATTCTATTCCTTGACGCAAAGTATAAAGACGAATATAATTAACTTCAAAGTAAATTACCTGAAAGTAAATAAAATGGAGTGGTATTATGTTTATAGGCAGGGAAAAAGCGCTTTACAGAGAAGTTACTGGAAGAAGCGAAGGGAAAAGAGGAAGTGCTGCTTGTCACGATAGAAGATATTTTAGGAGTTTCATAGTAATTGTTGAGGACAAAAGAAAATGGAAAATATCAAGCATCGTACATTTGAAGTCATCCAGATTGGGAAAGATAAAGACATCACAAGTATTTTCTTTGATGTGTTCATTACGGTTATCATTTTCATCAGTCTGTTTGTAACATTGTTTGAAACATTTGATGCCGCCGAACCTTACACAGAGTTGTTAAAAATGGTGGAGCTGGTTACAATGATCATTTTTGCCGGAGAGTATATGCTTCGGATCTGGACGGCAGAATACCTTTATCCAAAGAAGAGCAGCTTCCGGGCAAAACTTGCATTCATGGGCTCCTTTTATGGCGTGATTGACTTGCTGACATTTGTGCCATACTTTCTTCCTGTCTTTTTTCCGGCAGGAGCCGTGGCATTTCGGATGTTCCGCGTGGCAAGAATTTTCCGGCTGTTTCGTATTAACGCATATTATGATGCGTTCAACGTGATTGCGGAGGTCATGATTGAAAAAAAGGATCAGATTTTGTCTTCAGTATGGATGATATTGGTCTTAATGATTGCCTCTTCGCTGTGCATGTATAGTTTGGAAAATGAAGCTCAGCCGGACAAGTTTAAAGACGCTTTTTCCGGTATCTGGTGGGCAGTTTCCACACTGCTGACTGTAGGGTACGGCGACATTTATCCGATTACACCGGCCGGGCGGCTTGTTGGCATTTTTATTGCATTCCTGGGAGTCGGCATGGTTGCAATCCCAACAGGTATCATTTCCGCAGGATTCGTAGAACAGTATACGAAAATGAAGTCTCTGTCAGAGTATTCTGAGGAGGCGGATATCCATTTTATTACTTTAAAGATAGGAGAAAAGCATACATGGGAAAATCTTTCGGTAAAAAAAATTTCGCTGCCGCCGGGCTTGATTCTCGTGGTGGTCTGCCGCGGGAGTAAGGCGATTGTTCCGAGGGGAAATACCATTCTCAAGGCAGGAGACCAGCTTGTCCTGGGTGCAGAGAGCTACAAGGACGAGATAGGCATTAAGCTGAAAGAAGTTATTTTGAGAAAAGAACATCCCTGGGTAGGAAAAATGATTAAGGATATCCGTTTTACACGCAATTCTTTGATTGTCATGATACGGAGAAGGAATAGAGTTCTTATTCCAGACGGCATGCAGATGTTAAAGCAGGGGGATCAGGTGGTGCTGTTTACCAGCAATGACCCTCATGATCAGGGTGTGAATCTGCCGATGTGATTCACAAGTAAACAACATTCTCACATTTCATACACAAAAACTTCACAAACATTTGATACCTTATCATCTGGTAACGTAGAGTCACCGTTACGGTCCATCCTGTGGAACAGATTGTACTACATAATCGCTAGGGAGGTAAGGAATTGATAGAGGTAAAGAATTTAGTGAAAAAATATGGAACTCATTTGGCCGTAGACCACTTGGATTTTCAATTAGAACCAGGGAAGATCTACGGCTTTTTGGGGCCAAATGGCGCTGGAAAATCAACGACTATGAATATCATGACCGGATATCTAGGAGCAACAGAGGGCGAGGTTATCATTGACGGGCATGACATCTTGAAGGAACCCGAGGAGGCGAAGAAACATATCGGGTATCTGCCGGAGCTTCCACCGCTCTACACGGATATGACCGTGTTGGAATATCTGGAATTTGCGGCAGAGTTAAAGGAAATCCCAAGGAAGGAACGGGAGGATGCTGTTCAGAGGGTGATGGATATTGCGAAGTTAAATGAAGTGGAACTTCGCCTGATTAAGAACCTCTCCAAAGGATATCGTCAAAGAGTAGGGCTGGCCCAGGCAATACTCGGATTCCCTGATATCATTATTCTGGATGAACCAACGGTAGGTTTGGACCCGAAGCAGATTATTGAGATTCGTGAATTAATCCGCAGTCTTGCAAAAGAGCATACTGTCATCCTAAGCTCCCATATTCTGGCAGAAGTGAGGGAGGTCTGTGACTATATCTTGATTATATCCAAGGGAAGATTAGTGGCCAGTGATACGCCTGAGAATCTGGAGCATTTGATGACAGGTCAGAATAGTCTGGAAATTGAGACAAAAGCAGAACCGGAAAAGGTCAATAAAATTTTGCAGAATATTGTAGGGATTGAAAAGACGGAGCTCAAGAGGACCGAGGAGGAGACGACTTATGCAAAGATTGAGATAGGAACAGCCGTATCCGGTGAAAGTCAGGATATCCGTGAAGCGGTCTTTCTTGCGTTTGCAGATGCAGGCTGTCCGCTTCTGATGTTGAAGACATCGAAAGCGAGTCTGGAAGAAGTGTTCATGGAATTGACCCAGGGAGAGGAGGCTGATGTAGATGCTGGCGATTTATAAGAGAGAACTACGTTCCTATTTTCAGTCTATGGTTGGCTGTGTATTTGTTGCATTCCTGGTGCTGTTTACCGGAATTTATTTTACAGCGTATAATCTGACGGCAGGATATCCTTATTTTTCTTATACATTATCCGGTTCATTGATTGTATTTATCGTAGGAATCCCATTGATTACCATGCGGAGCTTTGCAGAGGAGCGAAAGAACAAGACAGACCAGCTCCTTTTGACCGCACCTATCAGCCTGACAAAGGTTGTTCTGGGAAAATACCTGGCTATGGCTACAGTCGTTGCGATTCCGAACCTTGTGTTCTGTCTGTTTCCATTAATTATTAAGATGAACGGGACGGCATACCTGAAAGTGGATTATATTTCGATTGCAGTGTTTTTCCTTTTGGGATGTGTATATCTTGCAATCGGTATGTTTTTATCGACTTTGACAGAGAGCCAGATTATCGCGTTTATTACGACATTTGGCGTACTGCTGCTTTTATACCTGTGGAATGGAATCATGGAGTTCCTTCCATCCTCGGCATCTGGATGTATGGTGGGAATTTTGTTGATATTAAGCCTAATCGTATTTTATATCTGGCAAATCACTTCAAATTGGATTTTAAGTGTGGTCTTAGAAGCTGTCAGTGTCATTGCGTGTGTGGCTGTTTATGTTGTGAAATCCAGCCTGTATGACAATCTGCTGTCAAAGTTGCTCGGGAAACTGGCATTTGCAGATGTTTTTACAGGGATTACACAGAATCATATTGTGGATATGAGCGGAATTGTTCTGTATCTGTCTGTGATTACAATATTTATATTCCTGACCGTGCAGACGATTCAGAAAAGACGTTGGAGTTAGGAGGAACAGGCCGTGGAAAAAATGAAAAGATTATTTCATACGACAGGAACAACGCACGGGATATACAGCGTGGGATTAACGGCAGTGGTGATTGCGATTGTGGTCGTGCTCAATCTGATCGTGGGGCAGCTTCCGGAACAATACCGCAATATTGATGTGAGCAATACGAAGATTTATGAGATTACAGATACTAGCAGAGATTTTCTGCAAGGTCTGGACGAAGAGGTAAAATTTACAGTACTTGCAGTGAAAGAGGAGGCGGATGAAAGGATTCAGACATTTTTGAGTAAATATGCGTCCCTCTCAAAGAAGATTTCCGTAGAGTGGGTCGATCCGGTGTTGCATCCTTCCGCTTTAACTGACTATAATGTATCTGAAAATTCGATTGTGGTTTCTTGTGAGAAAACCGGAAAAACGACAACCGTATCCTTTGACAGTATTGTGGTGATAGATTACTCGTCTTACTATTATACGGGCAGTATCGCGGAATCCGAGTTTGACGGAGAGGGCCAGCTTACCAGTGCGGTGAATTATGTGACCAGTGATGCAGGAAAGCAGATTTACCGAACCGCCGGACATGGGGAAGCGATGCTTCCGGCTTCTGTGACAGAGCTGATGGACAAAAGCAATTATGCGGTATCAGAGTGGAATTTGATGATGAATCTGGAAATACCGGAGGACTGCGATTTACTTCTGATGTATGCGCCGGCAAATGATTTGACAGAGGAAGAAAAGGACGCAGTGCTTTCTTATCTGTCAGACGGAGGGAAAATGATGCTTCTGCTGGGAGATACGGAACCGGCAAACCTGCCGAACTTGGCATCCATTATGAGAGAGTATGGCATGGAAGCGGCAGAAGGGTATATCGCAGACGCCCAGCGATGCTATCAGGGAAATCCGTTTTATATTTTCCCGATACTGAGTGTGTCCGGAGATATGGCTAAAGGGATTTCTTCAGAAATGGTATTGCTGATTAATCCGCATGGTCTTAACATGGTGGATGCGGCTCGGGATACCATTTCGACCACTTCTTTTATGACCACCAGTGACGAAGGATATGCGGTGACAGAAGATTCAGAGACTCAGGGGACTTATACTCTGGGGGCAGTGGCAACCGAGACTGTATACGATACGAAGAATGCTGATAATACTGGCGAATCTGGTACAAATGGTGAATCCAATGAAGACGAAACATCAGAGGATTTAGAAGGAGAGTCAGGCAGCAGTGCTTTGCCCGATGGAGAGGACAGTGAAGGTAAGGAAAGCCGTCTTACGGTGATTTCTTCGGCGGCTATGGTGGACTCGCAGATTACGGATACCTTTACTACATTGGAAAACACCACATTATTTATGAACGCGGTGACAGCCAACTTTGATGGGGTGGAGAATTTATCAATTGAACCGAAGAGCCTGGCTGTGCAGTACAATACAATCCAGCATGTGGGAATCTTGAGCCTCTTTACAATATTTGGAATTCCGCTGTTGATTCTTGTGTGGGGATTTATGGTCTGGTTTGGACGGCGTAAAGCATAAGAAATTTGAAACAGCCGATTTTTTGAAAGGAACTGCGAAAAATATGGAGAAAAAGAAAAAAAGGCTTTTGTATCTGCTTTTGATTCTGCCGCTGCTTTTACTCGTGCTTGGACTGATGCGAAGATATAATGACAAACAGGAGGAACAGCAGAAGGCCGAGAAAGAGGCGGCCACCATTTATGTGACAGAGATAGCAGAAGTGAATACAATTAACTATCATACGGGCAGTGCGGAATTTGCATTTGAAAAAGAGGACGACAGATGGATTTATAAACAAGATCCTGATTTTCCTCTTGCTCAGAGCTATCCGGAGCAGATAGCCTCTACATTTGGTAAACTGACGGCCCTGCGGGAATTAGAAGACGGGGATGCTTTGGAAGATTACGGGCTGACGGAACCTATGTACACGGTAAATCTGGTAGATTCGGACGGAAATAAAACGGATTTAAGGATAGGTAATGCAGTGAATGATGCGTATTATCTGTTGAATGAAAGCACTGAAAAGATATATACCGTCAGCAGCACGCTCACAACAATGTTACAGTATAGTCTGGAAGAGATGGCGCAGTTAGATACTTATCCGAATATAGGGAGCGGTAATCTGAAAAAAGAAGTGATCATCCGTGATGGAGAAACGACCACATATGATTCTGAAAACGAGGATGATACCAAGAATATCGCGGCTGTGGCCGGCGGCCTTGGAGCAGTCACTTTAGGTTCCGCAGCAGACTATTCGGTGGAGGATGAAGATTTGGAAGGTTTTGGTCTGGATGAAAAATCCCGTATTACTGTGGAGGCTACATATACCAAGGATGAGGAGGAGCAAGTCTTGACTTTGTATATAGGTGACGAGGACGGTAATGGGAATCGGTATGTGATGATGAATGATTCCAGAATTGTATATCTCATATCCGGCGAAGTGTGCAACAATATACTGAATGTGGAGGAGAATGAAACAAAATAATTTATATTTAAGTATTTCTTGTGAGAGAACATGAAAAAACAGCTGCAAAATAATTTTCGCATTTATAAATAAGCAGGAGTTATTTTGTGGCTGTTTTTTGGTTATCAGAAATAGATTAGCAAAATTTTATCTGGAGTTAATTGACAATCTTATCAAAACGGTAGAGAATAACAAGCAAGGCAAGAGGTTTCACAAATAGATAATAAAAATAAGGTGGGCTGATGATGAAAGAAAGAGTAATACGTTTTATGCAGGGCAGGTATGGCGCTTATGGGCCGGATTCCTTTACAAAGTTTCTCATGGTAACCGGATTGGTTATTGTATTTGCTTCGAATGTATTTGGAGGAAGGAATACACGCTTGATATGCTATGCGCTGGGATGGGCGGTTCTTATCTATTGTTATTTCCGGCATTTTTCAAAAAATGTGACGAAGCGTTATGCTGAGAATCAGGCTTTCCTGTCACGTACCAGTACGATTCGTGGTTTCTTTCAGAAGCAGAAGTCTATGTGGCAGCAAAGAAGAGTATACCATATATACAAGTGTCCTGGTTGTAAACAGAAGATTCGGATTCCAAGAGGGAAGGGAAAGATAGAGGTCAGATGTCCCAAGTGCAGTGCCACATTTATTAAGAAGAGCTGAGGAAATGCAAGGAGCACGATATAGACTGATATACAGCATA